>CACNPW010000006.1 GCA_902622475.1 uncultured Alphaproteobacteria bacterium | reverse complement strand
AACTTTGAGAAATTTTATAATGCTCTTAGTGAAAAAGATTTTTTAATTTATCCAGGAAAACTAACAGTGGCAGAAACTTTTAGAATTGGGTGTATTGGTAATTTAAATGAACAAGACATGATGGATACAATAAAAGCTGTAAAAGAAGTCGTTACTGAGTTGGGACTAACATTAAACTAACAAAACAATGACAAAAGAAATTGAAATACCATTAGTTAAAGCAACAAATGAAAATCTTAAAGGATATGGGTATTTAATCGATAGTTTTGAAAATAGTGATATTGAAATTGTTACTTGGCCAAAACAAGGATGGCGCGACATAGAAGAAGGAACTGGTAATGAAGGTGGAACTACCGAAGGTTCTTTTGATACCTGGTGGCAAGGTGATGTGCTTTATGGACAAAATAATGCTGTCCAACATAAGAGCGATTATGAAGTAGATGGAAAATATATACTGGGTTATGCCAATAACCCCGATCAAGAATTGCAAAAAGATAAATATTCAGATCCAACAAAAATATTTCTATGGCATGCAAATTATCATCCTGATGGAGGTCAGCTTTTTTTTCCTGCAGAAAATAAACCATTTATTTGTCCTTTAGCTTTACCAACAGACGACATCGAACCAGAACATTTCAAAGCATTTTATTGTGATGGATCAAAAGGTTTGTATATTCATCCAAACATTTGGCATGAAGGGGTGTTTCCAGTTAAAGAAAAACAATCATTTCATGGAAAACAAGGTAAAGTACATGCAAGAGTTAGCATCGACTTAAAAGAGGAATTTAATAAATATATTTATTTTAAAACTGCGATCTAATTATAAATTTATATTTAATAATGAAAATTATTCACCTTTCAGACCCCCATATTTATATAGATAAGATTCATGGCATAGATCCTGTCAGTAAATTTAAAAAAGCATTAAGTCATATAAAAAATAATCATGGTGATGCAGATTTATTTGCCATCACTGGTGATATTACAGACTTAGGTGATAAAGATTCTTATCAGTTATTTATAAAAATCATTGATGAAGCAGGCCTGCCAAAGAATTTAAATCCTCAACTCATTATAGGTAATCATGATAACAGAGATGAGTTTAAAATAAACTTTCCTAATATTGAAACCGATCCAAATGGATTTATTCAATACTTTAAGGATATAGATAATAAACGTTTAATTTTTATAGATACTAATCTGATTAATACTCACCAAGGACATTACTGTGAAAAGAGGCAAGAATGGTTAAATAATATTTTAGGTAAAACTAATACAGATACGTACATCTTTATGCATCATAATCCACTAGCATTAGTAAAAGAGGAAAGTGATGGAATAGGATTACAACAAAAAAAAGAGTTTCAACAAATTTTAACTAAAAATAATAAGATAATAAAACATATTTTTTTTGGTCATCAACACATTACAAGTTCTGGTTCTTATTGTGGTATTACTTTTTCCTCCCCAAGAAGTACTTGGTCTCCCCTAATACCTAACTTTTCAAATGAATATCGTTTAGGGACAGCAAATACAGATACAAATTATAATGTTGCAATAATTCGATCTGACGCCTTAATTATTCATACAGAGGATTTTTTAAAAACAGAAGTTAATTGGTTTAAATAAAAAATTATTTTTTTTCGATTACAAATATTTCATTGTTAAAATAAAGACCTTTATTTTTAGCAACAATTTTTTGAACTACTTTTTCGTAATTTTTTGTTTTTTCTACTTTCATAACTTTATCATCATCCATTTGATTGACATATATAGAGGCATTCCAAGCAGAGAAAACTAATGATGTCGCTATACCTCCAGTGATTTCTGTTGGTAGAGCTCTCAGTTTACATTTAATAATTCTTTTTTCTCCAAAAGATAAACTGCTTAATAACTCTTTATCTAAATTTTTCTTAAGATAAGAAATGATACTATTCCCAAGAGAAGGAAAGGGGTCCTCTTTTGGCCAAATTTTACGAATTATTTCATTAGCAGGATCTTTTCCTGAAGCATGAATAGTTAATAATTTCCCTTTTGATTTTAACGCTCGAATCATTGGTTCGATGACATATTTTGATTTCTTTTCTGCTGAAATTCTTGAACGATAAGGCTGTGAAGCAATAATAAGATCAAATTTATTATCTGATTTTTTTTTGGTTGGTATTAATTCATTAACATTAAATTCTTGATCTTCACGGTAAATAACCATGACTGAAGGCTCCTTATAAGTATGGTTACCTGACTTTTTATTAATTTCTATATTCCATTTTTTTTCTAAAAATTCATTTTGTTTTCTTAATTGTTGGGCAAATTCAAGAGAGGTGTCACCTTTTAATTTAATAATATTCCAATTAATTTTTTTCTGTTTAACGTCATTTTTTGATTTTAGGTTTGCGGCTTCAGCGTAGTGTAAATTTGAAATTACAAAAACAGTATTCTTATGCTCAACAAACCTATCGGGTAATTTTTCCAAACCTAATCTTACATCTTCAATACTTATTTCTTTTGTGCAAACTAATAGAGGTACGTTAGGCCTGGCCTCGTGGCACTGACGCATAACATTCATAAGTAAAGAACCATCACCCATCCCAGCATCAAATATTTTTAAACCAGGTTTTTGCGGTTTAATTTTATTTACGTGAGGACGTATCGCATCAGCAATTTGATTTTTTTCATTTGTTGTTGTGACAAATAATAAATATTTTTGTCTGTTATCATAAAACCTGAAATTTTTTTTCATTACTAATAAAGTCCCATTGATTTAGCAGAAGAGATGAAGGCTTCTTTATTGCCAATAAAGTTTTTACCTCGTTCCCCTAAAAACGCGTCATCTACTATATTATTCCATTCTTGAACAGGAACTTTTATTTCATTTAAGTTCAGAGGAACTTCCAAAGAACGCATAAATTCACTCAGATGATTTGCGGCATTCTCTAGATTATCGTTAAAAATTAATTTTAGTCTTTCCTCAGCGACACTATCAATTCCAACCATACTTTTAGTAATCATGGGTAAAGTAAATGAACAAGCAATACCATGCTGAATACCGTAATTGAGTGTCACAGGGTATGATAGATTGTGCGCAATAGCAGTTTTCGTATTGGAAAACGCTAAGCCAGCATGAACGCATGCCAGTGCAATGTTTGAACGTAATACAACATTTCTTAAATCTTTAGTGAGAAGTGGTAAATTTTCTAATACTAATTTTGATGCTTGTATTGCATGAGAAGCAGAAATTGGGTTTGCATTAATATTCCAAATACTTTCCATTGAATGAGAGAGAGCATCTAAACCTGTTGAAATGGTCAAGCCTAAAGGCTTATCAACCATAATTGATGGATCGATAATTGCTTTTTCTGCATAAAGAGATTTATGCACCAAAGATAATTTATTATTTTTTTCTTTATCCCATATTGTGGCCCAACACGTAAGCTCACTTGATGTTCCTGAAGTTGTAGGTATTGCAATAATCTTAATTGGATTTTCTACTCTTGGACTTTTCTTATTGCGAACAAAATCTGTTAGATATTCTTGTTTATCTTTAAATGCAGCAATTGCTTTAGCTGTGTCTGTAACAGAGCCACCACCTATAGCTAAAATATAATCTACCGATTCATTAATTGAAGAAAATTTATTTTGTAACTCTAAAATATCCTTATAATCTGGATTAGGCTGAACATCCGTCATGATGGATAAAGGTGGATTTGAAGAAGATTTTAATTCATCGCTATATTTTTTAAAAATTTCTTCTGGATGAGTGATTATGATGTACTTTTTATTTTTAAGAGCATCATGTACTTCTTTAAATCTATTTTCTCCAAAGATAATTTCAACAGGGTTAAAATAATTCCACATTACCTTAAATTGATTTTGCCGCTTTAGTTAAAATTGTCATTTTCTCAATTGCTTGTTCTCGGGTAAAGAATCCTAAACCACAATCTGGTGCAGCTATTAAACGGTGTTCATCAATATGTTCAAGTGAATCTTTGATACGAACTCTTACTTCTTCAACAGACTCCATTCTACTTTTTGCAATATCAATAAATCCAAAAATTACTTTTGTTTTAGTAAATTTTTCTAAAAGATTTAAATCATTATGCCTATGTGAATCTTCCAAAGATACTTCATCAATAGTTGAATCATCTACAAGTGATGCAATTCTATCATAAGCATCTAGATCAGCCTTTTTATACCCTTCTGAATCTAGTGAGTTGGGATAACCACAACAAATATGGCAAACGCGTTGCACTTCTTTAGGAATACCATGCATCATTCTTTCTAAATTTTCCATACCATATGAGTGAGCTTCATCAGGCTTTCTAGCAAATACTGGTTCATCAATTTGAATATACTGACAACCTGCATCTACAAGTGCTTTAACTTCTTTATTGAGGGCTAATGCTAAATCAAAACCAAGTTTTTTCATGTCATCATAGTAATTGTTGGCAATTGAATCTGTAATTGTCATTGGTCCAGGTAGCGTAATTTTAACTGGGTTTTTTGTAAATTGTTGTGCACTCTTCCAGTCTAAATGCATACGTATTTCTTTACTTGAAATTGGTGCAACAATAGTTGGAAGGTCAGCTTCGAACGCACCCTGTCTTACTGACTTATGTGTAACTTCCTTAAAACTTACACCATTTAAAAATCGACATTGATATAATACATAACTCTCACGCCTAACTTCCCCATCTGTTGGAACATCAATACCCGCACTTACTTGATCAGTTATAACTTCTTTAATTGCTGCTAAAAATAATTTTTCAGCATCCGCACCTGCAGACTCTAATGCTTTTTCATATGCGCCAGGTGACCAATTTGATAATAATCCTTTTGATGCTTTTCTCTCTTCTTCTGATTTTGTCCCTAAAAACCAATCTTGAATGGGTGTTTGTTTAGGTTTTGGATAAGCACCTATTGTAGTTGTTGTAAGAGGCATCTATTTTTACTCCCATTTAAATTTAAAATAAAACAGCGGCTTTTATAAAGCCGCTGTAATAAAAAGTTAATAATAAATAATCTCAAATTACATAAGATCGTTTATTTCTTCCATCATTTCTTCTTGAAGATCTGCCATATCATCAGCGTCGCCTGTAGCAATTTCTTCCGTGAAATCATAGATTACCTGTGTAACAGCTAATCCATTTTCTCCAGGATACGCAAACCAATCAGCAAGAAGTGGAAGTTGTTCAACAGCAGTAAGTTTATTAGGGTTTTGACTATAGAAGTCACCTAATAAATCATTCGCTGCTTTATTTGGTGGAACATATCCAGTTGTTTCAGCAACTAATGCAGCACCGATACCTGATGTAATGAACTTTAAGAAAGTCCATGCAGCATCAACTCTTGCTGGATCATCAGATGTAGACACTAACATTGCAGCGTTTCCACCTGCTGGTAATCTTGCTGGTGTTCCATTGTTTACTCCAGCCATTCCAGGGAATGGTGCAGTTTTTAAAACAAAGTCTGCCTTTGCAGCATTAACTGAACCCAAGCTTGAAGTAGACCAGAACATCATACCAATAGTACCTGCGTTGAACGCAGCTTGACCATCAGCAATTGAATAGTTTGGCATATTACATCCACTCATGATTGCTTTCATTTGCTCTAACGTTGCAAGTCCTGCATCACCACCCATATTTACAGCTCCATCTTTAACCATTGGAACGTTCTGAGTATGCATTAATGCTTGGTGGAACCAGTTACCTGTGATGTTCCAACCAAAGTATAGAGTTCCTTTACCTGCTGCTTCCAATTTATTACATGCTGCAATAACTTCGTCCCAGTTAGTTGGAATACTATCTACACCTGCTTCAGCTAATAGATCCATGTTGTAATATCCAACTGGCGTTGATACAGAAAATGGTAATCCATAAACTTCACCACCGAATGTTGAAAGACTTAACATAGCAGAATGGTAACCATCTTTTTCAAAAGCTGCTTCTTTTGCAATAAATGGCTCTAAAGACTTTGCAATACCTTTATCTACTAGAGGTGCTTGTCTGTTAAGACCTTGCATCGTTACATCTGGTAAGTTACCTGAAGTAGACTCTCTAAAAATTGTTGCAGTTGCATCTTCATAGTTTTCATAAGTTGCTCTAAATTTAACTTGAATATCTGGATGCGCTTTTTCAAACTCTGGCATAATAGCTTGAAACGTTACATCGAATAATCCTGAATAAGGATAAGCTACTTCTATTTCAATAGACTTAGCTGAATTAACAGAACCATAAAAACCGAAAGCTAATACGGCTGCCAATCCTGTAATTAATTTTTTCATTTAATCCTCCCGATTGAATATAATAATTTAATCTAACATGTAGCTCGAAAGGGTTACAATTTTATTACGAAAATATTACTAAAAAATAAGCTTATTTTTCCACAGAAATAAAAAAATTTAGAGAAAAACTTGTTTTTTACCAAGGTAGTGAGAAAGTTTTTACGTTAGTAAAGCTTTTCATTGCTTCAATTACACCTTCTTTATAACCAAGACCTGAATCTTTAATTCCTCCAAAAGGTGACATTTCAATTCTATAGCCTGGAACCTCCCAAATATTTACAGTGCCAACATTTAAACCTTGAATATATTTTTTTGCTCGCCTGAAGTTATTTGTACATACACCAGATGATAATCCAAATGCGGTTGAATTAGATATTTTCATTACAGCTTCATCGTCATTAGGCACACGAATGATTGGTATAACTGGACCAAATGTTTCTTCTAAAACTAATTCACTTTTAGGATCAACATGATCTACAACTATTGGAGGTAACAAAGCACCTTTTCTTCCAGGGTGATATAAAATTTTTGCACCGTCTTCTTCTGCCATTGAAACTCTTTTATCAAAAAGTTCTGCAGCTTGAGCATTAACAACAGTACCTAAGTCTGTTTCCATATTCATAGGATCACCAAATTTAATTTTCTTAGCACGCTCAAGAGCCATTTCAACAAATTGATCTGCAATGGATTCTTGAACCAGTATTCTTTTAACAGCTGTACAACGTTGACCAGAGTTTTTCGTTGCACCAGTAACTGCTAGTTCAACAGCTTTTTTAAGATCATCACCATCTAAGTCATTTAAAACAATTAAAGGATCATTACCGCCAAGCTCAAGAACTGTTCTTTTGTATCCAGCTTGTTCAGCAATTAACTTTCCTACACCTACACTGCCTGTAAAAGTAATTAGATCAATGTTTGGATTCTTGATCATTTCAGATCCGATATCTTGAGGCCATCCAGTTACAACTGAAAACATTTCGGGTGGCAAACCTGCTTCATATAAAACATCAGCGAGTACCATTGCTGTTAAAGGTGTTAATTCTGTTTGTTTACATACAGTACAATTATTTGTTGCAATTGAAGGTGCAATTTTATGCGCTACCATATTCAAAGGATGATTAAATGGAGTGATTGCTGAAATTGCAGTTAAGGGCTCTCTTATGGTAAATATTTTTCTCGCTTTTCCATGCGGAGTTAAATCACAAGAAAATATTTCACCATCATCATGAATACAAAGTTGAGCCGTTAATGAAAATACATCGAAAGCTCTTCCTACTTCGTATAAAGAATCTTGTTTTGAGATACCAAGCTCTAAAGTAATAATATCAGAAATTTCTTCTTTTCTTTTAACAAGTACTTCTGCAGCAGTTTGAAGAATTTTTTGTCTCTCATATCTTGTAAGTTTAGGCTGATAATTTGCAGCAATATCTAAAGCCTTTCTTGCATGCTCTGCAGTACCGGCCGGGACCGTTCCGATTACTTCACCTGTAAAAGGGTACTCAACATTTATTGTTTTATCTGAAGTAACTTTTTCTCCAGCTATACGCATTGCTTCATTAATCATTTTTTTGTGCATCATAAGGCTCCGTTAATTGCATAGTAAAATGCATCATAGTTATATAATTGTTTGCTAGTATCTAAATTTTGCAATTTTAAATTTGATATAAATGGCACTTCTCTTTCATGGAGTCCTCCATGAGAACGTAAAGGTTCATTTAATCCAGAAAGATTGTGTTTATCTTCTGATGAACCAATAGTCATAAATTCTGAAGACATACATATAATATCACCCATTCTGTCTGGAGGTAAATTATAAGTAGAGCATCCTTCGTCTTTTGTTAAAACAACTTCTATATCTTTTATTTCTTTAATAGCATTTACAACTGAATCTACCTTGCTCTTGTCTTCTAAATAAATTGTTGCAAAAGAACCAAGTGAACCATGATGAACGACATATGGATCTGTAATTGGTAGAATAACTTTAGCCATGTTTGGTTCAAATTTTTTATCTAAATAATCTTGTAAAAATATTGCATTAGGTGAACCATCTTCTTTTGATTTTGGTTTCATACCGTGATCTGCTGTGATGATTATAGAAACATTCTCCTTATTTAAAAGACCAATATATTTATCAAACATTGCATAAAATTTATTTGCTGTTTCGTTTCCCGGTGCATATTTGTGTTGAATATAATCTGTAGTCGATAAATACATGATATTTGGTTTGAACTCTTCAAGAAGCTTTACACCTGCAGCCATTACAAATTCAGAAAGTCCTTCAGAATATACTTCTGGCACTGGCATCCCCAACCAATCGTTTACATTATCTATTCCATTGAGATCTTTTGTTGCTTGATCAGATTTTTCAGCAGAAAAACAAATAGCTCTCTCATCATCAAAACTTAATCCGTTTCCTAAAAGTGTTCTCAACTTGTCTTTTGCAGTAACAAGAGCAATTTTAGAACCAGAATTGTAAAATTTTTCAAAAATAGTTGGTGCTCGCATATATTTTGGATCATTCATCATTACTTCTTCACCAGTCTCAGGTGTATAAAAGAAGTTTCCGCATATACCGTGTACAGAACTTGGTTGGCCTGTTACAATCGAAATGTTATTTGGATTTGTAAAACTTGGAATAGCGCTGTGAACAAGTAGGTTTTCACCACTTGCAATTAATTTATCAAGATTTGGTGTAAGATTAGATTTTGATGCTTCTTCGAGATACTCTTTTTGACTACCATCAAGGCATATAACAATAGCAGTTTTTGAGAAAGAGCTTGGATATTCTCTTTTATTAATTTCTAAATTATCGGACACAAATTCAACTAATATATATTATTAAAAATACAAATTTATAGTTATCTGGTAGTTAAACTCAATCATAATTTGAATATTTGTTAATAAAATTGAAATAAAACTGAAATAAATAGATTTAAAATATTCTCAAATTTAATAAAATTTTGTAGATTAAAGTTAAGATATAGGGGGAATGAGTGGGGACAATATCACTTAAAAATATTTCAAAGTCATTTGGGTCTACACAGGTGCTTAATAATTTGAATGTTGATATAAACGATGGAGAATTCTTAACATTAGTTGGTCCATCTGGTTGTGGTAAATCTACGTTACTTAGAATAATTGCAGGATTGGAACAGCAGACTTCAGGCGATGTATTAATAGATAATAAAAATGTAAATAGAGTTAGAGCCAGTGAAAGAGATTTGGCAATGGTATTTCAATCATATGCTCTTTATCCTCATCTAACAGTAAGAAGAAATTTAGAAACTCCATTAAGACTAAGAGACTATAATGCATTTGAAAGACTGCCCTTAATTGGTAATTTTTCTCCAAGCAAAAAAGAGAAAACAGAATCTATAAATCAATTAGTAAATAAAACTTCTGAAACTCTAAAAATTTCAGAACTATTGGATAGAAAACCAGGACAATTGTCAGGTGGTCAAAGACAAAGAGTTGCTCTTGGTCGTGCTATGGTTAGAGAGCCTGTTGCCTTTTTAATGGATGAACCTCTTTCAAATTTAGATGCGGCTCTGAGAGTTCACATGCGATCTGAACTATCTGAGCTTCATAATTCACTTAAAACTACTTTTGTTTACGTAACACATGATCAAGCAGAAGCATTAACTATGTCTTCTAGAATGGCTGTTATGATTGATGGAAATTTATTACAACTAGATACGCCTCAAGAAGTATATGACAATCCTTCCTCATTAAGTGTAGCTCAATTTGTTGGAAGTCCAAAAATAAATATATTTAAAGGAACTGCGGACTCTGGTGGGACGGTTGGTTTTCTCAACGTTAACCTAAAAAGAAAAAGTTCTGAAAGTAATACAGACTTACATATTGGTATTCGACCAGAACATTTAGAAATTACAAATGAAAGTAATGAAAATACATTTAGTGGAACAGTTGCATATAGAGAAAATTTAGGTTCAGATATTTTCTTTCATGTAAATATTGAAGACGGTTCAAATAAAATAATTGTAAGAGGATTACCACAATTTACACACCAAATTTCAAACGGTTCAAAAGTGAATATTAAAAGAGTTTCAGATAAAGCATTACTATTTAATGAAGCAGGAATGAGAGTTCAATTTACTAATGCATAATTCAAAAGCTCACATATGGTTTATTGCACCAGCAATCATACTGATGATAATTATTTTAATCTTTCCTCTTTTTCTTGCAGGAGGAATTTCTTTTACTGACTATAATTTAGGAAACAAAACATTCGAGTGGGTTGGACTAGAAAATTATGACAAAATGTTCAATCGAAAAACATATGTCAAAATGATTTGGGCCACAGCGACGTATGTTATTGTTGTCGTTCCAATTTCTGTTGTACTTGGATTATGTGCTGCTATGCTCTTAAATTCACTAAGGTTTGGCGCTGATATATATAAAACAATTTTCTTTCTTCCAGTTATGGCAACTCTTCTTGCAATGGCAATTGCATGGGAATTTACTCTTCATCCAACATTAGGAATTGTAAATAGTTTTTTAGCAAATGGGTGTGGAGGAGTAAGGGAATTCATTCTTGGTTTTCATTGGTTGCCATGGGTAGACTCACAAGAAAGTTGGTATGCTGTAGCATGTGCAAACAACATGGATTTTCCATATTGGTTAAAACAAAAAAATACTGCTATTTGGACAGTATGTTTTATAGGAATTTGGCAGGCTTTTGGTTTTAATATGGTTTTATATTTAGCTGGCTTAACAAGTATACCAAGGGAGTTATACCAAGCTGCAGAAATGGATGGGGCTAAATCTACATGGGAGCAATTTAAACTTGTTACATGGCCAATGCTTGGTCCAACAACGTTGTTTGTTGTGACTATTACTACCATTAGAACATTTCAGGTGTTTGATACCATCGAAATACTTACTAAAGGTGGTCCATCAAAAACAACGTATGTCATGATGTATGCAATCTTTGAAAAAGCTATTCAACAAAACTTAACAAGTATAGGTGCAGCAATCACTGTTGTCTTTATTGGATTTATTCTTGTGTTAACGTTTTTCCAAAGATATGTCATTGAGAAGAGGGTACATTATTAATGGAAGCTAAACAATATATTGGGGAAGGTTGGAAGCATGCAATCTTAATTATTGGTGCTATCGTAGTAATGCTCCCTTTTTATATGATGGTTTCAATGTCATTAAAATCTCAGCAAGAAATCCAATCAATTTCTGGTGGCCTTATTGGTGCGCAAGAAACTCAAACGTTTCCCGTATGTGTTAAAACTGGCTATTCAGAAGAAACATGTACAATGAAGCCATATCAATACAACTATTGGTTTGCTTTTGAAAAAGCTCCCATTCCTAGATACTTAATGAATGGTGTCATTGTTACTTTATCAATCTTTATCATTCAGGTTTTAGTCGCTTTACCGTGCGCGTATGCACTTGCCAAGTTACGGTTTTATGGACGAGAATTTGTTTTCTCGATGGTTTTATTTTGTTTACTCATTCCAGTTCACGGAATTGCACTTCCATTATATGTTATGTTGGCCCAGGCAGGATTAGTTGACACCTATTCCGCCTTAATACTTCCCTGGACCATATCGGTGTTTGGAATTTTTTTAATGCGGCAATTTTTTATGACTGTGCCCGATGAATTAATTGATGCCGCCAGGATGGACGGCATGGGAGAGTACGCAATCGTATGGAAAGTAATGCTTCCAACTGCAATACCAGCGTTACTTGCTTTTGCAATATTCTCAGTTGTTGCACACTGGAATGATTATTTCTGGCCTCGTATGGTAATAACAGGAAATAGAGATCTCTTTACTCCACCACTTGGTATAAGAGAGTTCAGAGGTGGAATTGATAGTGACGAATTTGGTCCTATGATGGCTTCGATAGTTACAGTAACTGTTCCTCTTATTGTTGCTTTTATAATCGCGCAAAAACGATTTATTGAAGGAATTACTTTGACAGGCATGAAGTAAATTCTTATCTACTGATGACATTGTCAGTAAATTTTATTTTTATCTTAATTCTTGTTTCTGCTCTATGTCATGCAGTTTGGAGTGCTATAATAAAATCAAGTAAGAACCCTTTATCGTTAATGGGTATAACATCTGTCTTAGAAGTTACTATTTTTTTACCTTTAACATTTACTGTTCCATTTCCAAATTTAGAGGTTTGGTATTTTTTAATAGCAACCGTCATCATTCATGTCTTCTACAGACTAAATGTTATCTACTCATATAGGTACGGTGATCTCTCTTACATATATCCAATTTCTAGAGGAAGTTCATGTTTGTTTGTAGCGATCATTAGTATTTTATTTTTAAGTTCTGATATTAGTGTTGCTGGTTTTGTAGGAATATTAATTGTTTGTATTGGATTATTTTTAATTTCTTATTCTAAAAATTTATCTTTTAACTTCAGAGGTTTTGCTCTCGCAATATCAACGGCTATTCTAATTACTGCTTACACTTTAGTTGACGGGGTTGGGGTTAGGCTTTCTGAAAATGGTTTTTCCTATATTTACTGGCTCTTCACACTTAATGGAATACCTTTACTAATTATTGGTTTGATCTCGAAAGATGGTTTACGAAAAAAAGAAACGTACACTTTTAGATCCGGGATTGCCGCTGGTGTATTTGCAACAAGTAGTTACGCAATTGTTGTTTGGAGTATGCAATTTATAGAAATAGCTTATGTCTCTAGTATTAGAGAAATAAGCATTGTGTTTGCAGCAATTATTGGAATGTTTTTTTTATTTGAGAAGAATGCAAAATCTCGAATAATACCTTCTATTTTAATAGTGAGTGGTATTTCGGTTGTTTATTTTCAAATTCTATAAGGAAAAAATATAGACTTTTTGCACGAAAATTTTATATGACTTTTATGACTGAGGATATTGTGGAAGTAGATCCAAAAACCGAAACTATCTCTTGCGATGGTGGTGAAGATGGTTTAGGACATCCCGCAGTTTATTATACCTTCAATAATGAGAACAAAATTGTTTGTGGTTATTGCGGTAAAATATTTATAAAAAAAGAAGAGTAGAAATGTACAAAGAATCTTGGGGTTTAAAAAGAATATGTCCAATGTGTAGTAAGCAATACTACGACTTAGGAAGAACGGAACTGGAATGTCCTGAGTGTGGTAAAGAAATTGAAGTTACTACCATGACTAGACCAAGACGTGGAAGAAAACCTGGAAGTACTAATGCTGCTCCTTTAACTAATCCTATTCCTCCAAAACCAAAAGAAAAAGATGATGATCTTGATATCGATAATTTGGATTTGGATAACAATGAAGACAATCTTGAGGATGATACTGTTTTATTAGAAGATGAAACAGAAATTGATCCAATAGCCGAAGGTATTAAACCTAAAGAAGACGGCGAAGAAGAATACTAAAATTTTAATAAAAATTTAGAAGATGTTTAAGGTACTACAAAACACTTGGGCCCTTTTTTTTGGCTTTGCTTTAATTAGTCTTGGTCACGGTTTGCAAGGAACACTTATCGGTGTTCGTTCTGTTTTAGAAGGTTTTAGTTTTTTTGCATCAGGACTTATTATAGCTGGTTATTACGTTGGATACTTAACTGGCGCGTTAACAATTCCAAGTTTTTTACAACGTGTTGGTCACATAAGAGTTTTTGCCGCTCTAGCATCGCTTGCCTCTATCGCTATATTATTACACTCAGTATTTGTTCATCCATATTCATGGATGTTAATACGAATATTAACTGGTTTAAGTCTTGCTGGAATTTATGTGATCATGGAGAGTTGGTTGAATGAAAAATCAACTAATCAAACTCGCGGTCAATTACTTTCCGTTTACATGATTATTACTTTTGTATTTGTTGGAGCTGGTCAATTTTTATTAAATTTAGGTGATCCAGCTAAAGTTGATTTATTTATTTTAGTATCAATCTTATTATCATTCGCACTTCTTCCTATTCTTTTATCTTCAACAGAACAACCTAATACAGAAAGTCCTAAATTTTTTTCTTTAAGAGAATTTTATACTGTTTCACCTTTAGGTTTTGTTGGTGCCTTAGCAACTGGTTTATCGCATAGTGCAGTTTTTGGGTACGGTGCAATTTATGCTTCATCTATTAATTTAAGCTTATTTGAAATTTCTCTGTATATGATGATTATAACATCAGCTGGTGCCCTATCTCAATGGCCTATTGGATATTTGTCAGATAGAATTGATAGACGTGTTATTCTTATTGGTGTTTCTTTTATGGCTTCAGGTTTGAGTTTATTTTTTGTTTTTGCAAACTTTATGCCGCTAACTTTATTCTTAATTTTTACTGGTCTTTTTTCAGTTGCATGCTTACCAATGTATTCACTTACAGTTGCTCATACAAATGACTTCTTACAACCTAATGAGATAGTATCAGCAAGTGCAACCTTTGGTATACTTATTGGTATTGGATCAATTATCGGACCTTTGTTTGTTTCTACTTTCATGGAAATTTTAGGAGCGGTAGGTTTTTATATCTATTTATTTTTAATACACGGACTACTAGGACTTTTTGGTTTGTATAGAATGACTCAAAGAACTAAACCTCAAGATCTTGAATCACAATATAATCCTTTACCACGTAATATTAGTCCTGCCGGTATGGAAATGAACCCCGTTACTGAGCCAACTGAGGACGAGTAAGTCTTTTAAATATTCTGTGAAGTAATAAGAGGATAATTATTCCCATATAAATGACTGGTTCAGTTTTATCAGCGCGAACTAGAACATAAAAATGCATACTAGCCAGAATGGCTACTGGATAAATTAAATAATGAATTTTCTTCCATAATTTAAAACCTAATCGTTTAATCATATTGTTTGTTGAAGTGCTAGCAAGTGGGATTAAAAAAAGAAAACTTATAAAACCAAAAGTTATAAATGGTCTTTTTATAATATCTTGTATGATAAATTTCATATCTAAAAAATGATCTAAAACTATGTAAGTGGAGAAATGCAAACAAACATAATAGAAAGCAAAAAGTCCAATCATTCTTCGTAATACAACTATCGATTTTAAAGGTTTAATATTTGATAGAGTTGTAATCATAAGAGTTATTATGATTAATCTAAGTGCCATTAGACCTAACTCATCCATTAGTTTTTCAATTGGATTTACTCCAAGATTCCCAGTAACAAATTGGTACGCCCAGAGAAGACTTGGAAATAGAATTAAAATAAATAAGACAGGTTTACTGCGATTAAAATTTCTTGTTGAAAACATTCATTAATAAAATTTAGTCAAATCTAAATCTTTATAGAGATGTGCTACTTCTTTTTCATAGCCATTAAACATAAGTGTTTCTCTTCTTTTAAACTCTCCAATTCGTCTTTCTGTTCCTTGACTCCATCTTGGATGGTTTACGTTAGGATTCACATTGGCATAAAAACCATATTCCCAAGGAGCTAAAGTTTCCCAGGATGTTTCAGGTTGAGTATCTAAAAATCTAATTTCCACAATTGATTTAATTGATTTGAAACCATACTTCCATGGAACAACTAATCTTATGGGTGCACCATTTTGATTAGGCATTTCATGACCATACAATCCAGTTGCTAATATTGTTAGAGGATTCATTGCTTCATCCATTCGAAGCCCTTCTCTATATGGCCAGATAATTGTTCTCTTTTGCTGACCTGGCATTTCTTCCGGCCTGAATACAGTTACAAACTGAACATACTTTGCTGAACTTAAAGGTTCAGCCATTTTTATAAGTTCAGATAACTGGAAACCTTGCCAAGGAATAACCATGGACCATGCTTCAACACATCTCAATCGATAAACCCTATCTTCAATTGTTACGTTTGATAAAATTTTTTCTAAGTCAAATGTTTGAGGTTTTTTCACGAGACCATCTATTTTTATTGTCCATGGTCTAGGTTTAAAATTTCCAGAGTTTAAATGCGGATGTTTTTTATGAGTCCCAAATTCATAAAAATTATTATACGTTGTGATTTCTTCGTAAGAATTGAGTTTATCGTTCTCATTTAAATATTTATTATAAATTGAAGAATTATTATCATGATTAGCAAAAGCTGATGATGATACTGTTGCCAACAAAGCACTTGCTAAAGATCCCTTTATAAACTTACGTCTATTTAAATATGTCTTATAGGGTGTGATTTCAGATCCTAAAATTTTCATAATAATAATATATATCTTAAATATTAAAATTGAAGATTTGCTTCAATAATCTTAGCTTTTATAATGGGAGTTATATTTATTTAGTATTTTTTCTGGCCATGTACTTTTGATAAATTCAAGAATAGACCAAACATCGTCATCTGATAACGCATCATTACCAAGCATTTTACCTTCATAATCAGGATTTGATTTTTTAAAACCATATTTAATGACATGAAATAATTGTGCAGGAGAGTGGTGCCAAGTATGCCCAGTGCCATTAAGAGGAGGTGCTCTTCTATGGCCATCTTCATCTAACGATTTATCCCACTCTTCATGACCTGCTAAATTACCCATATGACACCCTGCACAATTTTCAGCATATAGTTTCATACCTTTAAAAATATCAACTTCTGCTGCATGAATACTATGTCCAATACATAATATTATAAGTACCGAAATTAATTTAAGGGTTTGCATTCTATTTATATAATTTTTTAAATTTATATTTCATTACAAATCTGTCTTTTTTTTTGATAGGATATATCTATGAAAAAATTTCTAATCGCATTTGCCATTTTAACTTCAATAATTGCACTTAACAAACATGCGTACAGTGAAAAAGTTCACGGAATTGCAATGCATGGAACACCAAAGTATGCCAGTGATTTTGAAAATCTAGATTATGTAAACCCAAATGCACCTAAAGGTGGAACGGTAAAATTTGGATCATATGGTTCTTTTGATAATCTTAATAGAGTAGCATTTAAAGGTTCTAAAGCTGCTGGACTTGGGTATGTTAATGATACGTTAATGAGAAGAGTATGGGATGAAGCATTCTCTCTCTATGGTTTAATAGCTGAAAAAGTAGAACTGCCTGAAGATAGATCATCTATAACTTTTTATTTAAATGCAAATGCAACCTTTCATGATGGCTCACCAATAACACGCGATGATGTATTGTTTAGTCTAGAAACATTTCAAACAAAAGGTACTCCAAATCAGAAAAAAACATATGGCAAAGTTGTTGAAACTCAATTGATTGGAAATGATGGAATAAAAATGATTTTTGAAAATAATGAAGATAAAGAATTGCCTCTTATTATTGCGGGCTTTCTTCCTATCATTCCAAAAAAGTTTTATGAAAATCTTGATGTTACAAAAACATTTTTAGATATCCCTCTAGGCAGTGGTCCATACCAAGTTGATAGTCTCGATCCAGGCCGTCAAATAAAATACAAACGCGTTGAAAATTATTGGGCAAAAGATTTACCAGTAAATAAAGGTCTCTATAATTTTGATACAATTATTTATGATTATTACAAAGACTCAAATGTCTTAGTTGAAGCATTTAAGGTTGGTGAATACGACTTTAGAAGAGAGTACAATGTTAAACGTTGGTTATCAGAATATGATTTCAAAGCTGTTCAGAATGGAGAGGTAATACTGACAGAAATGAATAACGATAGACCTGTTGGAATGAATGGTCTTGTGATGAATACAAGACGTGACATATTTAATAATAGAAATGTAAGACTTGCTTTAAGTTATGCCTATGATCATGAATGGATTAATAAAACAATATATCAAAATGCTTATGTGAGAACAGATAGTTATTTTGATAATTCACCATTAGCCTCTTCAGGCTTACCGTCAAAAAATGAGTTAGAATTACTGAATGTATGGAAAGATGAAATTCCAGCAGAGGTATTTACCGAATCATTTACGCCACCTATTACGGATGGAAGTGGTAATGACCGTAAAAATTTATTGAAAGCAAAAGAAATACTTGAAAAAGAGGGATGGTTTGTTGAAAATGGAAAACTGGTAAAAGATGGAAAAGAATTCAAGTTTGAGTTCTTGATTGTCAGTCCATCTGATGAGAAAATTGCCTTAGCCTATCAAAGTAATTTAAAAAAACTTGGCATTACAATGGATGTAAGAACTGTTGATTCATCACAGTATCAAGAACGTTTGTTAAGTTATGATTTTGATATGATTAAAAGATATTGGGGAGTCAGTTTAAGTCCAGGAAATGAGCAACAATTTTATTGGGGATCAGAAGTTGGTCAAAAAGATGGAAGCAGAAATTATCCTGGTATCAATAGTCCAGCAGTTGATGCATTAATTGAAAAACTAATTAGTGCAACAAATAGAGAAGAATTGACAACGGCGATCCACGCACTTGATAGAGTATTGTTATGGGGTCACTATGTTGTTCCTCTTTATCATAGCAACAAAGACAGAATTGCTTATTGGGATTTTTTTGAATACCCAGATGAAATTCCACTTTACGGAATTGTAATTGAGTCTTGGTGGATTAATAAAGATAAACAATAAAATAAGTAATCAAATATTTTTATGAGTCATACAAGAGCTAACATACTCATGTTAATTGCCTCACTTATATGGGGAACAGCTTTTGTCAGTCAAACTACTGGAATGGGAGCCATAGGTCCTTTTACTTTTAGCTTTGGAAGATTCTTTTTTGCTTTTTTAACAGTAATTCCATTTGCGATTTATCTAGAACAACAAAATATTGTTAAAATATTAAGTGATAGAAAAAAAGTTTATCTTTGTTTAGCTACAGGTTTTTTTCTTTTTGGTGGTATGGGTCTTCAACAATACGCTTTACAAAAATCATTAATATCAAATGCTGCTTTTCTTAGCACTCTTTACGTTCCCTTTGTTGGTATAATTTCAAGATTCATAATTAAAAAACAGGTACACTGGATTATCTGGATTGCCATTTTACTTTGTTTGTATGGATCATATCTTTTGTCCTCTAATCAATCAGTTGAAATTCAACAATCAGATTCACTCTTGTTTATTGCTGCTTTATTTTTTGCCTTACATATTATTTGTATCGATATTTTTATGAAAGAACTTAACAGTCCTTTTTTATTTGGAAGTATTCAGTACTTCATTGTTTTTATTTTATCTATGATCTTAGCTTTTATGTGGGAGGAACCAAAGCTGTCAAATATGCAAATTGAATGGTTTGAAATTTTATATACAGGTATTTTTTCTGCTGGCATTGGATATACACTTCAAATTATTGCTCAACATAAAGCTAATCCTGCTCCTGCTGCTATTATTTTATCAATGGAGTCAGTCTTTGCTGCAATAGCAGGTTGGATACTTTTAAATCAAATTTTAGACACACAAAAAATACTTGGATGCCTTGCAATATTTGTTGGAGTCATTATAGTACAATTAGTACCTATAATAATTAAACAAAAATGAGTGATAAATTAGATGTAGTTGGAATTGGAAATGCTATGGTAGATGCCATAATTCCTTCCAATCAAAGTGAAATTGAAAAGCATGAAATTAATAGAGATTCTATGAATCTTATTGATGAAAACTTAAAAAATAATTTGCATGAAAGTTATTCCATCAGAGAAATGGCAGGCGGAGGTTCCCTTGGTAACTCCATGTTTGGTATCACCTCTTTTGGCGGTAATGGAAGTTTTATTGGAAAAATTAAAAATGATGAAATTGGAGTATACCTTCAAAAAGATATGATCCGGGAAGGACTAAAATTTCCATTGGGATTTACATCTCCTGATATTTCAACTGGATGTTGTACAATTTTTGTTGAAGAAGATGGAACAAGAACAATGTGTACTTTTCTTGGTGCTGGGACATTAATAGGACCTGAAGATATAAAAGAGGATGATATTATAAATCATAAGATTGCATATTTGGAAGGTTACTTGTGGGACAATGAAAATGCAAAAAAGGCTATGAAAAAAATGGTGGATATTTGCAAATCCGATAATCAAAAAATTGCATTTACTTTATCTGATCTTTTTTGTGTTGATAGACACAGAGACTCTTTTAAAGAATTAATAACTGAGAATGTTGATATTCTTTTTGCTAATGAAGATGAAATCAAAGCAATGGCACAAACAGAAAGTTTTGAAGAAGGTCTAGAATATGCAAAATCATTAAATATAATAGCTGCTATTACCAAAGGAAGTAGTGGATCAGTTATTGTTTCTGGTAATGACATCACTGAAGTTGCTGCAAAAAAAGTAGAAAAAGTTGTAGATACAACTGGAGCTGGGGATTTATTTGCAGCTGGTTTTTTATTTGGTTATTCTAAAGGGAAAGCAATGGATGAATGCGGTAATTATGCATCAATTGCTGCTGCGGAAATTATTTCGCATTATGGTGCAAGACCTTTAGTAAAATTGTCTAGTTTAATTTAGCTAATAATTTAGTTTTATTTTCTTCATCACAAAAAGAATATTTAACTGCGTTATGAGTAAGGGAGGTTAGTTCCTTTTCATTTAAGCCTAAATTTTCCATGACTTTGTATTCACCGTTTATCGTTGCATTAAAAAAAGGAGGGTCATCAGAATTCACTGTTACTTTTACCCCTTGATCAAATAATGTTTTCACAGGATGATCTACATAATCTTTATAAATTTTAGTTGCAATATTACTTGTTGGACAAGTTTCTAGAATAATATCTTTATCAATTATTTCTTTAACTAAATCAGGATCCTCTATTGATCGAACACCATGGCCTAATCTTGTTGGATGCAGAAGGTTAATAGCATTTCTTATATTTACAGGACCATCCCATTCACCTGCATGAACCGTAATTGGAAAATTTTCTTTTTTTAGCATATCAAATGTTTCAACAAATAAGTTTGGAGGAAAATGCAATTCATCCCCAGCCAGACCAAAACCAACTAAACAAGGATGGGGATTATTTAAAACTTCCTCTGCAGTTCCTTGTACTGACTCTGGTCCTAAATGTCTGATCCCATTCATTATATAACGTGAAACAATACCAAAATCTTCTTCAGCTTTTTTGGAAGCTTCATAGACTCCTTCAATAAAAGAATGATAGGTCATCCCTTTTTCTTTAGCATGAGTTGAGGAAATCATCGCTTCGACATAAAGAACATTGTTAGCTGCACAATCTTTTAAATATTCATACGTTAATTCAAAATAATCTTCTGGCGTATGTATGACAGAAGTAACGATGTCATATTTTTTTATAAAATCATAAAAATCATCCCATTGGTATGCATACTTTGAGCCAAACATTTCTTCAGGTATTTCATAATTATTACGTTTGGCAAATTTCTTACATAAATCTGGCGTAATGGTTGCTTCTAAATGAACATGAATTTCTGCTTTTTTAACTGAATTAAAAATATTCATATAAATAAAATTACCTATATAATAATAATATGGAAGCAAGAATAAACAGAAGAAACTTTGTTTTTGGCGCAAGTTGCTCTTTATGTGGTTCGATGATTTTACCTTCTTGTACACAAGTACCATTAACAAATCGAAGTCAGTTAAATTTATATGATAGCAATCTACCTATAATTTTAATGGGAGGTGGTGTTCTTGGTACTCCAAAAATTTATCCCAATGAAAGATCTTTAAATCAAGAAGTTGAGAAAACATATTCAAAATTTTTATCAAAAGCTAAAGAAGATAAAATTTTATTAGATAACACAGATGAATCTAAAAAAATTGAAGAAATTGGAAAAGAAATTTATACCTCTCTAGATACATTTTATCTTAATAAGCGTGAAAAAAATCCTGTAGAAAATTTTAATTGGCAATTTGCTTTAATTGAGTCTGAAACAAAAAATGCATGGTGTATGCCTGGTGGGAAAATTGCTTTCTACACTGGTATACTTCCTGTTTGTAAAAATGATGACGGGATTGCTGCAGTGATGGGCCATGAAATTGCGCATGCATTTGCTAGACACACTGTTGAAAAATTAACCCAAGCATCTATGATGCAAATGGCAACAATTGGAATATCGCGAAGTAAATACGCTGAACTTTTAAATAAATCTTTTAGAGTTGGTAACGTAGGTGGTAATGTTTACAACTCAGTGGTTAAGTATGGTATTTTTCTTCCATTTAGTAGAAAAATGGAAAGTGAAGCTGATTATTTAGGTATGGGATTTATGAATCTTGCTGGATTTAATATTAAAGAACCTGCTAAATTATGGCAAAGAATGATGGCAGGTCAAGAAGGAAGGGTGCCTGAATTTATGGGATCACATCCAAGTCCTGATAATAGATCAAAAAAGTTTCTTGAATGGGAAAGTGAAATTTTAGATAAATTTCCCCAAGTTTAATTTTAGTGTAATAGGTATTTTATGATTGCTGTTGAAGTTAAAGATCTTACTCATTCGATTAATAATAAAAAAATTTTAAATAATATTAATTTTAATCTCAATAAAGATAGTATCTCTTGTATTTTGGGACCGTCAGGTAGTGGAAAAACTACTTTATTAAAGCTCATAGCAGGTCTTGAAAAAGTACAGTCAGGTAAAATTATTATTAATGGTGAAGAAGTAAGTAGTACTGCAAAACACTTACCTACAGAAAAAAGAAAAATTGGTTTTTTGTTTCAAGATTACGCTTTATTCCCACATTTGACAGTAAAAGAAAATTTGAGATTTCCAACTAATGCTAAGAATTCAACTAATAATGTTGATGAAATTATTGAACTAATAAAATTACCTAATTCACTAGATAAATACCCACACGAGTTAAGTGGTGGTGAACAACAAAGAGTTGCACTTGCACGATCTATAATTTCACAACCCGATTTACTTTTATTAGATGAGCCTTTTTCAAGTTTAGATTTAAGCCTTCGAGAAGAGGTGAGAGATGATACGCTGCATCTATTACAAAAATCAAATGTGTCTGTAATTATAGTCACTCATGATCCTTTCGAAGCAATGTTTATCTCAAATCATATAAATATTTTTGATAAATCAGGTTCGATTGTACAGTCAGGAACTCCGAATGATCTCTATAACAATCCAAAAAATTCATATGTTACAGGTTTTTTTGGTGAAACAAATAAATTTGAAGGTGTTGTTAAAGAATCTCACATTTACACACCGGTTGGGAAAATTAAAACACCTGGAAATTTAGAAGGTGAGAAAGTTGTAGTACACATAAGACCTCAAGGTATAAAACTCAACAAACAACCAACACCAGTTAATGGAATTAAGGGAACCGTTATGGCGTCAAAATTAATGGGGTCATTTAGTTTTATCCATTTATCTGTGTTAGATAATAATAATGAAGTTGTTCATGTTCATAGCCACATGCCTGCTGACTTTAATCCAAAACAATCATCTGCAGTCGAGATAGAAATTGATAATGATCAGGCTTATATTTTTAAGAATTAAGTTTTAGTTTTTTATTGATTTAGTAATTGTTCTGTTAAGATAAATTACCGGTCCTAATCCAGCAATAACTATAATTAGAGCTGCAAATGCTGACTCCTCCAACATTTCATCAGAGGCATATTGATAAACATAGGTTGCTAGTGTCTCAAAATTAAATGGTCTTAATAAAAGTGTTATTGGAAGTTCTTTTAAGATGTCTACGAAAACTAATATTCCTCCAACTAATAAATTTGTATACAGCAAGGGTAATATAATTTTTCTTATACTTTTGAAAAAGCTAACACCCATTGTTCTTGATGCGTCTAATAAGTTTGGATGAATTCTTGAAATACCTGATGTAATTGCTCCATTACCAACAGCTAAAAATCTTATACTATACGCAAATAATAAAATTATAAATCCGCCAACGGCATAACTCATACGAAAATAAATTAAATCATTAAGCCACCCAACAAATACGACTATTCCAACAGCAAGAATTGTTCCTGGAAAAGCATAACCAGAAGAAGCAAAAAATATTAAAATTTTTTGGAAATTATTTGATTTATATGCTCCAACTATAATCATTAATAAGGATAGCAACATTATGAATGATGAAGAAATAAATGCTAAAGATATACTTGATAGTGTTATTTGAAAAATTTCAAAAAAATTTATTACAGAATAACCTTTAATTACAAAATTCAATAAAATTGAAACAGGTATTATAAAACCAAGACTTAAAGGTATTAAGCAAATTAAAAACAATAAAGAATTTTTGATACCAGAAACTGTTTGGGTTGGTGTATAAGATGCACCACTATATTTTTCATGAAATTTTCTGCTACGCCTACCCAAATACTCTAAAGTTAAAAGTACTATAACAATCATAAATAAAATACTAGAAATCTGTGATGCGCCAGATAGACTATTCATTCCTAACCAAACATTAAATACGCCTAAGGTTAATGTTTCAATTGCAAAATAATCAACTGTCCCAAAATCAGAAATTGTTTCCATTAGTACTAAGGCCAAGCCAGCAATTATACCAGGACGACCAAATGGAATAGCAACATTGAAGAAGGAATTCCTTCCATAAATAGAACTAGTTTGAAAAAAAGATATAGGTGTCGTTATAAATGATGCTCTAGTCATTAAATATACGTATGGATACAATACAGAAGACATTACCAAAATTGCACCTCCCATTGATCGCACATTTGGAAACCAGTAATCTTTTGAGCTCGTCCAACCAAATATGTCTCTTAGCAATGATTGAAGAGGACCAGCATATTCAAAAAAATCAGTATAAGTATAGGCAATAATATAAGCTGGGACAGCAGCTGGTAATAATAACATCCATTCAAAAAATTTTTTCCCAAAAAAATTATATCTTGTCACTATCCAAGCAGTAGTCAAACCAAAGACTAAACTTAATCCTCCAACACCAAACATTAGAATTATTGTATTGGTAAGATATCTGGGCAAAACAGTAGAAAAAAGATGTGGCCATAGTGATGTATCACCTAAGATTGCGTAATAAAATATTGAAAAAATAGGGGCGATAATTACTAAAGCAATTATCGCCACAGAATTAGACCATAAATTAAAATTTATCAAAACAGTTAACCTATAATTTACCAGCCTACTCTATCAATGATTTTCTGAGCTATGGGAGCAAGTTCTGCTAGTTTTTCAACAGGCAGTTTATCTTCTTTAAATTCACCCCATGATTTTAACTCATCAGTTAATTTCATATCTGGATTAACCGGATATTCATAGTTTATAGAACTGTAGAGGACTTGGGCTTTTGGTTGAGTCAAAAATTCAAGTAGTGCAATCGCGTTGTCTTTATTTTTAGAGTACTTAATTACACCTCCACCAGCAACATTTATGTGATTACCTCTGTCTTCTTGGTTAGTAAAAACTAACTCTATTGAGTTAGCCCATTCTTTTTGTTCTGGATTCTTTTCATTAAATTTCATTTTTCCAAAATAATAGGTATTCATTACAGCAATATCGCAGACACCCTCATAAATTGCTTTTGCTTGAGCTCTATCATTACCCTCAGGTTTACGTGCTAAATTTGCAACAATGCCTGCTGCCCATTCTTCAGCAAAAGCTTCTCCATTTGCAGCAATAATTGAAGCTAAAAGTGATCTATTGTAGTCATGGCTGCCAGGTCTTGTACAAATTTTACCTTTCCATTTTGTGTCAGATAGATCTTCTATTCTTTTAATTGAGTTTTTTGACACTCGTTCTTTTGAGATTGCAACAATTCTAGCTCTCTTTGAAAGTGCAAACCATTTATTATTACTATCTCTTAAATGATTTGGGATATTCATATTCAAAATATCTGAATTAATTGGTTGCAAAATATCCTTTTCAACAAATTGGTTTAATCTTGCTATATCGACTGTTAATACCAAGTCAGCAGGTGTATCTTCACCCTCAGCTAAAACTCTTTCTAGTAATCCTTTTTTTGCATGTAAAACATTTACCTTTATGCCAGTCGATTTTGTAAATTCCTCAAAGAAAGGATCTATTAAAATCGGCTGCCTGTAAGAATAAACATTAACCTCTTTGGCAAACAAGTTTAGTGAAATGGTAGATGCAATTAGTATCAATAGTAATCTAAAAATAATTTTCATTTAACCTTCTTTTTTTGTGGAGATAATAAATATCTCCACGTTCTATGATTAAGAATCTTATTAAAAATTATCAGAATACGAATGTAGATCTATATAAATTTTTTTTTAATATCAGTGTTGTTAAAATTCATAAAATTAGATTTATTCTAAATTTAAAGTTAAAAATGTTGGGGCCACTTTGGGCCCCTATCAAAACTATTTTATTGAAATAAGTCTAGCTTTTTTTTCTTCTGGAATAATTCTCTCCAAATCAATCGCTAAAAGTCCATTCTTCAATTCAGCATCTTTAACTTTGATGTCTTCTGAAATTGTGAACGATCTTTCAAACTGTCTTGTTGAGATTCCTTTATGGATCACACCATTGCCATTTTCATTAACCACTTTTTCTTTAGGTTTATTTCTAACAGTTAAGTTGTTTTCTTTTAATTCAATCTCAATATCTTCTTTACTATATCCAGCGAGAGCAACTTCAATTTTATAGTTATGCTCATCAACTCTATGAATATTGTAAGGTGGATAATTTGTATTGTATCGTTCCGTAGACTCCAACATTCTATCAAATTCATCAAAAATTGAGTCAAATCCAACAGAGAATGGTCTTAGAGAATTCCAAACGGATAGGTTTCTAGTCATAATAACTCCTTTATTAAGCAAGTTTATTTTGCCCGCACCCACAATGGCATACAGACAATTATCATGTGGGGATGATTGTGTTTAATTCAAGTCTTTATTATTTCTTTCTTATAAACGATAATCCATCAGATAATGGCAGAAGAGAGAATTCCACCCTTGTGTCATTTTGTATTTTTAAATTTAAATCACGTATAGTTTTTGTTTGAGAGTCTTGTTTAGTTTCATCTGCCACATCACCGTGCCAAAGCATATTATCAATAATTATTATTCCATTAGAAACTAATAGATTTAGCGACAGTTCGTAATAATTTGGATAATTATTTTTGTCAGCATCTATAAAAATTAAATCATAACTCTGTTGACGGTCTATCATGCTTTGCATTACATCAACACCATCTCCAATAATCGATTCAATTTTTGAGCTCATATTATCTAATTCCCAATATTTTTTTGCTAAGGGTAAAAATTCATCTGAATTATCAACAGTTACGATTTTTCCTGATTCAGGTATACCTCTAGCCAAAAACAAAGTGCTCATCCCTGTAAACCTTCCAATTTCTAAACAGTTTTTAGCATTGGAAATTTTAGTTATCATTTCTAAAAACTGACCTTGTTCTTTTGCAATCTGCATTTGGGAAACACTACCAAGTTTTAAAGTTTCATTTTCTAATTCACTAATTATTTTATCTTCTCTGTAACCTACGTTTTGTAAATATTGAACAAGTGCTTTATTAATTTCAGTTTGGGTACTCATTAGTTTATGGTTTCAAATATTTCAGATAGTTTGTGAGTTTTTTTATCTGAAATGATAAAACAACTTTGTATTTTATTTATTAAATTATCATCTATATTTTTATTTGAGTATAAACTTAATAAAGGAGTTGAGGAATTTACTTCATCACCAATATTGAGAACATTATCATATCCAACTCCATAATCTATTTTATCGGTAATCTGTTTTCTGCCACCTCCAAGTTCAATAAGTATAAGGCCTAATTCTCTGGTATGAATATTTTCTATCCACCCACCCTCCATAGAAAATATATCTTTTTGAATGGATGTATTAGTTAGATCTTTTTCATAAGATGTTAAAATATTTTTTGGTCCACCCAAGGCTGCAACCATCATTTCAAATTTTTCTGCAGCCAATCCATTATTAATAACAGTATTAATTTTATTATAAGCCTCCTCTTTTGAAATTTTATAAATGTTTACTAATAGCGAAGATATTAATTCATTAGTGATCTTCTCTAATCGGTGATCTTTAAAATCATTTTTAATATATTTTATGCATTCTAATATCTCCAGTTTATGACCAGCACTTTTACCTAGGACCTGATTCATATCCGTTAATATAGCTTCGCAATGTAAACCTGCTCCTTTAGCGACTCTTACCAAGGAGTTGGATAAATCTCTTGCTATATCAATAGTGCTATTAAAAGATCCATTACCAACTTTTACATCAAGTACTAAAGATGAAAGACCGCTTGCAATTTTTTTTGAAAGAATAGATGATGTTATTAAAGGTAAAGATTCTACTGTACCTACAATATCCCTTATAGAATATAATTTTTTATCAGCTGGTGCTAAGTTAGAGGTTTGGCCAATAATTGCACAACCAACGTCTTTTACAACTTTTTTAAAAGTTTCTAAATCAGGCTTTGTATTGTACCCAGGTATTGAATCAAATTTATCTAGAGTACCACCGGTATGACCCAAACCTCTACCTGAAATCATAGGTACATACAGTCCACAAGCTGCAAGAATTGGTGCTAAAATAATGCTCGTCTTGTCTCCAACACCACCAGTTGAGTGCTTATCACAAACCAACTCAGAATCTACAATCTCAGACCAATTCAATGTATCACCTGAGTTCGTCATCGCCTCTGTTAAACAAACAGTTTCTTCAGGCGTCATTCCATTTGAAAATATTGCCATGCTCATTGCTGCAATTTGTGCATCTGAAAAAGATCCATTTGTTAAACCGTCAACAAAAAAGTTGATATCTTCTTTTGACAAATCTTTGTTGTCTCTTTTTTTTCTAATTATTTCTTGAGGTATCATCGAATTGAACTTCTTGTATAAATTGTTTAATCAAATTTAAAACATTGTTCTCTGCTAAACTTGCATTCTCTAAAGTTTCTTGATGACTTAATTTTGTTTTATTCATACCAGCAGCTAAGTTTGTGATTATACTGATACCAATAACAGGAAGTCCACAATGATTAGCAACTAAAACTTCTGGCACTGTAGACATTCCAACAGCATTTCCACCTATTACTTTTAAGGCATTGATTTCAGCAGGTGTTTCAAAATTTGGTCCTGAGTACATACAATAAATACCTTCATAAATTTTTTGATCTATTTTTTTAGCGACTTGTATTAACTGATCTCTATAAAAATTATGATACCCATCACTCATATCATGAAAGCGAGGGCCATATTCTTCAGCATTAGGTCCAATAAGTGGATTGAAGCCACTCCAGTTAATGTGATCCTTAATTGCCATCAGACTGCCAGCTGGCATAGCTTCATCTAAACTACCTGCTGCATTTGTAACAACTAATAACTTGCACCCAATATCCTTTAAAACTCTTATGGGTGCAGCTAAGCTTTGAGGATTGTGTCCTTCATAAATATGTGATCTTCCATACATACAGACAATATTTAAAGTATTTATTTTTCCTAAAACTAATTTACCTGCGTGACCTTTTACAGTTGGCTGTGGAAAATCAGATAACTGCTCATATGATATTGATTCTTGAATATCTTTTTCTTCAAAAAAATTAGTTAGTCCACTTCCTAAAATTACAGCAATTTCAGGTGAAGTATTATTTGTTATTTCTAAAAATTTTTTGGCAGAAGGAAGCATTAAAGATTCTCTGGGCCAAAAGAGTCTGGGAGTAGTTCTTCAAGAGTGGATGTTTTCATATGACCTTTTTCGTTACACATATGAATCTTAGTATCAAGGGATGCAAATTCTCTCAACCTCTGTCTACAGCCACCACATGGTGAGCATAACAATTCACCAGATCCAATAACAACTACTTCTAAAATTTTTTTGTTTCCATTGGATACCATGTTTCCTATTGCAGTTGCTTCGGCACACTGTGATTGAGGATAAGCTGCATTTTCAACATTGCAACCAGTGATAATTTTATTATCCTCTGTTAGAAAAGCAGCGCCTACTTTAAAATTTGAATAGGGCACATGAGCTTCTTGTCTAACTAAAGATGCTGCTTTAAATAAATTTTCAAAATTTTCAGAAATCATAATAGATTTTATTGTTATTTTGATTAATAATATTTAACTTAAATAAACATATGAGTAAAATCAATTTGAAAATTTGTGGCATAACAAACAAAGCTTCTATTTTAAAAGCTTATCAAAATAATGTGAAAAGTCTGGGATTTGCCAGCAATAATCTTAATGGTCCCAATACAACAAATGATAAAAATATTAAAAAGTTAATAAAAGAATGTGATTATTATAAAATTGAATCAGTCCTTTTAACAAGATTTTATTCAATAGATGAAATTATCAAACAAATTGATTTTACAAAACCAAAAACAATATCATGCTCTTATCATTTTTCTAAAAATGAATTATTAAAGATAAAACAACTATTTAAAAAATTAAAAATTGGTATTGCCATTAACCCTGAAAACTTTGACAAAAAATATATTCAGTCAATTAGGGAAATAGTTGATGTAATTTATTTTGATATGAATGTTTATAAGAAAAAAAGTATTAAAAAATACTCATTAAAGAAAAGTTTAAAACAAATACAATTTATAAAAAATAAAAATATTCCAGTCTATATTGGTGGTGGAATAGATAAAAAAAATGTTTCCAAAATACTTAAACAAATTACACCATTTGGATTAGATATTTCGAGAAGTTTGAAAAATGAAAGAAATTTAATATCTAAGTCAAAACTTAAAGATTTTTTAAATCAAATTTCGGTAGGATAACTGATTAATAATATATTTGTTCTTTATTTCTTTAAATAATACTTTTACTGTTTTTTTTTCAATCGGATGTCTAAAAAAAGGATCAATATCTAGTATTGGTAATAATACAAAATCTCTTTCAGTAGCTCTTGGATGGGGAATTATTAAATTTTTTTTTTTAAATACTTGTTTGCCAAAGAAAATAATATCCAAATCAATATTTCTTGGTCCATTAATAATTTTTTTATTTTTTTTTAATTTTTTTTCAATTTCATAAATATTATTTATTAACTCTAACGGTTGTTGATTTGTTAATAGTTTTATAGCTGTGTTAAAAAAATTACTTTGCGATTTATATCCATAGGGTGAAGAAATATAAATGTTTGCAAATTTTTTTATATAACCAATATTTTCTAACTCTCTGACAGCGCAACGTAAATTGAATATAGGATTACTTAGATTTGAGCCAAGTGCGATTATTGTTTCAGTTTGATACACTTAGTGATTCAGCTCCATATTTTTTTGCTACAGCTGTTTTATTAATTGTAATTTTAACATTTTTTATTTTAAATTTTTTTTCAAGAACATTGGATGTTTTTATTATTAAATGCTCAAGAGTATGCGATTCAGATTCCTTTATGAAGGTTTTTAAATATTTTGTAATAGATGAATAATCCTTAACATTATTTATATTATTTAAATCTAGTGAGTTTTTAACAGGATAATAAAATTCTAATGTTACCTTTAATAACTGTTTTTTCTTTCTCTCTTGAGCAGTGATACCTATATTTGCACTCAAGGATAAGTTTTTAATTTCTACTTTGAACATAGTTTTTCAAAAATTTTTAATGATTGAGATGTTTCTTTTATGTCGTGAACTCTAAATATATCAACTCCCTTTTGATAACAATATAATGCGGAAGCTATTGAACCACCCAACCTTTGATTTGTTTCACTCTTATCTATGAAGTTGATCCAACTTTTTCTAGATGACCCTAATAATAATCCATATCCCTTAAACTTAAATTGATTAATTTTTTTCATGATTTCTATATTTTGTTTTAAATTTTTACCAAAACCAATACCTGGGTCAAACCAAACTTTAGATGAAGGAATTTTTATTTTTTCTAATTGTTTAATTTTCTGAAGAAATATTTTTTTAATATCTTGTACAACATTCTTATATGTGTGTATTTTTTTTTGCATAGTTTTAGGTGGTGCAGGTGTGTGCATTAAAATTAAACCAGTTTTAAATTTTTTAGTTAAATAAAATAAATCTTCTGAACCCCCGAAGACATCATTTATAATATGTGCTCCCATATTTAATGCATATTCTTGAGTTTCAATTTTATTAGTATCAACTGATATGACAAATTTATTTTTTGGCAATTTTTTTAATATAGGGTCTAATCTTTTAATTTCTTCTTTGTGTGTTAATGGATCTGAGCCAGGTCTTGTACTTTCCGCTCCAATATCAATGATACTTGCTCCATTTTTTAACATTTCTTTAATATTTTTTAGTGCATCTGAGCTTTTAAAACTCTTTCCACCATCACTAAAAGAGTCGGGTGTAACATTGCATATACCCATTACCGTTGGACTAGATAGTTTAAAATTATATTTTCCTAATTTCATTTCAATAATATTTTTGAATATTTTTTTGATAATAAATTATATTTTTTTATTGAAGACCTATACCAATTAAATTGTTTAATAAAAGAAATACTAACCACACCTTTACCAGAGCCAACTAAAAGTATTTCACTAAATTGATGTAAACTAGAAATATTAATATCTGTTCTATAAATTTTATAAGGTAGATTTTTAATTAAGTATTCTAGAGTAATTCCATAGTAATAGTAATTTTTTGGAATAAATAATTTATTACCATTTACAAAAATTAAATTGGTTGTAGAGCCTTCTAAAATTTTGTTGTTAAAATAAAATAGAATCTCTTCTTTTTGTAAATTAATTTTTTTTTGTAAAGAAATTATTTTTTTATACTGTAAATTTTTGAAGTTAGGTAAAGCCCGTTGGAATCTAAAAAATTTTGCAGTAAAATACTTATGATCTTTGTTTCGTTTACGTACAGATAATGAGATTATTTTTTTTGTAATTGCAATTCTTAATAGGTGGTCGTAATTTTTAATTTTAGAATATTTATTTAAAAAATTAGTTAAAAAATTTTTTGAAATTTTAACATCAATGCCAAAGTATCTTAAATCTTTATTTAGTTTTTTTAAATGCTGATCAACTAAGATAAAATTTGGTTCTTTGCCAAATAGTCTAATAGTTGTAAAGATACCCTTATATCCCCAAAGAGAATTGAACTTAAGTAGTTTAAAATTCTTAGCGTGAAAGGATTTTTTTAATAAGATATTTTCCATGTGGAGTTAAAAATGAATCTGGGTGAAACTGTAATCCATAGACTTTATTAATATCATCTTCAACCGCCATTGCTACATTTGTTTTTACACAACGCATTGTAATTATCATTGATTGAGAAACAAATGGTTCAGCCATCTTTAAAGAATGATATCGACCTCCAAGGAAATTAAAATTTTTTTTAAAAATTGATTTATCATTTATAACTCTAATATTACTCTGATAACCATGAAGAATATTTTTTTGTTGAACTATTTTAGCGCCTTCACAAAAAACTATTTGTTGGAAACCTAAACATATTCCTAATATTTTTTTCTTTCCTTTATATTTATCGTAAATCTTAGTTGTTAATGGATAATCTTTTGGTTCACCAGGGCCTGGTGAAAGAACGATGGTCGAAGATCTTTCTAGTTTTTTTTGATCTATTTCATAATAATTTGAAACAAATGTTGGCTCAATACTATCTAGTAGATGAGCTAAATTGTATGTGAATGAATCTTCGTGATCAATAAGATAAATCATTAGTTAAAGAGATCTAAAAGGGATTTAGCTTTAATATAATTTTCATTATATTCTTTTTTTGAGGTACTTCCTAAGATCACACCACTAGCAACTGATAATTCAATATCATTTTTAAAATTAAGTAGTGTTCTAATCATTATGTTAAATCGCATATCACCATTTGAATGTATAATTCCAAAACTGCCAGTATAAATATTTCTGTCAAATTTTTCTTTTCTATTTAAAAGTTGAATAGTGCTAATTTTTGGACATCCAATGACCGAACCACCTGGCATTAAAGAAGAAATTATATCATAGTTACTCATTTTGTTTTTTATAATTCCCTTGATTGTTGTAACATAATGAAAAAGATCTCGATATTCCTCAACCTTTTTGAGTTTATCTATTTTTACAGATCCTGTTTTACAAATTTTAGAAAGATCATTTCTTTCCATATCAACAATCATATTATGTTCTTTGGTTTCTTTTTCATTTCTTCTAAAAAATGTAAGAGCTTTATTTTTATTTAACTGCTTTCTTTTTCTTAATGTTCCAGCAATAGGTTTAGTTTTAATTATGTTACCTTTTTTCAAAATAAGCGTTTCTGGTGAACAGCTTATGATATTATAGTCTTTTTCTCTGATAAGAAAACTTTCAGGCGATTCATTCATCTTCATTAGCTTCCAAAAAAGATCGATGGAATTAATATTACCTTTTTTCGAATAAGTTTGAGCTATTTTAATTTGATAAGTTTTTCCTTGTTTAATATTTTTAGAGAAATCATTAAATAGGTTAGAGTACTGCTGTAAAGATAAATTAAGATTAAACTTTTTATTTAACTGTAAGTATTTTTTCGTATTGATACTTATATTTTTAAAATTGGATTTAATACTTTTAATTTTTATTTTTTTACCAATACTAATTTTAGTTTGTGGCTTGTAAAATACACCACTATGAAAATTTTTAGATCGCTGTTTTGGAAACTTTATTCCTATATTTTCACAAAGAAGTTTATAACCAAAGAAACCAACAAAACAATTCAATTCTTTAATCTTAGATTTTTTTGATTTAGATTGGTTATTAAGAAAATATTTTAAATTTTTTTTATTAATAATAATTCTTCTAGAAAAATCGGTATATATGTCATAACCCTTATCTGTTTTGTAAATTATAAGAGGTTTATCTGATTGATACAGTCTATTTAGATATTCTTTATTGTTCAGCACTTGATTCTATTATAATTAGGATACTTATATGAAAAGTTTTTTTACTAAAATATTCTTTTTTTGCTTAACAGTCACATGGTCATTAAGTCTTTTTGCACATGGAACTATCATTTTCCCAAATGTAGAACATGGTGATGGTTACATTGATGTTAAGATATATGACTCAAAAGAAAGCTTTTTGGATGAAGAATTAGCTATTGAGAGCATTAGAAAAAGAGTGCAAAAGGGTGAGGTTGTTGTTCCTTTGAGTAAGATACATGAAGGAAAAATAGCAATTGTTGCCTATCACGATGAAGATTCAGACGGAAAATTAAAGACTGGGTTATTCTGGAGACCGAAAGAAGGTTTTGCCTTTAGTAATAATTATCAACCAAAAGGTCCTCCATCATTTGAAAAAGCCGCAATCATTTTAGTTCATGGCGAACCCGTGGTAATAGAACTTAATTATTAAAAATTATATTGATGTCATTACAGTTACAAAACACATTAAGTGGTAAAAAAGAATTGTTTAAACCAGTTAATCCAGATCATGTAAGGATATATGCGTGTGGTCCAACTGTTTACAATTTTGCACACATTGGTAATGCGCGGATGGCAGTGGTAAATGATTTATTAGTCCGTGTATTAAAAACACAATTTAAGAAAGTAACTTATGTGTCTAATATCACAGATATTGATGACAAAATTATAGACGCTTCTAAGGAAACAGGTGAGGATATAAGTGTTATCACAAATAAATATACAGAGATTTACAATAATGACATGAGCTCACTCGGTGTTAATCTTCCTGATATTCAACCAAGAGCAACTGATCATATTAAAGAAATGATCGAATTAATAAAAAGATTAATTGATGAAAATAAAGCTTATGAAAAAGAGGGTCATGTTTTATTTCATGTACCTAGTTTTGATAATTATGGAATTCTTTCAAAAAGAAATAGAGATGAACAAATAGCTGGAAGCCGTGTTGAAGTGGCACCTTTCAAGAAAGATCCTGCAGATTTTATTTTATGGAAACCATCTCCTTCACCCTTACCTGGGTGGGATTCACCTTGGGGATTTGGAAGACCAGGATGGCATTTAGAATGCTCCGTTATGTCAGAAAAATCATTAGGTCTTCCTTTTGATATCCATAGCGGTGGTATTGACTTGGTATTTCCGCATCATGAAAATGAAATAGCACAAACTTGTTCCATATCTGAAAATAAAGATCCTAAAGATTTTGCAACTTATTGGTTTCATAATGGATTTGTTAATGTTGAGGGAGAAAAAATGTCGAAGTCAATTGGCAATATTAGACTCGTTCATGATCTCAATAAAAAATACAAGGGAGAGGTTTTGCGATTAACATTGTTGTCAGCTCACTACAAACAGCCATTAAACTGGACAGAAGAAATCATTGAACAAAATAGCAAAATGATAGATCGACTTTATAGAGTTTTATTAGAGCTGTCAGAAGTCGAAATAGATTCTAACTTACCTTCTGATTCTATAATGGAATCATTTTTAGATGATTTGAATACACCTAAAGTCATTGCAAAACTTAATGAAGAAGCAAATGATGCTTTATCTGCATCTGATGAAAGAAAAAAAGAAATCAAAAAAAATCTTCTTTCTGCTGGTAAAATATTAGGTATTCTTGAAGATGATCCGGGAAATTGGTTAGGTTATAATCAAAAAGATATTGAAAATACTGAAGAAATTGAAAGGTTGATAAATGAACGTAATGAAGCTAGACGCAGTAAAAATTTTAATTTGGCAGATACTATTAGGGACACATTAAAAGATAAAGGCATAGAAATAGAAGATACTGATAAAGGAACGATTTGGCGGAAATCTAGATGAGTGAAAAAATAATAATTACATTTCCAGATGGAAATAAAAAAGAAGTTGATAAAGGCATCAATGGTCTTGAATTGGCATCGCAAATTTCTAAATCTCTTGTAAAAGAATCAGTCGCTATAAAAATTAATAATGAGATAAAAGATATTAGTTTACCTATTAATGGTGATGCATCTGTAGCAATTTTAAAGAGAGATAGCGAAGAAGTTCTTGAATTAATACGACATGATTGTGCTCATGTAATGGCAGAAGCTGTCCAAGAATTATTCCCTGGAACCCAAGTTACAATTGGTCCAGCAATTGAAAATGGTTTCTATTATGATTTTGCAAGAGATGAACCTTTTACTGTTGCAGATCTTCCAAAAATTGAAAAGAAGATGCATGATATTATTCAAAGAAATAAAAATTTCATAAGAGAAGTATGGTCTAAAGAAGAATCGATAAAATATTTTAAAGACAAAGGTGAAGACTATAAAGTTGAATTAATTAATGATCTGGCTGATAATGAAGAAATCAGTATTTACAAACAAGGTGATTGGTTAGATTTGTGCCGAGGCCCTCATATGGTTTCAACAAAACAAATTGGTAAAGCATTTAAATTAATGAAAGTTGCTGGTGCATACTGGCGAGGTGATTCATCTAATACAATGCTAACAAGAATTTATGGAACGGCCTGGGCAACAGAAAAGGATCTCGAAAAACACCTTTTACAAATTGAAGAAGCGGAAAAAAGAGATCACCGAAAACTAGGAAGAGAAATGGATTTATTTCATTTTCAGGAAGAGGCTCCTGGAGCGGTGTTTTGGCATCCTAAGGGTTGGACCTTATTCCAATCATTAATAAATTATATGCGAATCAGACAAGACAAAGCAGGTTACGTAGAAACTAATACGCCAGATATGATGGACAAGTCACTATGGGAAACGTCTGGTCACTGGGACAAATTTAGTGACATGATGTTTAGAACTGAAGCAAAAGACGATAAAATCTATGCTATCAAACCAATGAATTGCCCTGGTGCAGTAGAAATTTTTAAACAAGGATTAAAAAGTTATAGAGACTTACCATTTCTATTATCTGAATTTGGAAAAGTACATCGTTATGAGCCATCAGGTGCTCTTCATGGATTAATGAGGGTGAGAGCATTCACACAAGATGATGCACATATTTTTTGTACAGAAGATCAAATTACACAAGAAAGTAAAACGGTATGTAATTTGATACTTAGTATCTACAAGGACTTCGGTTTTGATAATGTTAGAATTAAATTTTCTGACCGTCCTGAAAAACGCGTAGGGGATGATGCTATTTGGGACAAAGCTGAGGCTGCATTAATGCAAGCCATGGAAGCTACAGGCCTTGAGTACACACTCAACCCAGGAGAAGGTGCATTTTACGGTCCAAAATTAGAGTTTGTTTTACGAGATGCAATTGGCAGAGACTGGCAATGCGGAACACTGCAGGTAGATTTAAATTTACCTGGAAGATTGGGAGCTACTTATATTGGAGAAGATGGTAATAAAAAAATACCAGTCATGTTGCATAGGGCTCTATTTGGTTCCTTAGAGAGATTCACTGGCATTCTAATTGAACATTATTCAGGCCATCTTCCCTTTTGGCTTTCACCATTGCAGGCAGTAGTTGCTACAATTACATCTGATACTGATGAGTATGCGCATGAAGTACAAAAGGCATTAGTATCAAAAGGAATTAGAGCCAAAATAGATACACGCAATGAAAAAATTGGTTATAAAATACGAGAACACAGCAATAGTAAAGTGCCGGCAATTATCGCTGTTGGAAAAAAAGAAGCTCAAGATAAAACAGTATCTGTTAGAAGAATTGGATCTTCTGAAACAAAGACCTTTAAATTAGAAGATATTGTTACTAGCTTATCTAAAGAAGCAAAATCACCAATAGACTAAAAAATGAATAACATGCAAGGCAAGTTTCCAAGTACAAGACTTAGACGTAATAGAATGAAAGAATTTTCTCGTCGTTTAGTTGCTGAAAATACTCTTAGTGTTAATGATTTAATCTTACCTCTATTTGTATGCGAGGGAAATAAGGTTGATGATCCTATTAATTCGATGCCTGGTGTTAGCAGATACTCCATTGATAAACTTTTAAATCAAGTAGAGAAAGCGGTTACATTTAATATTCCTGCTATTGCAATTTTTCCACAAATTGAAAGTGATCTTAAAAATTCTAAGGGCAGTTTAGCTGTAGATGAAAACAACTTGGTGTGCAGATCAATTAAAAGTATCAAAAAAGATTTTCCAAATATTGGTATTGTATGTGATGTTGCGTTAGATCCTTTTACGGACCATGGGCATGATGGTTTAGTTATAAATGATAAAATAGATAATGATAAAACTTTGGAGGTTTTGGAACAACAGGCTCTAGTCCAAGCAAATGCTGGTTGTGATGTAATCGCCCCGTCGGATATGATGGATGGAAGAGTGGGAAGAATAAGAACTGCATTAGATTCAAACAATTTAGCAGATACCCTTATTCTCTCTTATGCTGCAAAATATGCTTCAGGTTTTTATGGACCTTTTAGAGATGCTATAGGTTCTGGTTCTAATTTGGGTAAAGATGGTAAATTAACATATCAAATGGATCCATCAAACAGTGATGAAGCTATTAGAGAAGTTGGATTAGATATAAGTGAAGGTGCAGATATGGTAATGGTTAAACCTGGTATGCCTTATCTTGATATTATTTCTAGAATAAAATCAGAATTTAAAGTTCCAACTTTTGCCTACCAAGTATCTGGTGAATATTCGATGATAAAAGAGTCAATTAATAAAGGTTGGCTTAATGAAAAAGTTGTAATGGAATCTCTTTTATCTTTTAAAAGAGCTGGGGCAAATGGTATACTGACTTACTTTGCATTAGAAGCTGCTGAAAAATTAAAAAATGAATAACATTCAATTTGAAAAAAGAAAATCTATAGAGCAAGTTGAAGAGTCAAATGAGCTTGCTCCGAAATTTGACTCAAATGGTCTAATACCCGTTGTAACAACAGATTTTTCATCTGGTGAACTACTTATGCAAGGTTATATGAATGAAGAAGCTTTTAAAAAAACTATAAGTTTGGGTGAAGCTTTTTATTTTTCTAGAAGTAGAAATACCCTTTGGCACAAAGGTAAAACAAGTGGATTAACGCAGAAGATAAAAGAAATAAGAATTGATGATGATCAAGATTGTGTTTGGTTAAGGGTTGATGTCAAAGGTGGTGCTAGCTGTCATGTAGGATATAGATCATGTTTTTATAGAAGTATTCCATTGGATAATTCTAGCTCTAAAGTTGTTCTTAAATTTGAAGAAAAAGAAAAAGTTTTTGATCCTGAAGAGGTATATAAAGGTGCCCCAAATCCTACTAAACTATAATGTCAGACAAATTAAAGTTTATTGAGACTAGTAAACTTCCAACAGATATTGGGGAGTTCACTGTACATGCCTTTACAGATGAAAATGAATCTAAAGATCATTTAGCAATATGTATGGGTGACTTGCTTACCGATGAGCCTGTTTTATCAAGAATTCATTCGCAGTGTATTACAGGGGAATCTTTTTTTAGCATGAGATGTGATTGTAGATTCCAACTAACTGAATCATTAAAACAAATTGCTCAAAATGGAAGAGGGGTTATTTTTTATCTTCAACAAGAAGGAAGAGGCATTGGTCTTTCAAATAAAATTAAAGCATATAGTTTACAAGACAAGGGACTAGATACCGTTGAAGCTAATCATCAATTGGGTTTCAAAGATGATGAGAGAACATATGAAAATATTGCTGGAATGGTAAAATATTTAGCAATCAAAAAATTAGATTTGATGACTAATAATCCAAAAAAAATAAAAGCGCTTGAAGAAATGGGTATCAAAGTAAATCAAAGAGTTCCTATTTTCTCAGACACCAATAAGTATAATGAAAAATATATCTCAGCTAAGAAAAGTAAACTTGGTCATTTAATCTAAGTGGAAGCAGATAATTTAATTAAAAAACTCAATATGATTAGTCATCCTGAAGGAGGGCACTATGTTGAAAATTTTAAGAATAACAATGTTAGTCAAATTTATTACCTATTAAAAAAGAATGAAAAATCACATTGGCATCGATTAACTAAAAATGAAATATTACATTTTTATTCTGGAGACCCTCTAGAAGTTTTCACATCGAATGACGGAGTTAATTATGAAGTTTTTTCTTTAGGGTCAGATCATAATTATATTTACACCATAACAGCAAACACATGGTTTGCGATGAGATCTTCTGGTGCTTTCAGTTTAATTGGATGCACTGTCGCACCTGCTTTTGATTTTGATGATTTTGAACTTGCACCTGCGACGTGGCGACCTGAAAATTTCAAAATTGAGTTATAGTTTTCACTTTTCTTTAATTTAAATTCTTTATATATTAGTATTAAATAACGGAGGTTCTAAATGGATGCAGAGAGTAAATGCCCTGTAATGCACGGAGCAATTACAAAAAATATGGGAGAAGGTACATCAAACCGCGAATGGTGGCCTAATCAACTTAACTTAAACATACTTCATCAACATGATCGTAAATCAGATCCAATGGAAGTAGGATTTAACTATCGAGAAGAATTCAAAAAACTAGATTATGCTGCATTAAAAAAAGACCTCCATAATCTGATGACTGATTCTCAAGATTGGTGGCCAGCTGATTATGGTCATTATGGTGGTTTCTTTATTCGTATGACATGGCATGCTGCTGGAACTTATAGAACTGGTGATGGCCGTGGTGGTGGTGGAACAGGAGCTCAACGTTTTGCACCGTTAAATAGTTGGCCAGATAATGGTAACTTAGATAAGGCAAGAAGACTTCTTTGGCCAATAAAGAAAAAATATGGAAATAAAATTAGTTGGGCAGATTTATTTATTTTAACAGGTAACGTTGCAATTGAATCTATGGGGGGTAAAACTTTTGGATTTAGTGGTGGGCGTCCTGACATTTGGGCACCAGAAGAAGATATTTACTGGGGCGTTGAAGAAGAATGGCTACAAAATAAAAGGTATACTGGTGATAGAATTTTAGATAATCCACTTGCAGCAGTGCAAATGGGATTAATTTATGTAAACCCTGAAGGACCAGATGGAAAAGCTGATCCGCTTGCTAGTGCAAAAGATATAAGAGAAACTTTTGCTAGAATGGCAATGAACGACACTGAAACCGTTGCACTAACTGCAGGTGGACATACTTTTGGTAAAGCACATGGTGCTGGTGATCCAGCTCTAGTAGGAGCAGAACCAGAAGGCGCACCTTTAGAACAAATGGGTTTAGGTTGGAACAACTTGCACGGTTCAGGTGTTGGTCGTGATACCACAACAAGTGGTATAGAAGGTCCATGGACACCTAATCCAACTCAGTGGGATAATGGATACTTTGATATGCTTCTAGGTTACGAATGGAAGTTAGTAAAAAGTCCAGCAGGTGCTCAAATATGGCATGCGATTGATCAAAAAGAAGAACACATGGCTCCTCAAGTTGATGATCCATCAGTAAAAGTTCCCACAATGAT
>CACNPW010000005.1 GCA_902622475.1 uncultured Alphaproteobacteria bacterium | reverse complement strand
TTTTATTTAATTGTCTCAGATCTTTATTATTTATTTTTATTTTTCCTTTTGATTCTATTAAATTTAAAATTGCTAAAATAAGAGATGTTTTTCCTGAACCAGATTCTCCAACGATACCAATACTTTCACCAATTTTTAAATCAAAACTTACATTTTTAATTGCTTTTACATAGTCTACTGTTCTTTTTAGAAGACCTTTCTTTATTGGGTACCATACATCCAAATTCTCAACTTTTAAGATTGAATCTGAATCAAAATTTTTACTCTCTTTAATATTACTCTGATAAGAAACTAATTCTTTTGTATACTCATTTTTTGGATTGTTAAATATTTCATCATTTGAGCCAAATTCAACAATTTTACCATTTTTCATTACGTAAATGTAATCTGATAACTTTTTAACTACTGATAAATCATGGCTTATAAAAACTAAAGACATACCTAGTCTTGATTGTATATTTCTTAGCAGTTCTAAAATTTGTAATTGAATTGTAACATCTAATGCTGTTGTTGGTTCATCAGCAATAAGCACTTCTGGGTTATTAGCAATACTCATTGCAATCATAGCTCTTTGTCTTTGCCCACCTGATAATTCATAAGGATATATTATTGGCCTTGACGCAATCTTACCTAAGCCTACTTCTTCTAATAAATTTATAGTTTTTTTCTTTGCATCACTCTTACTAATTACATTGTGAGTTGTAATCATTTCTTCAATTTGTTTGTTAATTGAGTGTAAAGGGTTTAAACTTGTCATAGGCTCTTGAAAAATTGTAGATACTTTATTTCCTCTTATTTTTTGGATTTCACTTTTATTTAATTTTAATAAATCGACATTATTAAAAAAAATATTACCATTTTTAATTTTAGCACCATTAGGTAGTAAATTTAAAATACTTAATGCAGATAAAGTTTTGCCTGAACCTGATTCACCTACAATAGCTGTAGTTTTTCCTTTTATAACATCTAGATTTATATTTTTTACTACTTCAATTTTTTTATTAAATTCAATCGTGAGATTTTTAATTGAAATTATTTTTTTCATTTTAATTAAAAGTCTTTCTGGGGTCTAAAGAATCTCTGATTGCTTCGCCCACAAAAACTAATAAACCTAACATCAAACCTAAGGTTAAAAAACTTGTAATTCCAAGCCATGGTGCTTGTAAATTATTCCTTCCTTGATTTACCATTTCTCCTAATGATGCTGAACCTGGCGGTAGTCCAAATCCTAAGAAATCAAGACCTGATAATGCAGTTACTGATGCACTTAAACTAAATGGTAGAAACGTTACAGTAGCAATAGTAGCATTTGGTAACATATGTCTAATCATTATTTTTGAATTTGATACACCTAGTGCTTTCGCAGCTCTTATATAGTCAAAATTTCTAGCTCTTAAAAATTCTGCTCTTACTACTCCAACATATCCCATCCAACTAAAAAGTAATAAGATAATCAATAACCACCAAAAATTTGGTTGAATTACACTCGCTAAAATTATCAAAACATATAATGTTGGTATTGCAGACCAAACTTCCATAAACCTTTGAAAAAATAAATCTGTCTTTCCCCCAAAATAACCTTGTATTGCACCAGCTGATACTCCAATAATCATAGAAAAAAATGTTAAAGTAAATCCAAACAAAACTGATATTCGGAAACCATATATTAGTCTTGATAATACATCTCTTGCTTGATCATCAGTGCCAAGCCAATTTTTATTGGAAGGTGGTGAGGGAGCAGGAGCAGACAAATCTCTTATTATAGTATTATATGAATAAGGTATCAGAGGCATAATCATCCATCCTTTTGCTTCAATTAAATTTTTTACATATGGATCTTTATAATCTGCTTCAGTTTCAAAATCTCCACCAAATGTTGTTTCTGAGTAAAAAGAAAATACTGGATAATAAAAGTCTGAGTCATATTTTACTAACAAAGGTTTTTCATTTGCAATAAAATCGGCAAAAAGAGAAACAAAAAATAAAAAAGCAAATATCCAAAATGAATAGTAACCTCTCTTATTACTTCTAAAGTTATTTAATCGTCTTTGATTTAATTTAGATAATTTTTTCATTATCTTGTTTCGAAATCTATTCTTGGATCAATAATTGAGTACATAAAGTCACCAATAATACCCATAATTAAACCTAGTAATGAAAAAAAATACAGTGTTGCAAATATGACAGGATAATCTCTAGTTAAAGCAGCTTCGTATCCAAGTAAGCCTAACCCATCCAAAGAAAAGATAACCTCTATAAATAGTGAGCTTGAAAACAGAATTCCTATAAATGCCGATGGAAAACCAGCAATTACTATTAACATTGCATTTCTAAAAACATGACCATAAAGTACTTTTCTTTCAGTCAGACCTTTAGATCGAGCCGTAATTACATATTGTTGATTTACCTGATCAAGAAATGAATTTTTTGTTAAAAATGTTAAACCTGCAAATCCACTTACAAGCATAGCTGTTAGTGGCAAAGCTAAATGCCAAAAGTAATCTATTATTTTTTGAAACAAAGTTAATTCATCAAAATTTTCAGAAAATAAACCGCGTAATGGAAAAATATCATAAAATCTTCCACCTGCAAAAAAAACAATTAATATTACAGCAAATAAAAAATTTGGAATTGCATAACCAATTGTTACAATAGAACTTGATACTATATCAAATTTTGATCCGTCTTTTACTGCCTTTCTAATACCTAGAGGTATGGATATTAAATAAACTAATAAAGTTGTCCATAAACCAAGTGATATTGAAACTGGCATTTTATCTAAAACAATAGAAGTAACCTTTTGATCTTTAAAAAAACTTTCTCCAAAATCAAAAGTTAAATAATCTTTTAACATTTTCATGAAACGTTGATGTGCCGGTTTGTCCATTCCATACATCTTTTCTATTTCTTTTATAACATCTGGATCGAGACCTTGTGCTCCTCTATATTTACTATCATTAACTGATGTAGAATTATCTCGATTAAACTCTAAAGTTTCACCTTCGCCACCACCAGAAAATCGAGCTGTTGACTCAACAGCTGTTCCGGTCATTTGCGCAATCATTTGTTCTACTGGGCCTCCTGGAACAATTTGTATGATTGCAAAATTTATAACCATTATCCCAAAGAGAGTTGGGATAATTAAAAGAAGTCTTTTTATTAAGTAAGCACCCATATTGTGCTATTTTATATTATTTCTAATAAACTTTAATAATTAGTTTGATATTCTATTTGACTGGATTGTTTCAAATTTGTTCTGATCAATCCACCATGTATCGAAGCCTAAAGAATATTTTGGTTTTATTTTTGGTTTATCAAAAAAATCCCAATATAGAACTCTGTATGAGGAGATATGCCATTGTGGAATAACATAATAATTCCATAGAAGAACACGATCTAGAGCTTTGGTTATTGTAATTAGCTCTTCTCTATCACTAGCATTAATTAGACTTTCAATTAATCCATCTACAGCATAATTTTTTATACCAATAACATTTCTAGAGCCATCAGTATCTGCTGCATCAGAACCCCAAAAATTTCTTTGCTCGTTACCTGGAGATAAAGATTGACCAAAGGTTTGCACAACCATATCAAAATCAAATGTTTCCATTCTTTTTTGATATTGCGCACTATCGATTGTTCTTACTTCGGCAATTATTCCTAATTTTTCAAGATTATCTTTAAATGGAAAAACTATTCTCTCAAAAGCAGGTGATCGTAATAAGATTTCAAATTCAAAAGGTTCTTTTGTACTAGAATGTAGAAGTTTACCATCAACCAATTCCCATCCAGTTTCTTCTAAAAGTTTTGACGCCTCTTGCAATTGCATCCTCATATAACCAGAACCATCTGTAACTGGATTCGTATATTCTTCTGTAAATATTTCTTTTGGTAGTACATCAAAATATGGATTTAAATAATTTAATTCTTCTTTTGAAGGAAGACCAGAAGAAGCAAGTTCTGAATTTTCAAAAAAGCTATCTGTTCTTTTATATGCATCAAAGAATAAATTTTCATTAGACCACTCAAAATCAAAAGCATAAGAAAGAGCCTTTCTTACTCTTCTATCTTTAAATTTATCTTTTCTTATATTAAATGCAAAACCTTGCATACCTTGTGGATTTTCATGACTTATTAATTCTTTTTTAATTAAGCCTTGATTCACAGCGTTTATATCATACGCAGTTGCCCATTCTTTTGATGAATTTTCAGAGAAGAAATCAATCTCACCAGATTTAAAAGCTTCTCTTTCAATACCTCTATCTTTGTAATAATCATATCTAATAGTGCCGAAGTTATCTTTACCAATTTTAATCGGTATTGATGCACCAAAACCCCAATAATTTTGATCTAGTTCGTAAGTAATTGATCTTCCACTATCAAAAGATTTAATTTTATATGGACCACTTCCAATTGGTATTTCCAGAGATGTTTCTTCAAAGTTTTTATTTTCCCAATAATGTTTTGGCAGGACTGGTAATTGACCAACAATTAAAACTAATTCTTTGTTCGTGTTTGTTGTAAAATTAAATCTAACTTTATTTTCATCTTCTTTAATTACTTCTTTTACATCTCCATAGTAGTATTTATAAAATGGGTGGCCTTTTTCCATTAGGGTATTAAATGTCCAAACAACATCGTCAGCTGTAATTTTTTTCCCATCGTGCCAATACGCTTCATTTCTTAATGTAAATGAAACCCAAGATCTATCATCTGGCCACTCAATCGTTTCTGCCAATAATCCGTATTCCGTAAATGCTTCATCGCTTGATCCTGTTGTCAATGTTTCATACAATCCTCCAATTCCAGCTGCTGAGGTACCTTTTAAAATAAACGGATTAAAACTGTCGTAGGTTCCAATGGCACTTCTTACTACTGATCCACCCTTTATTGAATTTGGATTAATGTATTCAACATTTTCAAAATCTTTTGAGTATTTTGGCTCACCATGCATTGCAATTGCATGTGAAATATTAGTATTTGCTTGTGCTTTTAATTGAAAAATTAGAGTAAACGTAAAGATCAATGTAAGTATTTTCATATTTATAATATATGTCTATTTATTAAAAATTAAAATAAATTTTAGTTTATTAATTTAATTATTTCATCGTGAAGAGAGCTTGTACTGGAGGCAACTAAACTGCCATCTGAGTCTAGCGATATATCTTGTCCAAACTTATCTGTAATTACTCCACCAGCTCCTTCAATTACATTTACAAGAGCCATATAATCATGCACTTTTAATGTATCTTCTAAAACAATATCAATTAAACCTGAGGCTAACATCCCATACATATAACAATCACCACCAAGTCTATAGTATCTTGATTTTTCTTTGAGTAATTCTAACCCTTTTCTAATTTGAGGCTCATCAAAATATAATCCAGATGTAAAAAGATAAGCATCTTTGATTTGTTTAATTGCGGATGTTTGAACATCTATTCCATTACATTTTGTGTGTTGATTTTTTATTCCCATCCATCGCTCATTGTGTGCTGGACAATTAATAATTCCTAAAACTGGTTTTTTATTATGAAGTAATGCAATTAAATTACCAAAATCTTTATGTCCAGCTATATAACTTCTTGTCCCATCTATAGGATCTAATACCCATAAAAATTCAGAGTCTATTTTTTCATTTTCATACTCTTCACCTAAAATTCCATGATGAGGATATTCTTTTCTTATTTTCTCTCTTAATACTTGTTCTGTTTCTTTATCTGCTAAAGTTACAGGACTTTCATCATCTTTAATTTCTATTTCAATTTTGTTTCTAAAATAATGCATCGAAGTTTTAGATGCATCATCAGCTAAAGAGTTTGCAAATTTTGAAAACTCGTCTGTGTTTAAAATCATTACTTAAATTTATGGAAGTGGTGCTGGATTATCTGAGTGTTCTCTTAGGAAATAAACTAAGTCTGCTCTGTCTTTTACTTTTTTCAAACCTGCAAAGTTCATTTTTGTTCCTTTTATATATTTTTTTGGCTTATATAAAAATTCTGCCAATTCTTCATACCCCCATTCTCCACCGTATTCAGCTAAAGCTTTAGAGTATGCAAAACCTTCAACATCTGCTTTTGGTCTGTTAATGATATTCCATAAGTGAGGGCCTACTTTATTGGCACTACCCTTCTCATAATTATGGCATGTTGCACATTTCTTGAATAATTTTTCTCCATTATCAAGAGAAGCACTTGCTAGTAAAATAGAAATTGGTTCAATTACCTCTTCTTTTTTTTCTACTACTCCTACACCAGTAGAATCCTCTGGGACATCTATTTTATAAGCAGTTTCTTTTTTCTCATCATGATCAATATCAATGACCAAATCTCCAAAATGGCCGATAAGTGTAACAATTAAGACTGCTAATATAATAGATGCTAAAATTTTATTAACTTCAAGCCCAGACATGTATAAGTACATATACAGATTTTTTAGAAGAAAGAATATATTTGTCGTAAGTATGAAATTTAAATTCTCTTGCTTAATTGTCGCATAAATTATGAAAAGCGTAATAATTATACCCTCACGAATGGCTTCCACTAGACTGCCAGGCAAACCATTAATGGAGATAAATGGTATTCCAATGATACAAAGAGTATGGCAACAAGCAATTGAGTCAAATATTGGAGAAGTCTTTGTTGCTTGCTCGGAAATTGAAGTGCATAATTTAATCGTAAATAATGGCGGCAAAGCTATTATGACAAATCCAAATCTCCCCTCTGGAACTGATAGAGTTCACTCCGCTTTTTTAAAGATAAAAAATAACAAAGACATTGATGTAATAATCAATCTACAAGGTGATATGCCTCTTATAAATCCAGAACATATTCTTAAAGTCATTGACCCAATAAAAAGAAATTTTGCTATTGGTACACTCGCAACAAACTTAAATGATAATGAATTAAATAATCCCAATGTAACAAAAGTTGAAGTTGATTTAAAAAAAAATGAAGTATCGCGGGCGTTGAGTTTTTATAGAGAAGTTACGATAGAAAACAAAAACTTATACCATCATGTTGGTATTTATAGTTATACTCCAGATTCAATAAATACATTTGTCAATCTACCTAAATCAAAAAATGAAATAGATCTAAGCTTAGAACAAATGAGAGCTATGGATTCTAACATTCCAATTGGAGTTACGTATGTTCCTGAAGTTCCAATAAGTGTAGATACAAAAGAGGATTTAATAAATATTGAAACTAATATAAGAGAGCACAATGATAAAAGTTGATAGTTTTTCATTTCAAGGTGTTAATGGTGCTTATAGTGAACAAGCTGGAAAAAATATTTTTCCAAACGCAACAAGTATACCCTGTGCAACTTTTGAAGATATGTTTGATCATGTTAGATCAGGAAAATCAGAAGCAGCAATGGTTCCAATAGAAAACTCACTTGCAGGAAGAGTAGCGGATACTCAAAGATTAATACCCGACTCTAATTTAAAAATAACTTATGAATATTTTCATGAGGTAAATCATAACTTACTTGGAATTAGAGGTGCAAAAATCTCAGATATCAAAAGAATAAGAAGCCATGAACAGGGAATTGCTCAATGTCGAAACAAAATTTTAAAACTAGATAAACAAATGATTGTTGCAGCTGATACAGCTGGATCTGCTAAACTAATTTCAGAGTTAAATAATATTGAAGATGCTGCTATCGCATCTGCACTTGCTGCTAAGATCTATGATCTTGATATTTTGGAAAAAAATTTCCAAGATAACCAAAATAACGTAACCCGATTTCTTGTTATGCAAAAAAATTTATTAGATATAAATCCAGATACAAAGGATATTCTTACAACATTAGTATTTACAGTTAGAAGTATTCCAGCAGTTTTATATAAATGTCTTGGTGGATTTGCTAGTAATGGTGTTAATATAACTAAGCTTGAGAGTTACATTCACCCACAGGGTTTTGATGTTGCACAATTTTATGTAGATTTTGAGGGACATCCTGAAAATACATCTGTAAAATTAGCATTAGAAGAGATGAAATTTTTTTGTAAGAAGATAGAAATCCTTGGAGTATATGAGAAATCTTCATTCAGGAAAAAATAAAATTTTTTGAAAAGTCTATTTATATTTTATTTACATTAATGTTATATTACTACAGGAAGGATTGAGGGCAAATAAATTGCTAATCCAGTCAGATCTGAAAAGAAGCAGCTGTAACAATCCTGTTTGGGTCTCAACTCCTTCCATTTATTATAATGACAGAAGAAAAAAAATATAAAGTTTTAGCTAGAAAATACAGACCTCAAAAATTTGAAGATTTAGTTGGTCAAGAATTATTAGTAAAAATTATATCAAACGCTATAAATAATGATCGGCTAGCTCATGCTTATATTCTAACCGGTGTCAGAGGTGTTGGAAAAACCACAACTGCTAGACTTATAGCAATGAGTATTAATTGTAAAAATAGGGATAAAAAAAATTGTGAACCATGCGGAAATTGTGATTCATGCAAATCAACAACTTCAGACAGCAATCTTGATGTTATTGAGATTGATGCAGCATCGAATACTGGAGTTGATGACATTAGAGAAATAATTGACAATGTAAAATATAAACCCGTTATTGGAGATTATAAAATATTTATAATTGATGAAGTTCATATGCTTTCAAAAAGTGCATTCAATGCGCTGCTTAAAACTTTAGAAGAACCACCAGAACATGTTAAATTTATTTTTGCCACAACAGAAATTAAAAAAGTACCAATAACTGTTTTATCGAGGTGTCAGAGATTTGATTTACATAGAATAGAGAATAAAATTTTATCAGATCATTTATTAAAAATTTCCAAACTTGAAAATATTGATATTGATTTAGACGCTATTTCGTTAATTGTTAGATCGGCAGATGGATCTGTAAGAGATGGTCTTAGTTTATTAGATCAAGCAATAACTAGCCCAAATGAAAAAGTTGACTCACAAACTGTAATAAGCATGCTTGGATTAGCTGATAGAGAAAAAATATTTAACTTAGTTGAAATTATTTTAGAAGGAGATGCGCTTGGTGCAATTAACAAATATAAAGAATTGTATGAATTAGGAGCAGATATAGCAATGATATTTGATGAACTTTTAAACGTAGTACATTTCCTAGTACAAATAAAAATAGCACAAGATTTAAAAGATGACATTTATATACCTGAATTTGAAAGAAATAAGGGAGTTGAATTGTCATCAAAAATGACATTAAATAATTTGAATATTATATGGCAAATTTTATTCAAAGGTTATCAAGAATTACAAAATAGCTCTCATTTATATCAACATGGGGAAATGATTATTTTAAGAATAATTTATTTACATGATGGTCCAAGTCCAGAAGACTTAATTAAAAAAATGGACAGAGAAGTTGTCGAAAAAGAACCCTTAGAAAAAAATCTTGAACTACAAAATGAAGCTAATGAAAGTAGCAAAGTTCTAAATTTTAATGAAAATAAAAAAGAAATTTTACCAAAAAAAAATGTAGATATAATGAATGTTCAAGACTTCAGACATTTTGTCGATATGTTTTTTAAAAATAGAGAAGGATTACTCCACACTAAGTTGTACAACGATGTGAAGTTAATCTCTTTTAAAGAGGGAGAAGTTACTTTAAATACATCTAAAATTAATGACACTGCCTTCAATAGAACTGTTGCAAAATTAATCTCTAAGTGGACAGGAAGAATATGGCAGATACATTCATCTACAAGTAATCTTGGAAAAAGTTTACATGATGAGGATATTATTAACCAGCAAAAAGAAATTGAATTAATGAAAAATCATCCAGAAGTAAAAAAAATATTAAATGAATTTCCTGAAAGTAAAATTCACTCTATTACAGAAATAGGTGAAATAAATGATGATGAAGCAGATATAAATCAAACAAAAATGAAAAAGGAGAAATAATGGTTAATTTAGGTAATATGATGAAGCAAGCTCAACAGTTGCAAAAGAAAATGGCTGAAGCACAGAATAAATTAAATGATATTGAAGTTGAAGGTACTTCTGGAGGTGGTCTTATTAAAGTAACAGCTACAGCAAAAGGTATATTCAAAAGAATTTCAATTGATGACAGCTTGATTAAACAAGATGAGAAAGAAATACTTGAAGATCTGATAGTCGCTGCAATAAATGATGCCAAAGAAAAAGGAGAAGCTGCAGCCCAAGAAGAAATGAAAAATCTCACAGGTGGCCTACCATTACCTCCAGGAATGAAACTTCCTTTCTAAAAATGGAGCAATCCCCAATAGATAAATTAATAAACGATATTTCAAAACTTCCAGGATTAGGAAGAAGATCGGCTCAAAGAATTGCTCTTTTTTTACTAAAAAATAAAGATAAAAATTTATCTCCTTTAATTCAGAGTTTAAACTTATCTTATAATAAAATTATTGAGTGTTCAGAATGTGGAAATATAGACATGGTCAATCCATGCAATATTTGTGCAAATCCTAAAAGAGATAAAGCAACAATTTGTGTTGTTGAGGATGTGTCAGATTTGTGGACATTAGAAAAAGTAGGATTTTATCGTGGCCTCTATAATGTTTTAGGTGGTTCATTATCAGCGATTCAAGGTATAGGAACCGATGAATTAAAAATAGAACATCTACTAAAGAGAATTGAAACAAACAATGTTAAAGAAATTATTCTTGCCTTAAGTACAACTATGGAAGGACAAACAACATCTTTTGTTATTGCAGATAAGCTGGAAAAATTTAAAGATTTAAATGTAACAAGACTTGCACAAGGAATCCCTATGGGTGGAGAAGTACACTACTTAGATGAAAACACATTAAATACAGCATTCCAATCTAGAAAAAAAATTACATAAATAAAAATGGATAAATTACTTTACGTACCAAATCCACTATTACGCCAAAAAGCAGATAAAATTCAGTCTGTTGGAATTAAGGAAAAAGAAATTGCCAAAAAAATGATGCAAATAATGATAAAAGCACCAGGTGTAGGTTTAGCAGCAAATCAAATTGGAATTCTAAAACAAATTGTGACTATATTCTTTGTAGATCAAGAGACTAAAAAAGAAACACAATATACATTATTTAACCCAAATATTGTTTCATACTCTCAAGATAAAATTGTTATGGAAGAGGGTTGTTTATCTCTTCCTGAACAATTTGCAGAAATTGAGAGACCTCAAAATATAGTAGTCGAGTACTTAGATGAAAATAACAAACAAATAACAAAAGAAGTTAGTGGAGTGGAATCAAGAATTTTACAACATGAAATTGATCATCTTTCTGGAAAGTTATTTGTAGATTATCTTTCTTCATTAAAAAGGAATATAATGATCAAAAAAGTACAAAAATTTTTAAAAAACAAAAAATAATGAATAATAAAAAAATAATTTTCATGGGTTCGCCTAAAATAGCTTCTGACTATCTTGAGGCTTTAATTAAAAGTAATTTCATAATTTCCGCAGTATTTTCACAACCTCCAAAAAAGAAATCTAGAGGAATGAAAATAATTGAATCCGAAGTCCATCAGCTTGCAAATAAAAATAACATTGAAGTTTTTTGTCCAAACATATTTAATAAAAATACTATTGAGATAGTAAAAAAATTAAATCCTGATTTAATTATTGTCATGGCATATGGTAAAATATTGCCAAAAGATATTTTAGACCTCCCCCAATTTGGTTGTATCAATATACATGTATCCTTGCTGCCTAGATGGAGGGGTGCAGCACCAATAGAACATTCATTAATGAGTGGTGATAAAGAGACGGGTATATCAATCATACAACTAATTGAAAAATTAGATGCTGGACCAATTATTAAGCAAAAAAAAGTAGATATAGAAGATGATTGTAACAAAAATGAATTAAGTCAAAAATTAACAGAGGTTGGAATCAAATTATTAGTGGAAACTATTCCTCTTATATTTGATAAAAAAATTTCTTATTCTGATCAGGATGATAATGATGCAACATATGCAAATAAAATTTCTTCACTAAACAGAAAAATTAATTTTAATAAATCTGTAAATGAAGTTTTAAATCTCATAAGAGCACATTCGCCTAAACCTGGTGCTTGGTTTACTATACAAAATGAAAGAATTAAAATCATTAAAGCAAGAAAATCAAACTCTAACGGTAATGCATCGACAATTCTTAACAAGACCTTTGATATTGGTTGCAATGACGGAAGTATTGAGCCACTAATTTTACAAAGAGAAGGCAAAAATGCTATTTCTAAAGATGATTTTCTTCGGGGATATAGTTTTAAGGTTAATGAATTAATAAATGCCTAACTACAAAATAACATTAGAATATGACGGGACTAATTATGTTGGTTGGCAACGTCAAGAAAATGGTCCTTCTGTTCAACAATTGGTTGAAGAGGCAATAGAAAAACTATCAAAACAAAAAATAACACTTTTTGGAGCTGGTCGAACAGATGCAGGCGTTCATGCAAGAGGACAAGTAGCTAATTTTGAATTAGAGCAACATTTTGATACTGATACTATTAGAGATGGCATTAATCATTATCTAAGACCCCAACCCATATCTATTTTACATGCTGAAGAAGCAGATAAAGATTTTAATTCTAGATTTTCCGCAAAATTGAGATGGTATGAATACAAGATCTTAAATAGAAGATCACCAATTACGTTAGAGCAAAACAAAGTTTGGTGTGTACATAAAAAAATAGATACTGAAAAAATAATAAAACAATCACAACAATTTATAGGAAAATTTGATTTGTCTGCTTTTAGGTCAATAAATTGCCAATCGAAATCACCAATTAAATCTATTAATTCACTGGATATAAATTTTAATCATGATGAAATAAATTTTTTAATATCAGCTAAATCCTTTTTACATTCTCAAGTTAGAATCATGGTTGGTACACTGGTTGATATAGGACTTAGTAAAATTGAAAAATCTATTTCAGAAATTATTCAATCCAAAAAAAGAGAATTTGCTGGAGTTACTGCGCCACCTGAAGGATTGTATTTATTGAAAATAGATTATTAATAAAAGCCAATCTCTGATAAACAAATATCTGCTTGAAAATCTTTAAATCCAGCAACAAGCCCTAATGTCTTGATATTCTGACCAACTAATTTTTTAGGTTGATATGCATTTGATTTTTTAAATTCACTAAAGGGTGCTTTTATTACTGTCCACTCAGAATTAGTTTTAAAACTATACTTATAATATTGCCATGGAGCCATCGTCAGAGCGGTTCTTACATGAATTGAATACTCTTCATTATTACCAAACACTTTAAAATAAACACCCTCAAACTCTTCTGTTGATATTGAAGGTTTTAATTGATTTCTTATTTGAATAAAGCCTCCGTTATTTTCAGTCGTGACATCTCCTGTCATATGATAACAATTAATATCATTAACTTTTGATATGATCGCTTTACCTTGCGACAACCCACCCATTACTCCATCAGTAAAAAAAGCCCAATTTTGACCTTGAGAAGAAATTCCAGGTGTTTCTAAGTTATCAAGTATCATTTTATTTTGAGATTGAAGATTGAATGAAAAAAATAAAATAAAAATAAAAATTATTAAACTTTTCAATTTTTACGATTTTCTGCTAATTTTTTTTTAATAAGAGATAAACCTGTTTCAACTTTGGATTTATATGATTCTTCAAAAGCCTTTAACTGCCAATCTGACAATCTAGATTTTAGTTCAGATAAATTATTTTGTTTCCATTCATTTGAAGTATTTTCATCTTTCCAAATATCTTTCTCTTCATTAGTTCTTCCACAGCCGTAGCAATACCCTGAGATTGGGTCAGTTTTACATACGCTAATGCAAGGCGAAGTTACGTTGTTCTGTTCCATGACAATATACATATATTTTTTTTTAGTTTATTCCATTAAAACGATGTAAAACTTTAAAATTATGACTGATTTTAGCTATTTAAATGTTGATAATGCTTATAAATTAATCAACCAAAAGGTAATAAAAACTCCTTTGATAACTAATGATTACATAAATAATCTTTTAGAAGCTGAAATTTATTTTAAACTTGAAAATTTACAAAATACTGGATCATTTAAACTACGTGGAGCTACATATAAAATTACTAAATTAATAGAAACCGTAAAAGACTTAGGTGTAGTAGCATATTCATCAGGTAATCATGCACAAGCTGTTGCCTATGCATCTATGATTAATACCATTAGTGCAAAAATAATAATGCCTAAAACTGCACCCAAAATAAAAATTGAAAATACAAAAAAATATGGAGCAGAAGTAATATTATATGACAGTTACTTTCAAAGCAGAGAAGAGATAGGAAATGAAATTCAAAAGAAGGATAATAGAGCTCTAATTAAACCCTATGATGATGAAGAAATAATTGCTGGTCAAGGAACTGCAGCTATCGAAATTGTAAATGATTTGAAAGAGCAATCAATTGAACCTGATCTGTATTTATGTTGTTGTGGAGGTGGAGGGCTTATTGCAGGAACATCAACATACTTAAAACATATCTATCCAAATATAAGATCTTATTCTGTAGAGCCTGAAGAATTTGATGATACAAAAAGATCTTTAGAAGCTGGTAAACTTATAGAAAATAAAAAAAATGCTAAATCTTTTTGTGACGCACTTTTGGCACCACAACCTGGTAATATAACTTTTCAAATTAATTTAAATAATCTTGAAGGAGGACTAAGTGTTTCTGATGAAGAAGTAACAAAAACTATAATTTTACTAGCTGAACAACTTAAAATAGTAGTGGAACCAGGTGGAGCAGTTGCAGCAGCTGCAGTATTAAATAATAAAATTGATATCAAAAATAAAAAAATTATCGTGATGATTTCTGGTGGTAATATCGATTTAAGTTTATTTAATAAGTTATAATGAATCAATCAAATTTAAAAAAATTACAAAATCTATTAAAAGAAAAAGATAGCGATATATTTGTCATTAATAGAAGTGATGAATATTTAAATGAGTATATTTCTCCAAATGCAGAAAGATTAAATTTTATAACAAACTTTTCTGGTTCAGCAGGAAGAGCAATTATAACACAAACAGATGCATTCTTGTATGTTGATGGACGATATACTTTTCAAGCAAATACTCAAATTAATGCCAAAGAGATTCAAGCAAAACACTTAAATAGCTTTTGGACAGATTTAGAAAAAATTTTATTAGAAAAAGAATTAAAAATTGCATTAGATCCAACTCTTCATTCAATTATAGAAATTGAAAAAGTGGAAAAAATGTTAGAGAATTCAAAATCTCAACTCCAACTAATAGATAAAAATTTTGTTGATTTAATATGGGAAAATCAACCAAAAACTCAGTATACAGATATATTTGATCACCCAACAAGTTTTGCTGGTCAGAGCAGAAGTGAGAAATTAGATATTTTAAAAAAATTTTTAGATCAAAATGAAATTGATCATTACTTTGTTTCTGGGCTTGATAATATTGCTTGGCTATTAAATTTAAGAGCAGATGATATAAAATATACACCTTTGCTTTATTCTTATCTTCTAATTTCAAAAAATAATAAACACTCTTTGTATATTAAAGAGTCTTCAATGCCAGAAATTCTAAAAAAAGAAATCCAAACACTAATAAATATTAATAATATTGAAAATATCGGATCAATTTTTAATAACATTAATTCATCCGAATCAATTGGTTTAGATTTTAATTCCACTACTTTTTATTTTTTTGATCTTTTAAGAAAACAAAAAATAAATACTAAAAATTTAGCAAATCCATGTATTTTGTTAAAAGCTATCAAAAATGAAACTGAACTTGATGGGGCAAAAAAAGCACATATAAGAGATGGTGTTAGTATTACCAAATATATTTATTGGTTAAAAAATATCATGGATCCTAAATCAAATGATGAAATAAGTGTTGCACATCATTTAGAAAATCTGCGAAGAAAAAATGAATTATTTCATTCTCTATCTTTTGATACAATATCAGCAATTGATCAAAATGCAGCCCTTCCTCATTACCGTGTTACTGAAGAAGGAAAATCATCTTTCTCAGATAATAATATTTATCTTGTTGACTCAGGAGGGCAATATTTTGATGGAACAACCGATATAACAAGAACTATAATTTTAGGTGAAGCAACAACAGAACAAAAAGATAGATTTACAAGAGTTCTTAAAGGTCATATTGCATTATCAAATCATGTTTTTGAAAAGGGAACAAAAGGAACTGATATTGATTATCTAGCAAGAAAAAGTCTACAAGAGATTAATTTAGATTATGATCATGGTACCGGTCACGGTATTGGAAGTTTTTTGAGTGTTCATGAAGCCCCACAACGTATTGCAAAAAAATCAATGTTTGATAGCGTTGAATTGCTTCCAGGAATGATTTTATCCAATGAACCTGGATACTATAAAGAAAATGAATATGGGATAAGAACTGAAAACTTAGTTGTTATTAATGAGAAAGCTAATAAAAAATTATTCTTTGAAACTATTTCTTGGTGCCCAATAGATCTGGATCTTATTGACAGTAGTATGCTCGATCAAATTGAAAAACAATGGTTAAATAAATATCATAAAAAGGTGTATGATACATTGGAGACATACCTTGAAAAAAAAGAGAAAGATTGGCTTAAAGAGGTAACTTCTGAAGTTTAACTAAAGCCGCCGATTATGCGGCTTTCTTATTAATATCAAATTCAGTTCTTAGGAGATGCTTATCTAATTCAATTTTCCATTCTTTGCCATATTCAGATTTGAAATATTTAACTAAATCTTCATCATTATTATAGTTTTTGTCACTTAAATCTTCGTAAACTTTATTAAAAAAGTTAAAAATATTAATCATTATTAGTTCCTTTAAATTATAAAATAGTAATTATTCTATGCAATTAAAGTATAAATCTATCAATTTTATTATGCATTAAATGCATATATAGTTTTTAAAATTTTTTTTTTATAAAATTAATAAAATTAGATATTTGAGCTAATTTTAATATTAAATTTAATTCATTAAGAATTGAGGAATTTAATTCGTTCTCCATTGACTTTATATTTTAAATACGTTTCAATCTTTTTATAATCATTTTAATGGAGGGTAGAATGAAAAAAAAGATCTCTAGGAGAAAGTTTATTAACCATACAGGTTCTGCTGCTCTTGCAGGTACTCTATTATCGCAAGTTGGTATGAAGTATGCATTTGCTGCTAATACTAAACCAGTTAGTCTTTTGCTCGGTTCGCATATGGATTATCTGCAAGCTTTAGCTCCTGCTTATGCAGAAAAATATGGTGTTACACCAAGTATAGAAACAGTAACAACACCAGATCTATCTGTTAAATTAAATTCAGCATATATTGCTCGAAAAAGTGTAGGTGATGCAATATTTGTGACTGCTTCAGAAATTGCTGGTTTAGCTGATAAGGGTTGGTTGATGGATATGAGTGATTTTGTCAATGATACACTAAAACCAAATGGCGTTATGGAAAACAGTCTAACTGCTGCAACTTACAAAGGCAAAGTCTATGCTGCACCAATTACGATTGGTTGCCCAGTATTACACTGGAATAAAAATTTACTTAAAGATGCAGGATTGGATACAGAAGCGCCTAATAATTGGCATCGTACAAAGAATTCTTGGAATGAACTTATTCGTTTTGCTAAAGAAATTAACGATCCTGATAATGATATATATGGTATTGTTGATGCTTGGGCAGGTACTCATAGTTTTTGGACTTTTGGAGCTTTACTTCAAGCAAACGGAGGAAGTTTCTTAGACGGCAATCTTGATCCGATCATGAATAGTGATGCGGGTGTTGAAGCTTTAAATATGATGATTGATCTTTTACATAAAGATAAAATCATTGATCCAGCTACGCCTACTTACACTTGGGTATTTGATGCATCTCCAAGCTATATGGCAGGAAAAAGAGGATTTTTCTTAACGTGGCCATTTATCAGTGGAATTGCAAATTTCACAGAAGATTCTGCAGTGCAAGGGATGAGTGGTATAGCACCACTTCCTGCATTAGAAACTTCTGCATCTGTGGATGGATCAGAATTTTTAGCAATACCTAAATATTCAGATAATCCTGAGGCAGGAATGCAATTTATTGAAATGGCTTTAAGTCCTGACAATCAGATATTGCAAGGTTCAACTTCGCCTTGGGCACCATCTTTAGAACCTGCTCTAGATCATCCAGATGTTCTGAAAAATATATCAATGGCAGGTGTTATTAAAGACTCATATCTATATCCTGTAGATGCAGGTTTTTCTGCAGATAGAAATCAATGGGTTGAATTATTATCAAATGAAGTTTCATTAGCATTGACTCAAAAGAAAAGTGCTAAAGATGCTTTAAATGATGCTGTTAAGCAAATTAATGCGAGCAGATCATAATTAATAAAATACGCAAATTATGAAAGTTAATTTGGGTAATTATACATGGGAGGAAGTTAAGGACCTATCAGATAAAGATCCGGTGGTTCTTCTTCCTCTTGGCGCATTTGAGCAACATGGAAAACATTTACCGCTCAAAGTAGATGAATTTATGGTTAATAATATTGCCAATGAGTCTGTAAAAAAATCTCACCAAAAGAATATTAATGCAGTTGTGGCTCCAGTTATCTGGTCAGGTTATTCACCACATCATATGGATTTTCCTGGCACGATTTCCATTAAAGATGAAACATTAACAAATCTTATATTGGATATAGTTGAGAGTTTAGTAAAAAATAAATTAGAAAGAATACTTATTTTGAATGGGCATGGAGGCAATATTGCTATTCTTAAAAATGTTGGACAAAAGTTAAAATACGATAAAAATATTTATATAGCTACAGCATCATATTGGGATTTTGCTCTAAAAGAAATTAATGAGTGGAGAGATTCTGATCTTGGTGGAATAAATCATGCATGTGAAATGGAAACAGCACTAATGTTACATATGCAAGATGAGATAGTAAAAAAAGATAAAATTGTCGACAACCCATTAAAAAGATCTTCATATACTGGAGTTGATCTTTTATCAGGTGGTTCAGTTGGAGTAAGTGCAAGCTTTAAAGAGCTTTCAGATCATGGAGTTATTGGTTCACCAAGTCTAGCTTCGAAAAAGAAAGGTACAGAACTTTATGAGATAATAACAGATAAAGTTTCAGATTTTATTGAAGATTTTTCAAAATGGACAAAACCTTTAAATGGTAAAAATGAATAAAAAAGATTTAGCCTTATTTTGTTATCCCTGGGACGTAATTGATGAAGGCTATAATGCAATTATTGATGCAGTGAAGAGAAGTGGACTTAATGCAATTTATATTACTGTAAATTATCACTCAGGAATGTTTTTTTTACCTCATAGTAAAAAAAGAAAAATATATTTTCCTGAACCTGGGGCTTTATATTTTAATCCAAGTAGTTGGCATAACAATCATAGTTTTCAATCACCTATAAGTAATCTTACTGAGAATTGGAGTCAGTTTTGGGAAGAATTATCAAATCAATGTAAAAAAAATAATATCAAATTATGTGCATGGATGCTTGGTACTCATAACTCTGGAATTGGAAACAATTATCCTGATACATCTGTGTATAATGCTTGGGGTGATCCAATCACACACTCTCTTTGTCCCTTTAATTCGGACGTAGTTGATCATTTTGTCAATTTATCAAGAGATATAGTAAATCTAGGTGTATTTGATAAAATTCTAATTGAATCTCTTGAATATCTTCCCTTAAGACACGGGCATCACCACGAAGTAGTTGGAGTAGATTTTTCCGCTGATATTGATTTTATTATGTCACTTAACTTTAGTAATAAATGTTTAGAGGCTTTGAAGCAAAAAAATATTGATGGTGAAATGATTAGAAACTGGGTTAAAAAAACTACAGATGATTATTTTAATCAAAAAACAAATAAAGAAGTTATGAATTGGTCTGATTTTGAAAGTATTCTTGATGGTGAGTTTTGGAATTACTATTTGGCAAGAGAAGAAAGTATAATAAACATCAATACTTTAGTAATCAATGAATTACGAAAAGATAAAAATTTAAAAATTGGTTTAGTTGACTTTGGCCCATTATATCCACTTGGTCCTAATAATAAGAGATGGCAAAATGGTGTAAATTTAAATTCTCTATTGCCCTTGATTGATGAAATTCATCCAACTTTTTATTTTGCAGATTTAGATCTTATAAAAGAAAAATATGATGTTTATAAAAAAGTATTAAATAACAAAGTTGAAATGATACCTGCAATGAGAACAATCCTCCCACAAGTTTCTAATCAATTAGATCTTAACAACCAACTTCAAGTATTTAATAAAGATGCATCAGGATTTAGCTTCTATAACTACTCATTTATGAATTATGAAAACTTAGACTGGATTAATCAAAGTCTGTCTGAAAATGGAGATATTTGAGAATGAATACTACTGTTGATATTTTAATAAATCCCGTAACTTTAAGATTTAGTTATCACAATAGCGAATTAATTTATATGTTTGCTTCACATCCAGAACAACAACTTGATGAGATGGAAAAGCTTATGGGTGTAACTACTGATGATGGACCAATTTTTGATACAAATGTTGGTTTTTTACCAGTAGCTTCAACTACACTAATTAGAGGTGAGAAAAATATTTTAGTTGATCCTGGTAATTATCATATCGGTTTTTATTCTATATTAAAGAGAGCACTGGCTTCAAAAAATTTAACATATGAAGATATCGATATAGTAGCTACTACTCATACACATTCTGATCATGCAGCTTCTATTGTTCATTTTAGAAATAAACCTTGGATTATTGGAAGCAAAGAATTTGATGATATGGTGGCTATTGAGGGGAAAGAAATTGTAGATGCTAAAAAATCAATGATGGGAGAAATAATTGAAATCTCAGATGATAATGAGACAAAAATTATGGAAAATGTCTATGCAATAACGACTCCGGGACATACAAATGGCCATATATCTTTTATAGTTAAAAGTAATGATGAAACTATTTTAATTGCTGGTGATCAAACTATGACAAAGGAAGAGTATTGTGAAAGAAAATTTTCTAGATGGTATCCAGAAGCAAATTTAAAACAATTAAATGAATCACTAGATAAAGCACAAAGCTATAAACCAGATCTTGTAATTCCAGGACATGACAGATCTTTTAAACCAACCAAGTAATTCTCAATTCAAATTTTCAAGAGAAAAAATTCTTGCTTTCACACTAATACTTCCTTCTTTAATTCTAGTTTTTATAACTTATTTATATCCAGCTATATTTACTTTTGTAATAAGTTTTGCCGAATATGATATAATTCGCTTAAAAATAAAAAAATTTATTCAATTTAAAAACTTTGAATTTTTAATAAGTAATTATTTTTTTACAAGTTCTGTATTAAGAACCATTTATTTTGGTTTTTTAATCTGCGTGTGTACAACAATACTTTCTTTCTTGATCGCACTTCTTTTAAATGAAAAATTTATTGGAAAAGCATTTTTAAGAGTCATGATTGTATTACCTTGGGCAGTGCCATCTGTTGTTTCTGGTGTACTGTGGGGACAAATGTTTCATGCTGATACTGGGTTTTTAAATGCTTTATTATATCAATTAGGAGTCATATCAGGTTATAAAATTTGGCTAGCAGATCCACTAGTAGCCCTTCATGTAATAGCTATTGCTGAAATTTGGAAAGCAATTCCTTTCATGACATTATTTTTTTTATCAGGGCTTCAAAGTTTACCCTCAGAAGTTTTTGAGGCTGCTTCAGTTGATGGAGCAAATGTATTCCAAAGGTTTTCGAACATTTTATTTCCTTTAATGTTACCAATTGCGATACCACTTTTCTTGATACAATTTGTTTTAGCTATGAAATCATTTGATACAATATTTGTTCTTACAAGAGGAGGTCCTGGGGGTGGGACAACCACATTAAATTATTTCATTTATCAAGAAGCATTTGAAACTTTTAATTTAGGCCGAGCTTCAGCAGCAGCCTATGTTTTGCTAATAATTACTTTAGCTGTTGTATTAATTCCAACTATATCAAGATTTTTAATAAAATTTTTTTGGGGTAATAAATGAAAAAAAATTTAATTTTAAAAAATTTTTTTATTTATTTTTCTGCTCTCATAGTATTTTTAATAATGTTTTTTCCACTTTACGGTTTGATATTAACAAGCATACAACCTGAAAGTATAATTAGATCTAGAAATTTGTCTTTTTTTCCAACAGAAATTATATTTACTCATTTTGCTGAGGTTTTGAAACCTAATCATATATCTAATATTTATGAAGGTATTAAAAATAGTCTTATTGTTTCGTTCCTCACATCTTTTTTATGCATAATTTTAGCTTTTCCAGCAGCCTACTCACTCGCAAGATTAAATTTACCAGCCAAAAATATTATTCTTGGAACTTTAATTTCTATTTATTTTCTTCCAACAATACTTTTTGTAATTCCCTTATTTGTAATATTAGTTTCATATCAACTAGATGACACTATTTTAAGTCTAGTTGTCCCTTATACTGCCTTTACATTACCTTTTGTGATTTGGATTTTAAAATCATTTATTGATAAACTACCTGTTGAGGTGGAGGAAGCTGCAAAAATTGATGGTTGTTCTACTCTACAGCTTTTAATTCACATCATTTTCCCTTTATTGAGACCTGGTTTAATAGCAGCCTTCATATTTGCATTTATTTTATCTTGGGTTGAATTTTTAACACCTTTAATATTTACTAATAATTTGAAAATTTCTACTGTAGCTCTTGGATTATTTAGGAGTACTATAGACATTAAAATTGGTCAACAAGCTGCAGCAGCAATAATTACTTTAATTCCAGTCACAATACTAATGATTTTTTTCCAACAATATATTACAAAAGTAGTATTATCGGGAAGTGATAAATAATGAGTAAATTAAAAATTGCAGTTATTGGAACTGGTCTAGTTGGTACATTTCATGCAGAAGCTTTTTTTAGAAATCCTAATTCTGAGCTTGTTGCTGTTTGTGATGTTGATAAAGAAAAGGTTAATTCTGTTGCACAATCATTTAATTGTAAAGCTTATGAAGATTTTACAAAATTAATAAACACTGAAACATTAGATGCTATTAGTATTGCTACACCTGAACAAATCAGAATAGAGCCTGCTGTTATGTCAGTAAAAAAAGGTTTAAAAATTTTACTAGAAAAACCTCTCGGTAGAAATTTGGAAAAAATACATGAGTTAGTCGATAAAATAAAAGATCATAAAGAAATTATTTCTGTAAATTTTATTCTTCATGAAGATCCGCGATATAAATTAATGAAAGAAAAAGTTAAAAATGATGAAATTGGCAATATTGTATCTTGTTTTGCACGAAGAAGGGGTAACAGGTTTGGAATTGAAATTTATGCTCCATGGACTGACCTTTTATCCTCAACTTTGATTCATGATATTCAAATGACTATGTCCATTAATAAATCAAAGCCAGTAAGAGTTTTTGCAGAGGCAGTTATTAGAGAATGTAAGGAATATGACTCGCATGATGCTGTAATGGCAATCATGAAATTTGATGATGGAAGTTTAGCTTCCTTTGAAACATCTTGGGTTTTGCCTAAAAATCAACCTGAACCACTAGACCCAGCACTTCATGTTATAGGTGATAAAGGATCAATTATTATAGAAGGATCATCAATGGGTTTGCAGATGCAAACAGAAACAAATTATATGAAACCAGATATAGCTAATTGGCCAACTATAGACTCAAAAGTTGATGGGTGCTTAAAGAGAGGCTTAGATAAATTTATTGAGGATTGCGTTTTTGATCAAAAACCAGCAGTAAATTTACAGGCTGCTTTAGAAGCAGAAAGAGTTGTATTTGCAATGAAGGAATCAATTGCTAAAGGTACCCCAATCGATATTAATATATCGTAAATTTTAAATTCTTTAAATTTTAATGATAATTATATTAACACAATGTTTTCCATCAAGAGTTGGAGGGATAGAAACCTTAATGTACAATTTAGCATTGCATCTAAGTCGTTCCAAAGATGTAATTGTATTAGCAGATCAACAAAATTTTAAAGAAGATAATATTTTTGATCAAAATGAAATAAATTTTTCTACAAAAAGATTTCGAGGTATAAAGTTTTTAAGAAATAGAAAAAAATTTAATGAACTTAAAAAAATACATGTTTCATCAAAAATTGATGCAGTAATTAGTGATAGTTGGAAAAGCCTTGAAGTACCAATAGATTTTCTTAAGAAAAATAAAATACCAGTTATCAGCTTAGCTCATGGTAATGAAATAATAATTAAAAACAATAAACATCATAAACGTGTAAAAAAAATATTAGAATATGTAAATGCAATAGTAGTAAATTCAAGCTACACGAAAAATTTACTAAATAAATTAAGTAATAATTTTAAAAATGTTAAAATAATATACCCAGGTATTAATATTAAAAAAAATTATATTGAAGAAAATATAAATTTAAATCAAGGCTCACCAACATTACTTACTCTTGCAAGACTTGAAAAGAGAAAAGGTCATGCTTTAATTTTAAAATCTATAATGAACTTAAAAAAATATTTTCCTGATATTCAATACATAATTGCAGGAGAAGGTGAGGAGCTAGATAGTATTAAAAATAAAATTAAAGAATACAATCTTCAAGATCATGTAAATTTAGTTGGTACCGTTAATGAAAACCAAAAAAATTATATATTTTCTAATACTGATTTAATGATAATGCCAACTCTAGATGAGAGTTCAGCAAAATCAATTGAAGGATTTGGTATAGCCTACATAGAAGCAGCAAATTTCAAAATACCATCAATAGCATCTAACATAGGTGGTACTCCTGAAGCAGTAATACACAATAAAACAGGCTTAATAATAAAAGATATTGATGAATTAGATGAAGCAATAAAAAGCTTAATAGATAATAAAGAAAACAGATTAAAACTTGGTCAAAATGCTAAAATTAGAGCAGAAAATGAACTGAACTGGAATATTCAAATCAAAAAATACAATGATTTAATTAAAGAAATTCAATGACAATATTATTTCATAATACAACATTTGATAAAATAGATGTTTGGAAAAAAACAATAAAAAAATATTTTAAAAACGAAAAAATAATTTCTATAAAAGATTATAAAAAATTTAATGATGTAAACTGTGCTATAATTTGGAATCTACCAAATGATATTCTTTCAAGACTAAAAAATCTTAAAGTTATTTTTTCTATGGGTGCTGGCGTAGATCACATTTTAAAACTAAAGAATTATAATAAGAAAATTCCTGTAATCAGAATAAAAGATGAAGAAATGGGGAAGAGAATAGCTAATTATTCTCTAGCTCAAATACTAAATTATCAATTAAATTTTAAAATTTTTCAAAATTCTCAAAGCAAACATTACTGGTCTGGCGAAAGGACGCCAATTGATAATAAAAATTTAACAGTAGGTATTTTAGGTCTAGGCTTTCTTGGTAATCATATTGCAAGATTACTAAATAAATTAAATTATAATGTTATTGCGTATAAAAAAAATCAAAAAAAAGTAAAAAATATAAAAATATATACCGGTAAAAATATTCTAAGTTTTATTAAAAGCTCTGATGTTATCGTTTCTATTTTACCATCAACACCTCAAACGAATAATATAATACATAAAAAGTTTTTAAAGAATATGAAAAAAAATTCTTGCTTAATAAATATAGGTAGAGGTAATGCAATTGAAGAGAAAGACCTTTTAAATCATTTAAAGAAAAACAAAAATTTTTATGCTTATTTGGATGTCTTTAAAAATGAACCTTTAAAATCAAGTAGTCAATTTTGGAAATTACCAAATGTAACAATTACACCACATGTAGCAGGTGTAACCGCCATAGAGCCTTCTGTTAAATACATGCACTCCAAATATAAAAAACTAAGGAAAAATAAAAACATAAAATCAGATGTTAATCCATCTAATGGATATTAATTGACATCAAAATAATTTTCTAAAATTCTAAAATAAATACTTTCTAGTTTAATAATATCTTCAACAAAAACAAATTCATCTACTTTATGAAGAGTTTGATTTCTTAGACCTAGCTCTACTACTTCACAATAGTTCTTTATATATCTTGCATCAGAAGTACCACCATCGGTTGCTTGTTCAGGCGGGCTATTTCTGCCTGTAACATCAGAAATTGATTTTGAAATAATATTATATAAATCACCGGCTTTATTCAAAAATGACTCAGCTGTTGCATCATATGTATAAGTGCAACTAGCGTTTTCCAGTTTAGAGAAAATCTTTTCTATTTTATTATCAATCCATTTAATAAGTGAGTCAGATGAGTGCATATCATTAAATCTAATATTAACTGTTGCTTTAGCTAATTCTGGAATTACGTTTTGAACAGGATTGCCAATATCAATAGTGGCAATTTGAACTGATGTTGGTAAAAAATTTTCATTACCTTCATCCAGCGGCTCTTCTAATATACTATTTAATAAATTCACTAAGTGATGTGAAGAATTTTCAGCTAAATGAGAATTCGCCGTATGTCCTTGAATACCTTTTACCTGAAAAAAGAAACTAATTGATCCCCTTCTTCCAATTTTTACTTTATCGCCGACCTCATTTTTAGAAGTTGGTTCACCAACAAGACAATGATCAAATTTATAATTTTGTTTACTTGCCCATTCTAGAATTCTTGGTGTGCCATTTACAGAATCTCTTTCTTCATCACCTGTAATAATAAAGGAAATCTTTCCTGGAAAGTTTTTATATTTATCTACAAATCTTTTAGCGGCACTGATGAAACAAGCAACACTGCTTTTCATATCTTCGCTACCTCTTCCATAAAGTTTGCCTCCATCTATTTGTGCAGAAAAAGGAGGGTATTTCCATGAACTTTCATTACCTACAGGAACTACATCTGTATGACCAGCATAAGCAAAATGTTTTCCTTCATTTCCTACTGTTGCAAATAAATTTTTTACTTCATAAGAATTGTTTCCAGAGAAAGTTAATGGATGACAGTCACATCCTATAGCACTTAGATGATTTTCAACGACTGTTAAAGCTCCCTCATCTTTTGGAGTTACACTTGCACATTTAACTAAAGATTGTGTAAGAGTAACTGGATCAAAATTAATTTCTGACATTAATCTCTTAAAAGATCATTGATTGATGTTTTGCTTCTAGTTTTTTCATCAACTCTTTTAACAATAACTGCACAGTATAAAGAAGGATTAATATCTCCTTCTTTTTTTCCTGGTAATGTACCTGGTACCACAACTGAATACTCTGGAACTTTTCCCATATGAATTTCCCCAGTTGATCGATCGACTATTTTTGTAGATGCTCCAATAAATACACCCATTGATAAAACCGCACCTTCACCAACAATAACACCTTCAGCCACTTCACTTCTAGCTCCAATAAAACAATTGTCTTCAATAATTACAGGATTTGCTTGAAGAGGCTCAAGTACACCGCCAATACCAGCGCCTCCAGAAATATGACAGTTTTTACCTATTTGCGCACATGAGCCAACTGTTGCCCAAGTATCAATCATTGTTCCTTCATCAACATATGCACCAAGATTTACAAAAGAAGGCATTAAAACAACACCTTTAGCAATAAATGCAGATTTTCTTACAACAGCGTCTGGCACATACCGAAATCCTGCATTTAGATGATCATCTTTAGTCCAACTTGCAGTTTTACTTTCTACTTTGTCAAACCAAGTGGCATGCGATGCTTTAATTATTTCATTATCATTTAATCTGAAACTTAAAAGAATTGCCTTTTTAATCCATTGATTAACTTGCCATTCATTATTAATTTTTTCACAAACCCTTAAGCTTCCACTATCAAGTTTGTTTAAAGTTTCATCTACTGCATTTCTAATATCACCTGCAGTATTGACATTAATATTATCTCTATCCTCAAAGGCATCATTTATAATTTTTTTGAGATTACTCATATTTTACCCTCATTTACATCTTTTAAAAATAAACTCAAATCTCTTGTTTGAAAATCTAAATATTCTTTAGATGCTTCAATATCATCGGAAAAATTCTCATAACCAGCATCAACCCAGACAGGTGTAAAACCAACTTTTTTTGCTGGAACTAAATTTTTTGCAATATCATCAAACATTGCTGATTTATTTGGTTCGATATTAAACAAGTCGATAATTTTTTCATAGGGAGAAATTTCTGGCTTAGGAATATAATCAGCCATTTTAATATCATATATTTCATCAAAAAAATTTGTTAGATTTATTTTTTCTAATACATCTAAGACATGTTGCTTATTTGCATTTGTATAAATAATTTTTCTTCCCTCAAGTTTATATAATTCATCATTAAGATTTTGATTTGGACCAACAATTGAGTAATCTAACTTATGAACTTCTTCTAAAAAATAATCAGGATCTACTCCATGATTATCCATCATACCTCTTAGAGTTGTGCCATGCTGCTTGTAATATTTTGCTTGTAGTTTTTTTGCTTCAGCTAATTCCATATTTAAATTTTTAGCTACAAATTCACCCATTAACTTATGTACTTGCTGAAAAATTCCACTGTCTGCAGAGTAAAGTGTGTTATCTAGATCAAATATCCAGGTATTGATGTTATTTTTAAAGCTCATTTAATTACTTGTTATTTGTGTACCAATTCCATGTTCAGTGAATAACTCTAATATTACTGAATGAGGAATTCTTCCATCTAAAATAGTAGATTTTTTAACACCTTTTTTCATTGCATCAATACATGTATTAATTTTTGGCTTCATACCTCCAGAAATATATTCTTTATTAGCAATACTTTTAGCTTCTTCTAAAGTTATTGATGAGATTAATTTTTCATCTTTGTCTAAAATTCCAGGTACATCAGTAAGTAATAATAATTTACTTGCCTGTAACTCACCTGCTATAAAACCCGCAACAGTGTCAGCATTAATATTATATGTAAAATTATTTTCATCCTTACCTAAAGGAGATATGACAGGTATTTGACCATTTTTTATAAAGCTAGTTAGCATATCTTTGTTTAATTTTTTTGGTTGTCCAACAAAACCAATATCAACTATTTTTTCAATATTTGAATCACTATCTTTAATTTCCACGTTCAATTTAGTTGCAGTGACTAAGTTATCATTACCAGATAATCCTATCGCTTTTCCTCCTGAGGCACTTATAGATTCTACTATTTCTGAATTGATATCCTTAGATAAAACTTCTTCAACTACCTTAATTGTTTCTTTATCAGTAACTCGTAATCCTTCAACAAATTGTGTTGATATATTTTTTGATTTAAGTCTCTCACCAATTTGAGGGCCTCCACCATGAATAATAATTGGTGACACACCTACTTCTTTTAATAACCCAATATCTCTTGAAAAACTCTCAGACAGTTTTTTATCTCCCATTGCATGTCCACCATATTTTATTACAATTGTATCACCACGATGTTCTCGAATGTATGGAAGAGCTTCAACTAAGGTTGAGGCTTTATGTATAAAATAAGCCTGATCACTCTCTGATAAAAAATCAAATTTCATATTTATTGTGATAACCCGTATATAGATCTTTGAATCTCTGTAATACCATTATTTTTTTTGGTCTCAGATTGATATATTTTCGTAAATGATTTTTTATAATTTTGCATTAAACTTAAAATTGATTTTTTTTGATATTCTAAATAATTATTAGATATTTTATCTATTTTAGTTAAAATTATTGAAAATTTTCTTGAACAATCACTCAATAAATCCAACATATCAATATCAGAATTTTTGATACCAACTTTTGAGTCAATGAGTAAAAAAACATGATCAAGTGTATCTCTATTTTCTATATATTCTTCAATCAAGGTCATTAAGTTTTCTCGAGCAACTTTTGATACTTTGGCAAAACCATAACCTGGCAAATCAATCATATTTATTTTTTCACTAATTAAAAAAACATTTATAGCCTGCGTTCTTCCTGGAGTTTTACTGGTTTTGGCTAGTTTTTTTGTTTTAGTTAATGAATTTATTAAACTAGATTTTCCAACATTAGATCTGCCTATAAAACAACATTCTTTTTTTATATCTGAATAAGGAATGTCTTTAAATGACTGAAAGGAACCTAAAAACTTATTATTATTAAAAAAGTTATTTAAATTTTTATTTAAGCTAGCCATTTTTGGCTAAAATTCTTCTTTGAATATACCATTGCTGCGCAATTGATAAAATATTGTTCACTGACCAATATAAAACTAAACCAGCTGCAAAACCAGCTAGTACAAAAGTGAACACAAATGGAAGTAATGCAAAAATTCTAGCCTGTGTTGGATCAGCAGGAGCAGGATTTAGTTTTTGTTGTAACCACATAGTGAAGCCCATAATGATAGGAAGAATACCAATATCAATTATTGACAGTATAGGCGGCACATCCCAAGGAACTAATCCAAATATTGTCATCAAACCTAATGGGTCTGGTGCCGATAGATCATGAATCCATCCATAAAAAGGAGCGTGATACATCTCTATCGTAACAAACAACACTTTATACAAAGAGAAGAAAATTGGTATTTGTACTAAAATTGGTAGACAACCCGCAACAGGATTAGCACCCTCTCTTTTATACAAGGCCATTAGTTCTTGCTGCATTTTTTGTCTGTCATTTGGATAGGTTTCTTTTAATCTTTGCATATCAGGCTGAAGTTTTTTCATCTTCGCCATAGATTTAAATGATGCCTGCGCTAGTGGAAATAAAATTAAACGCATTAAAATGGTAAAGGCAATTATTGCTAGACCAAAATTACCTGCGTAACCAAAAAACCAATTAATGGCATATGAAACAGGTTTAGTTAAAAAGCTAAACCAGCCCCAGTCAATTGCATCAGTAAATCTTGGTATAGAGAGATTTTCGTCATAAGCACTCAAGACATTTAATTTTTTTGCACCCACAAATAATTTTCCGCCGTAAGATATATTTTCGCCTGAGTTAATTTTATATATCTGACCAACGTAACCTGCTCTATAGCTATCACGTCCATTATTACCGTATCTATAATTGACATTAATAGATTGGTCAGCATCAGGAATTAAAGCAGACATCCAATATTTGTCTGTAAAACCTAACCAGCCTCCTTGTGTTTTATTATCGCAAAACTCTTTTTTTGTTTGCATTGATGAATTACAATCATCGGCAATATCATCATAATTTTTTTCCAATAATTCATCGTTTATTAGACTAATTAGACCCTCGTGAAGTATAAAAAAATTAATTGTATCTGGTGTGTTTATTCTTTTGATTAATCTGTATGGAAAAACTTCAATATCTTCACCACTGTTATTTTCTATTTCCTGTGTAATTGTAAACATATACTCATCATCAACTTGATAGTTGATTTTGAAAGTTATATTTTTATTATTCGTCCAACTAAGTGTAACAGGGCTTGAGGGGCTTAGAGTGGTAGAGTTAGTTTTCCAATTTGTTTCTAAATTAGGTAATTCAATGTTAGAATTTTTTAGCTCTTTCCAACCTGTTTCAATATAATATGGATTAGCAGTCCCATCCGGTAACAAAAGCTGTATATTATTCGAATCAGGTTCTAAGCTAGTTTTATATTTTGATAATATGAGGTCATCTAAAATTGCTCCTTTTAAATTTATAGAACCTTTAATAGATGCATTTTCAAAAATAACTCTATCGGTTTGAATTAAAGCTTCATCTCTACTTTGTATTTCTGAAACAGCTTGGCTGCTTTGTCCATCAATGGATGTTGCAGGCTCTAATACTTCATCTTCTTCAAAGGATGTTGTTTGAATTGGTTGAGTTGGAAATAATAATTGAAAAAAAATAATTATCGCAATTGAAATACCAATAGCCAAATATAAATTTCTTTGCTCGTTCATTTATTTAACTCAGATTTTTTTGGTACTGGATCAAATCCGTGGGAACCCCAGGGATGACATTTTGAAATTCTTTTCACCGATAAAATTGATCCTTTAAATAACCCATGTTCCTTTAATGCTTTAATAGAATACTCAGAACAGGTTGGTAAATACCGACAATTCTGCCCAAGTATTGGTGAAATCAATAACTGGTATAATCTAATTATTATGATTAAAGGTAATGAAATATATTTACTAACCATTTATCTTTCCCTTAAGTTCTAATAAAAGTTTATCAAATTTCTCTTCGAGCAATGACGTTTTAGCTATTAACACATAATATGAATTAATTTTACCATTAATAATAATTTTTCTAGCTAATTCTCTCATTATTCTCTTTGCTCTATTTCTTTTTACTGCGTTGCCAATTTTTTTGGAAGCTGTGTATCCTACACCTATAGAATTTTCTAGATCTTGATTGTGTAAAATTTGGATATTCATATTTTTACCTTTTATAAATTCTCCCTCGTTTCGTATCATAACGAAAGTCGATCTTTTCTTAATTGTAAATAATGTTTGGGCCATTTGGCCTTTTTAAGCGCTTAATTGAGCTCTTCCTTTTGCACGTCTTCTATTAATGATTTGACGACCTGCTTTAGTTGCCATTCTAGCCCTAAAACCGTGTCTTCTTTTTCTAATTACTCTACTAGGTTGGTAAGTGCGTTTCATAATAAATCTCTGGGCCTAATACGAATTCATTATATATAAGTCAAATATTTACTTATGTAATCGATGAAAATTTTCAGAAAAGCTAGTGAATTAGAGCCAAATTTAGTTTCAATCAAAGACAAGGGTCAGTCTATTGGTTTAGTTTTAACAATGGGAAACTTACACGATGGACATTTATCTCTCATTAGAGAAGCACAATTACATAACGAATTTGTGATCTGTTCAATATTTATTAATCCTACTCAATTTAACAATGAAAATGATTTCAATTCTTATCCAAAGACAATTGATGAAGATATTTCTAAATTAGAAAATATTGGTTGTAATTTACTCTTCTTACCTGAAGTTCAAGAGATATACCCAAAAGGATTGGCAAAGAAAAAAATTGTAAACAATTTTAGAAATATTTTATGTGATAAATTTCGACCTGGCCATTTTGATGGAGTTACTACTGTTGTGGATCTTTTTTTTAATATGATTAAACCAACGAATAGTTATTTTGGTGAGAAGGATTTTCAGCAAGTAAAAATAATACAAGATTTAGTAAAAATTAATCATCACAATATTAAAATAATTCAATGCCCATCTGTACGAGATAAAATGGGTATGAGTTTATCTTCAAGGAACTCTAAATTTTCTAATGATCAATTAAAAATTTTCAATGTATTAGGAAATAAAATTAAAGAACATATTAATCGATTAACACTAAATGAAATTAATAATTTAGATCAATTAAAAATAGAGCTTCTACAAAATAATATAAATAAAATTGACTATTTAGAGATAAGAAATGAAAATAATTTAGAAATTACAAAAAATTATTCTGAAGCTAGATTATTTATTGCTTTATATATTGGTGATATAAGAATTATTGATAATTTTAAGTTATATTAAGGTATCAACCAATTATAGTCTGGTTCATTATTTTTAAACGTTAATTTTAATCTACGATGACCTGAAATTTCTAAATAAAGCCAATCAATTTCATTAATTTTATTTTCAACTACTGTAAAATTTTTATATCCTTTTTCACTTTCTTCATGACTTGGCTCCTTGCCGGTTAAGTGTTCAGGGATACCATCTTCTGGAAACTCTGTGATTGAACTTGGATCTTTCAATGTTAAGTAACATTTTCTACTAAACAATCTTGTTTTATCCCACATTTCTTTAGCTGTATCATTTTGATTATTAACCAAAGACGTTGTTTTGATTCGCATTTGAATTTTTAATTTATGATCATAAAAAACAAATTGAGAACTACTATTTTTTTTTAAATTAGGCACTTTGGGCGATCTGAAGTCTGTGTGAAAATTTAGTGTCATGCTACTGGGATCAAATTTTCTTAAGACTACAACTCTAGAATCTATTCCACCTTCACTATCAATATTACTAAAGACTGGCGTATGAAATGCATGTTTTCTATCTTTAACTCCTCTAGTTAAATTTTTCTTTATATCCTCAAATATTTCTGCAGCATTTTCTTTTGAAGAAGTCGACATTGTTATTGTAATATAAATTGTTTTGAAGAAATAGCTAGATAATGGAAATAAATAAAATTACGAATTTATTGAATCTGGAGCATGTTAAGTTTTTAATATCTATCTTTAAAGAAAATAATATTGAAATTCGATTAGTAGGAGGATGTATAAGAGATGCTCTTCTTGAAAGAGAAATCAAAGATATTGATACAGCAACAACTTTGGAGCCTCAGGATGTTTTGTCATTACTAAAAGAGAGCAATATTGAATATGATGATTTTGCTATTCAATATGGATCTATAATTGCTTATCCTCATAATCGAAAAATACAAATTACAACTTTACGTGAAGATGTTAATCAAATGGGCAGACATACAAATGTAATTTACACCAACAGCTGGAAAAAAGATTCAGCCAGAAGAGATTTTACTTTCAATGCTTTATATGTTGGAAACAATAATAAACTACATGATTATTACAATGGCCAATCAGATTTAAATGAAAGTAAAATTAGTTTTATTGGTGAAATAGAGGATAGAATAAAAGAAGACTACTTAAGAATCTATCGATACTTTAGATTTAGAGGTTTATTTAATTTACCTAAAACCTCTTTAAGTGATCAAAAAATTGTAGAAAAATACATTCACGAATCTTTGGCAGTGTTGACCAACGATGTAATAAGGCAAGAAATATTAAAAATGTTTAATATGTCCTTTCCTTTAAATTGTTTTTACATATCTCATCAAACGTTACAAAAATTTAAATGGGTTGAAATAGTACAAGAGCATTTTCTACGAACAAAATATGATCTTGGATTAAATAAATGTCTGAATAAGATTGATAATTTAATAAATTAGTTTTTTAGTTTACAATTTTCGCACAAACCAAATATTTCTAAATTATGTTTTTTATAATTGAAGTTATTCTTTTCTGCTTGTTTTGAAAAATAAGAAATCAAATTATTTCCAGTTAGCTCAGTAACACTATCACAGTTTTCACATATCAAAAAAGATGTAGAAGTTTTTGCATTACAGCCTTCATGCTTACAAGCAACATATGAATTTCTACTTTCTATTTTATGTACTTTACCAATTTCTATAAGCTTATCTAAAGCTCTATAAACTTGAAGAGGAGATTTAATTCCTTTTTTTTGAATATCAAAAAGGATTGTATATGCCTTAAGAGGTTCTGATGCGCTTTCTAAAATATCAAGAACTGTTTGTTGATTTTTAGTTAAGTTTAAAGTTTCTAAAGACATATTCTAGATTACCAAATTGCTATCGTTTTTGCAACTGACCCTTAATTTCAAGAGGAACCAATGAAATAATGAAAAGTATTAAAGCCACCACTATTATTGAAGGACCTGAAGAAGTATTTATTTCTAAAGAAGCAAATAATCCAACTACTACCGATAAAATACCTGATAAGATTGCGATAATAATCATTTGTCTAGGACTGCTGCTAATGTTTCTGGCAATAGCCGCAGGAATTAAAAGTAAACCCGTAATTAATAGTGCTCCAATCATTTTAATAGACAAAGCAATTACTCCTGCCAATAAAAGGGTAAATATAAAATTAGAAACTTCTGGCCGCATACCTTCAGCAGCTGACAAATCATAATTTACAGTTGCTGAAAATAAAGATTTCCAAATAAAATATAAGATAATTAATATTATGCTTCCACCTATCCAAACTAAACCAATGTCTGCAGTTGTCACTGCAAGAATATCGCCAAATAATAATCCCATGAGATCAAATCGGATGTAAGATAAAAAACCAATCAATACTAAACCAATGGCAAGTGTTGAGTGAGCAAGAAGTCCAAGTAAAGAATCACCAGCTAGTTTTGTTCTTTTTTGTAAGCTCACAAGAAGTAAAGCAACAACAGCTGAAATTACAAACACAGAAAATGCAATATTTAAACTAAATGAGTATGCCAATGTTACTCCTAAAAGAGCTGAGTGAGATAAGGTGTCACCAAAATATGATAACCTCCTCCAGATAACTAAGCATCCAAGTGGTCCAGCAACAATAGCTATACCAACCCCTGCAACAAGTGCACGAATAAAAAAATCATCAAACATTAACTTTTAACACTCCCATCTGTCTGATGTGAATGATCATGTTCATGTTGATAGAGCGATAGTGTAGCAGCATTATGTTCTCCAAATAATTCTATGTAGGAAGAATTTTTTACTATTGATTTAGGTGATCCAGAACAACAAATGTGACCATTTAAACAAATTACATGATCTGTTGCAGACATAACAAAATGGAGATCATGAGATATAAGAAGGATGCCACAATTTAATTTGGTACAAATTTCTTTTATAAGATTGTATAGAGCTATTTCTCCATTAAAATCTACTCCCTGCACAGGTTCATCTAAAACAAGTAGATCTGGTTTTTTAGCAATTGCTCTTGCGATTAAAACTCTCTGAAATTCTCCACCAGATAAATTATGAATCTCATTGTAAATTAAATGCTGAACCCCTGTTAATTCTAAAGCTTCAATAATTTCATCTTTATTAATATGACTTGTTAGATTCATAAAATCTATAACTCGAAGTGGCATAGTCCAATCGATACTAATTTTTTGCGGAACATATGCCATTTTTGTTGAATAATTTTCAATTGAACCTTCATCTGATTTTAGAATATTAAGTGCCATTTTAGCGGTAGTTGTTTTTCCTGAGCCATTTGGGCCAATCAAGGTTACAATTTTGCCCTTATGAATTTCAAGAGAGATACCTTTCACAATCCATTTTGAGGATTTTTGGACACCGCAATCTTTTAATCTTACCAATAAATTATTATTTTCGTTCATTTTTATATTTACAATCTAAAATGTAATATTATAACATTACGTTCATTAACAGACTTAATTATTAATAGGAACATTTTTTATGAGACAAAACAACATTTTTTTGATGCTTTTGAAAGTATTTTTCTTTTCATCAATTTTAGTTGCAACTTCAGCTGTAAGAGCAGAATTAAAAGTTGTAACTACAATTAAACCACTTCATTCACTAATTGCGAATGTAATGGATGGTGTAGGTGAGCCAGCACTTATAATTGAAGGAAGTACTTCCCCCCACAGCTTTACATTAAAACCTTCTCATGCCAAACTTTTAGAAGAAGCAGATATCATATTCTGGGTTGGTGAAAGTATAGAAACGTTCATGGAAAGACCTCTTGAGTCAATTGTCAAAAATGCAGAAGTTGTAGAATTCATGGAAGTTGAAAGTATTAATAAATTGAAGTTTAGAGAAGAATCGATTTTTGAAGATCACGATGATCATGATGACCACGATGACCATGACGATCATGATGATCACGATGACCACGATGACCATGATGACCACGATGACCATGATGATCATGATGACCATGACGACCATGACGACCATGACGACCATGATGACCACGATGACCATGATGATCAGAGTGGACACGACGATCACGGTCATGCCCATGGTGAATTTGATGCTCACATTTGGTTAGATCCAATGAATGCTAAAGAAATGGTTCATGAGATTGCTCATGAGTTAGGTGATTTAGATCCTGCCAATAAAGAGAAATATGAAGCAAATGCTGATGCAACAATCAAAGCTTTAGACCAATTGATAAATGACGTTAGCAAGGATATTAATTCCGATGCAAAATTTGTCGTTTTCCATGACGCTTACCAATACTTTGAAGAAAGATTTGAAACTAGAGCTGCTGGAGCGCTTACTTTGAATACGGATGTTTTACCTGGTGCAAAGCAAATAGCTGATATTCAGGATGTTATTAAGGATAAGGGAATAAAATGTATTTTCTCTGAACCTCAATTTAATCCAAAGATTATTACAACAATAGCTGAGGATATGAATATCAAAACAGGAGTTTTTGATCCTTTAGGTGCTAACATCGATGCTGGTAAGTCACTTTACTTTACGTTGATTAGTAATCTCGGGGACGAGCTTAAAGGCTGTTAATTTTTAATATTTAAATAAATTCCACCTTTATTAAGGTGGAATTTATAGAACTAATTATAAGGAAATTGATATGGAAAATACTTCTCAGGTTCCAGTTACGGTTTTAACTGGGTTTCTTGGAGCTGGAAAAACAACACTTTTAAATCGAATTTTAACTGAACAGCATGGACGGAAATACGCCGTAATTGTTAATGAATTTGGTGAGCAAGGTATTGATAATGATCTTGTTGTTGATGCTGATGAAGAAGTATTTGAAATGAACAACGGGTGCATTTGTTGCACTGTTAGAGGTGATTTAATTAGAATTCTTAGTGGTTTAATGAAACGTGCTGATAAACTAGATGCAATTATAGTTGAAACAACTGGCTTAGCTGATCCAGCCCCAGTTGCGCAGACATTTTTTGTTGATCAAGATGTTGCTGATAGAACAAAACTAGATGCAATTGTTACAGTTGCTGATGCTGTTCATTTAAGTTCTCAATTAGTAGATCATCATGAAGCAGAAGAACAAATTGCTTTTGCCGATGTAATTTTGTTAAATAAAATTGAGCTTGTTGAAGATAATGACATTGTAAAAGTTAATGATCGTATTAGAAAAATTAATCCTTTTGCAAAGATTATTAAAACAACACGTTGTGATGCACCTCTTGATGAAATCGTAGGCTTAAATGCATTTAGTCTAGATAGAGTATTAGATATTGAACCTGACTTTCTTGAATCAGATCATGATCATGAACATGATGATGATGTTACTAGTCTATCCTTTGTATCTGATACACCATTAGATATGGATAAGTTTCAAGATTGGTTTGGAAATTTACTGAGGACTAAGGGTCAGGATATTCTTCGATCAAAAGGCATTTTGAATTTTAAAGGCGAAGATGAGAGATATGTATTTCAAGGAGTACATATGCTTATGGATGCTTCTCCAATGGGGCCTTGGCCAAAAGGAAAAGATAGAAGTTCTAGAGTAGTTTTTATTGGTCGTGATCTTGATAATATGAATCTTAAGGAAGGCTTTGAAAATTGTAAATCAGCATGAATGCTGATCTAGAAACATTTCAAAAATCAAATAAAACTGAACTTGAAAGAAGAGGTTCAGTTTTTAATATTGGAGCTCCAGCTATAGAAGCGGTTACAATTCGTAATCAAATAGTGGTTGGATTTGGAGACGGCACTGTAAGATTTTTTCAATCTGGATTTGAACCTAAAACAGTTAAAGCACATGAAGGTGTAGTGTTGAGTATGGCTAATTATGCTGACGATGTACTAACGGGTGGAGACGATGGACGTTTTCTAAAAATATCATCCGATGGAAATATTGAAGAAATTTTTAATTTTGGTTCAAAGTGGGTTGACTGTGTAGCTTCCCACAAAGATACTAAAGTTTGTTCATCAGGAAAAACTGTTTATGTCTGGACAAAAAATAGAGACAAACCTCAAACTTTAGATCATCAAAGTACTGTTGCTGGATTAGCATTTGATAACAAAGGCAAGCGCCTTGCAGTCTCAAGATACGGTGGAGTAACTGTGTGGAAATTAAATAATAATAAATGGACATCATCAAATTATACTTGGAAAGGATCGCATGGAACTGTAACTTTTAGTCCAGATACAAAGTATATTGTAACAGCGATGCAAGAAAATCAAATTCATGGTTGGCGCATAAACGATAAAGCTGATTTAGCAATGAGAGGCTATCCATCAAAAATAAAAAGTTTTACTTGGGTTGGAGATACACCGTATTTGGTTACATCTGGATCCAGTGATGCAGTTTGCTGGCCATTTGATGGTAAAGAAGGACCAATGGGAAGAAAGCCAATTGTTGTTGCAAACGGTGGTAAAGAACTTGCAACATTTGTCAAAGCACTTAATGGAGAAAAAGCTGTTTTCACCGGTTACACAGATGGGTCAGTTTTATTAGCAGAAATTGATGAAAGTAAAAAACCAATTATGATTAGAAGTTCGACAGGTGCAGAAGTTTCAACAATAGCTATATCTAATGATAACTCACAAATATTAATTGGCGATATGAAAGGTTCTATTCTTTTATCATCCTTATGGGCAGACAATTAAAGGAGAAAATATGTTTAATCGTAAAACTCAAAATGTTGAAAAAATAAGAAATCTCAAACAGTTAATTTCCAAGAAATATAAATTACCGGAAAATACTATAATAAGTATTGCTGAGCTCAGTTGTCATGAGCCTGATTGTCCACCTATTGAAACAGTAATTACTGCAAGAAATGATGATGGAACAATGAATAATTGGCGTGTAGCGAAATCAATAGAAGAAATAGAGGAGTCAGATATTAATAATCTGACAAATCACACTCATTAAATTATTAAATTTAAAATAATTTATTAACAGCAATCTCCACCTTCACAAGTGCAACAACAGCTGCAGCTACAACCACACTTTGGCGGGTTTGGATTTTGATTTTTCATAATTATACCTATATATTTTTTATAATAATTTAAAATACAAATGAGAAAAGCATTAGAAATTAAACAATGTATGAAGACTTTCGAGGGTGATGGGATACCTGTAACGAGAGCTTTCCCTGTCCCTGGTATGAGAGAAAATGATCCATTTCTTCTTTTTGATCATTTTGGCCCAATTAATTATGAGCCAGGAGGGGCAACTGGTGTACCAGCCCATCCTCATTGTGGATTTGAAGCAATTACTTACATGCTTGGTGGTGAAGTAGAGCATAGAGACTCATTTGGTGGACAAGCAGAAATTGAAACTGGTGATGTTCAATGGATGACAACTGGTTCAGGTTTAATTCACTCTGAATTAGTAACAGAAAAATTTAAGAAGAGTGGAGGTGTCATGCAAGGATTACAAATTTGGGTAAACCTTCCACAAAAAAATAAAAAAGTTAAACCTTGGTATCAACATATTAAAAGAAACACTATTCCAACAGTATCTGAAAATGCAAATATAGAAATTAAAGTTCTTGTGGGTGAAATAAATGGAACCAAATCCAAAGTTCAAACATATTCACCTGTATCAATATTTGATATTCAATTTTCAAAACCAGATATGACAAAGTTTAATGTTGATAAAGAACAAAATCTTATGATCTATATTATCGATGGTCAATTACAATTTAATGAGCAAGATAAAATCGCTAATAAAGGTGATATGATTTATTTTGATCAGTCAAGTGATGAGATTCAACTCACGTCAATATCAGAAAAAGGATCCTACCTAGTTTTAGCAGGTAAGCCGCTTAAAGAACCTGTAGCACGTTATGGTCCTTTTGTGGCAAATTCTGAAGGAGAAATCAAGCAAGCCATGATGGACTATCAAGAAGGAAAGATGGGACGCTTAGCTTAAGTTAATTGACGTAACATTTCACCAGCTACAATAGCAACTGAACTACTAAGATTAATCGACCTAGGCCCCTTTACCATTGGTATTGTTAATCTTTCATCGACAGAGCTATGGACAAAATCAGGTGCTCCTGCACTTTCTCTGCCAAATAAAATAATATCATTTGATTGAAATTTATAATCGAAATAACTTTTTTTACTTTTTGTTGTTAGAAGAACGAGTCGATATGAATTATCTTTTGACCACTCATAAAATTTTTCCCAACTTAAATGTTTTTTTAATTCTAGATAATCATAGTAATCCATTGATGCTCTTTTTAATCTCTTATCATCAATCACAAAGCCAGCTGGCTCTATTATATCTACTGGTATTCCAAGACAGGCACCTAGTCTAAATATGTTTCCTGCATTCTGTGGTATGTCGGGTTCAAATAGAGCAATTCTCATGTTTTTTTACTATATTATTTTATTACTTGCGTCACGCTGGCACATATTTAAAAAGTATTTTTTTGAGTAATTAAGATATAAGAAATTCACAATAAATGGCTAAAAAACCCAAAAATAAGAGAAGAGATTTCCTACAACTTAGCACTGTAACGCTTGGTGCTGTTGGAACAGCTGCTTTTATATGGCCTTTTCTAAAAAGTATGAGTCCAGCAGAAGACACATTAGCTGCAGGATCAACCGAAGTAGACATTAGTGCTATTGAAGAAGGTCAAAGTATAACAATAAAGTGGCGTGGAAAACCTGTTTTCATTAAAAAAAGAACAAAAGATGAGATTAATGCAGCTAAAATGGTTCAAGCTTCTGACTTAAGAGATCCACAAGATGATGCAGATAGAGTACAAAAAGAAGAATGGTTAGTTTTAGTGGGAGTATGTACACACTTAGGTTGTGTTCCACTTGGTCAGAAGGTTTCAGATATGAAAGGTGAGTACGATGGTTGGTACTGCCCATGTCATGGTTCACATTACGATACATCAGGTAGGATAAGAAAGGGACCAGCTCCCAAAAACTTGGACGTTCCGCCCTATACCTTTTTAAATGATAATACTATAAAGATAGGATAAAATGGATAAGAATAGAAAAGTACATCAGTTTAAAAACCCTGTCCTTAATTGGATAGAGTTTCGTTTACCAATTATTTCTTACTTCAAAAAAGAATACGGTGATTATCCAATGCCTAAAAATTGTAATTATTTTTGGAGTTTTGGTGCATTAGCAACAATTACACTTGTTACAATGATAGTAAGCGGAATTTTTCTTGCAATGAATTACACACCACATACTGATATGGCATTTGATAGTGTTGAAAGAATAATGCGAGATGTCAATTACGGTTGGTTAATGCGATACATTCATTCCAATGGTGCAGCCTTTTTCTTCATCATAGTTTACATTCATATAGTAAGAGCAATGTATTTTGGTTCTTACAAATATCCAAGAGAGCTTAATTGGATTTTAGGTGTATTTATATTTTTATTAATGATGGCAACTTCTTTTCTTGGTTACACATTACCGTGGGGACAAATGTCTTATTGGGGAGCAACAGTTATAACAAATTTATTTAGTGCAATTCCATTTATTGGTGAGGGATTAAAGACATGGCTTCTTGGTGATTACAATGTTGGAAATGCTACTTTAAACCGTTTCTTTGCTCTTCATTATGTTTTACCATTTGTTATTTTTGGTGTTGTAGGATTACATGTTGCTGCAGTCCATGTTCATGGTTCAAATAACCCTGATGGGATTGATATTAAAACTAACAATGACTCAGTAAACTTTTTTCCATATATGTTAATTAAAGATACAGTAGCTATGTGTGCTTTTGGTGTTGCTATTTCTGCAGTAATATTCTTTGGACCAAATCTTATGGCTGAAGTTGATAATTATATTCCAGCAGATCCACTTGTCACTCCAGCTCACATTGTTCCAAACTGGTATCTTGCACCTTTTTATGCAATTTTAAGAGCAGTACCTGATAAATTAGGAGGAGTTCTCCTAATGTTTGGTGCGATAGTAATTCTCTTTGTTCTACCTTGGCTTGATAGATCAAAAGTGAGAAGCTGTAATTATAGACCAATATATAAGTGGTTTATGATGGGCTTTTTTGTTAACTTCTTTGTATTAGGCTACGTTGGTATGCTTCCTGCTGAAGGTTTATATCTTTTAATTGCTAGAGTAGGTTTACTTTACTACTTCGGTTTTTTCTTTTTCATTACACCTTTTGTTGGTTGGATAGAGAAGCCAAGTAAGCTACCGCTCAGTATTAGTGATGTTTATGCTAAAAATATAGCTCCTAATATTGGCGGAGGAGAGAAAGGAATTCCTTCACCAGCAATGCAAAAAGATACAAATCTATAATGCGCCTATTACTTATTATTTTTTTATTATTCTCCTCAAATTTGTTTGCTGCAGAAATGAGTACTGAAAAAATGCCAAAACATGATTGGTCTTTTAAAGGTGTAACGGGAACTTTTGATAGAGCTGCAATTCAAAGGGGTTATAAAGTTTATAGAGAAGTATGTGCAGGATGTCATTCAATGAAACTTCTGTATTACAGAGATCTTATTGATGTTGGTTTTTCCGAGGCTCAAGTAAAAGTAATTGCTTCTGAGTATACTGTATTAGACGGTCCAAATGATGATGGTGAAATGTTTGAAAGACCGGCTAGACCAGCAGACAGATTTGTTAATCCATATGCTAATGATAACGAGGCAAGAGCAAATAATAATGGAGCTTATCCTCCAGATTTGAGTGTAATTACAAAAGCTAGAAAATATGGGGTTGATTATATTTATAACCTTCTTCTAGGTTATGTTGAACCTCCAAAGGGAATGGAGGTCGGTAATGGAATGTGGTACAATAAATGGATGGCTGGAAATCAAATAGCTATGCCAGCACCTATAGCCGATGGAAGTGTAGATTATGATGATGGCACTGATAATAATGCAGAACAGTTATCGGCTGATGTAACACATTTTCTTCACTGGGCTGCCGAACCAGAAATGGAAGAAAGAAAAAATTTAGGAATTAAAGTAATATTATTCTTTATTATTCTAGGAACAATTGTGTACTTAGCAAAAAACAGACTTTGGCGAGACGTCGCTTAGACATTAAATAAAAAGTTCATTACATCACCATCTTTGACGATATAATCTTTACCTTCTTGTCTCAGCTTTCCTGTATCTCTACTTCCAGCATCACCATTATTTTCTATATAGTCTTCATAAGAGACAGTCTCTGCTCTAATAAATCCTTTTTCAAAATCAGTGTGAATTTTTCCAGCAGCTTGAGGTGCAAGTGTTTCTTTTTTTATTGTCCATGATCTTGTTTCTTTTGGACCACATGTAAAATAGTTTATTAAACCTAAAAGTTCATATCCTGATTTTATAACCTTATTCAATGTAGTTTGATCTAAATTTAGTTCTTTAAGAAATTCAAGCTTTTCTTTTTCATTTTCTAATTCTGCTATTTGTGCTTCTATTGATGCAGAGATTAAAACTACAGAATGATTATTTTTTTTGGCAAACTCGATGACTTTTTTTGATAATTCGTTTCCAGTATGAATCGATTCTTCATCTACATTACATATGTACATAGTTGGCTTAAGACTAATTAAGTTAAGACTATTTACAAAGTCAATTTCATCACTAGCAAATTCCTCAATTTTTAAGATACTATTAGCATCTAGTATTTGTAAGATTTTATTTATTATCTCAAATTGATGCTTAGCTTCTTTATCGTTTGCTTTTAATTTTTTTTCTAAACTAGTTTTTTTATTATTTAAGCTTTCAAGATCAGCCAATTGCAATTCTAAATTTATTGTTTCAATATCATCTAATGGATCAATTTTTGATGATACATGAGTAATATTAGTATCTTCAAAACATCTAACAACATGCGCTATTGCATCAACTTCTCTTACATGTCCTAAAAATTTATTTCCTAAACCTTCTCCTTGTGAGGCTCCTTTTACTAATCCTGCAATATCAACAAAATCCATGAAAGATGGGATTATTTTTTCACTTTTTCCAATGATCGCTAGTTTATCTAATCTGTCATCGGGCACTGCAACTCTTCCTATGTTTGGTTCTATAGTTGCAAATGGATAATTTGCAGCTTCCGCTTTATTTGATTGGGTAAGAGCATTGAATAAAGTGGATTTACCAACATTTGGTAATCCAACTATCCCGCACTTAAATCCCATAATTAATTTTGCTCACTTATTTTTGTTAAAAATAGAGGAATATCTGAAAATATTAATTCTATATTTTTTACTATTTTATCAATTTTTTTATTTATTATTTCTTCTTCTGATTTTAAAAATTTATTTAAAACATAACTTGAAACTAAATCTTTATGTCCAGGATGATCAATTCCAATACGTATTCTAAAATAATTTTCCCCTATAAATTGGTCAATACTTT
>CACNPW010000004.1 GCA_902622475.1 uncultured Alphaproteobacteria bacterium | reverse complement strand
TTTTTATTGACTGTTTGTTTTCACAGAAAAAAATAAATATATCATTTGTTTTTCTTAGCTTATCAAAAATTTCTTCAATTCCTTTACAGTTTTTACACAAAAAAACCTTTTTATTTTCAAATAACCCTCCTTCATCAATAAAGGAATTAAGGTCATCAATTCTTTCAACCTTAACATTTTCATTTTTTTTATATTTTTCAGTAATACTTCCAGTTATTTTTTCCATAAGTGTAATTTCATTTCCACTTATAAAATAAAATTTTTTATCTAACTTTAAGTTTTGATTTAATAATATGTTTAATGGCTCAAGCCTCATAAGCAGTCATTTATATCCACCGTTCCCAAAAGTGATACAAAATTGTTTAAGTTTTGATTTATTGCGTTTTCATAATTTTGCTCAAGAGATGTGTCAGATCCAAAATCATATCCCGAAGATTTAGGAATAACAGTAAATCTAGACAATATTTGCTTTTCAAAAGTTAAGCAGTTTTTTTCAGTAGAAAATAAGGAGTAAAAAAATTTAATCTTATAGCGTATATTTGATACAGCTTGATTTTTTTCAACTGAAAGTTTTGTTTTTTCTTCATCAATGTTAATGGCAAGCCTGTATTCATTATTTTTATTTACCCCGAAAAAAACTGGTAAATATGAATTTACATATGCTGTATCTATACCATAAACAGTAACTTCAGTTCTTTCATAAAGCGGATTTTCAAGATTTCCATTATCATCGTACACAAACTCAATCTGATCACATGAAATAATCACTAAGAATAAAAAGCTTATTAAAAACTTTTTCATTTAACAACTAAATTAAATATTTTACCATGGACATATATTTCCCTAAGAACTTCCTTTCCAGATAAGTTTTCATTTATTTTTTTATTACTTTTAATAATTTCTAAAACCATTTCTTTTGACATCTTGTCTTCAACCTCAATAATTTCTCTAGTTTTTCCATTAATTTGAACTGCAATTTTTATTTTAATCTTCTTTTTTACTTCTTCAAAATGCCAACTTTCATTAACACACAAAGTTTTGTTTCCAATAGAGCACCAAACCTCTTCGCTTATATGTGGAACAAATGGATGCAAAATAATACATAGTTTTTTTAAAGCCCATTCAAGATCTTTTTTTGTTAAATTATTTTTTATTATTGCATCATTAAGAATATTTACAAACTCATAAATTTTAGCAACTGACTTATTAAATTGAAATTTCTCTATATATTCTGATACCTGGTTAATAATATGCTTCAATTCATCTGTTATTCCAACATCTATAGAGTTAGTTATTTTATACACTTTAAATTTTTCTACAAATTCGAATAGTTTATTTATAAACTTAAAAGAAGCAGCTACACCTTTATCACTCCACTGCAAATCTCTCTCGGGAGGGCTGTCAGACAACATAAACCACCTAGCTGTATCAGCTCCATAAGAATCAATTATGTCATTTGGATCAACAACATTTTTTTTTGATTTACTCATTTTTTCAACTTTTCCAATTTTTATTTCAATACCATTTTTGTCTTTTAGTACACCATCGATTTTTTTAATGTCTTTTGGTTCAACCCAATCACCATTAATATTTTTAAATGTCGTATGAGTAACCATTCCTTGAGTAAACAATCCTTTAAAAGGCTCGTTTAAATTAAAGTAACCTAAATCTCTTAATACCTTTGTAAAAAACCTGGAATATAAAAGATGTAATATAGCATGTTCAATTCCTCCAATATATTGATCGACGGGCAACCAATAATCTATATCTTTTTTATCAAATGGTTTATCTAATCTTGCATTACAATATCTAAAATAATACCATGATGACTCAAAGAAGGTATCAAATGTATCTGTTTCTCTCTGTGCCTTCATTCCTGTTTTAGGACAAGTAGTTTCTTTCCACTCTGAAATATTTTCTAATGTGTTGGAAGATTCATTGAAGTTTTTTATTTCCGGAAGCTTAACCGGAAGATTGTTTTCTTCAATCGGTAAAATTTCTCCGTCCTCTCTATATATTATAGGTATTGGACATCCCCAAAACCTCTGTCTTGATATTCCCCAGTCTCTCAGCTTATAATTTATTTTTTTTCTTCCAATATTTTTCTTCTCTATTTCAGCAATAATTTTATCTTTAGCTTTTTGGCTATCTAAACCATTTAAAAACTCTGAGTTTACCATTACTCCATTGTCAGTAAATGCCTCGTTGGAGATTTTGAAATCATCTAATTTTGAGGTTGTTGGTTTAACAACAGAGATAACCTCAAGTTTATATTCATTTGCAAAATCTAAGTCGCGTTGATCGTGAGCAGGACAACCAAAGATAGCCCCAAGGCCATATTCTTTTAAAACAAAATTTGCTACATAGATGGGAAGTTTTTTACCATTTATAAATGGATGATTTGCAGTTAAACCAATATCAAAACCCCTTTTAACTTTTTCTGGATTTAAATTTTTACATTCTTTTATAAATTTTTTTAGATCCATATTTTTTTTTGCAATTTCACTTATTAATTCATGCTCAGATGACAGCGCTAAAAAAGTTGCTCCAAAAATGGTATCAGGTCTAGTTGTAAACACAGTGATAGTTGAGTCACTATCTGAGACTTTAAAGTTTATTTCTGCTCCTATTGATTTTCCAATCCAGTTTGATTGCATAATTTTAACTTTGTTTGGCCAATTATTTAAATTGTCTAAATCATTTAATAGTTCATCAGAGTATTTACTAATTTTTAGGAACCACTGGGATAATTTCTTTTTTTCTATAATTGCTCCAGATCTCCAACCTTTACCATCAATTACCTGCTCGTTTGCCAATACTGTTTTGTCAACTGGATCCCAATTTACTTCTGCCTCTTTTTTATATGCTAGCCCAGCCTTAAACATATCAATAAAAAACTTTTGTTCATGTTTGTAATATTCAGGATGACAAGTCGCAATTTCCCTATCCCAATCTAATGATAAACCCATTTGTAATAATTGGTTTTTCATTGATTTAATATTTTCATAAGTCCAGTTTTCTGGATGTTTTTTTTCTGTTAAGGCAGCATTCTCTGCAGGAAGCCCGAACGCATCCCAGCCCATTGGATGTAGAACATTGTAACCCTTCATACGCATATATCTTGCCACAACATCTCCTAACGTATAATTTCTTACATGCCCCATATGAATTTTACCCGAGGGGTATGGAAACATTTCTAATACATAATATTTTTTTTTATTTGAATCTTTTGAGGTTTGAAAAACCTTTTGTTCTGACCAGATTTTCTGCCATTTCTTTTCAACTACTTTATGATTGTATCTTGATGACACTTTTAACTTGATTGAAGTCTTAGTTTTTTTGCTTTATTTAAAATAGCGTTTTCAATTTTAATATTATTTTCTTCATCGATAACTTTATTAACCCATAATTGGTCTTTAAACTCCTGACAAAACGAAGTAACTTTTAAATTTTCAGTATTAAGCGCCTTTCCTGTAATAAATACATTTAATTTACATCTTTCAGTTGGATTATCTGTAGTTGAATACCAATCAGTAATTATAGTCCCCCCCACCGGATCCGCGGAGCTAAGCGGCATAAAATCTATTGTTTCTAGTGAGCTTCTCCACAAAAAAACGTTTATTGACATATTATTTGTAGATAAATCTGATGAGTCTGAAGTATCACTTTTATTTCGATTTAAAATCTTACCCAGGGTCAGACCATCTTTTCCCAACAAACCACCCCCACTTTGTAATCTCAGCTCAGCATCTCTCAGTGCAAGATCCATGTCTGTTGCCGAATTAAACTTTGTTCCTGATCTCCTGATAATCATTTCTTTTGTTTGGGCCTTTGACCACAACTCCTCCATCTCTTCATCAGTTTTATTGCTATTACATGAAATTATAAAAAGAAGTGATAAAACAAACGATAATCTAATTATAAACATCTAAATCTAATTATTGTATTGGGAGCTAAATGTAAAACATAAAAAAAAACGGCACTAATTAAGGTGCCGTTTTTAAAGAAATTAGATCTTTAATTAAAATGCCATATTAGCACCAATGTACCAAGCATTTCCATCGTCAGTAGCTGCACCTTCATCACTTGCTTCTACAGAAGTATAACCAAGTAATGCAGTTACTCCAGATGCTACAGCATAAGATACACTTGCTGAAGTAGTATCTAATGAGTCATCACTACCTGATTGTGCACTACCAACAGTGAAGTCTGTTGAGTCACCAGATGCGAAACCTACATTAAATGTTAGATCTCCAGTTACATATTTTACACCAACTTTTGTTACATCAGCAACTTGCTCGTTAGCAGATTTTAGACCAATACCAGCTTTTTCACCGTCAGCAAAACCTACAGCAACAGTTAAGTCACCAGTTACAGCACTTAAACCAACATGGAAACCACCAGTATCGTTAGTTGCCGCAGTACCAGTTTTAGCACCATCAGCAGATGATATACCACCACCAATTGTTAGAGCAGTATCACCTAGATCAGATACATAAGTTGCACCAATCGCATAGTGACTGTCAACTCTATAAGTTGCAGTAGCAGCAGCACCTGTATCAGTTGAAGCTGAGAAAGACATTGAAAGACCGTCTGCTAAGAAGTCAGAAGCAGTGTGGTACTCAACACCTAGGTTAGTTGCAGCTGTTGCAAAATCTAAACCATTACTAGCTGAGTTAGTAGATGTAGTAGCTACACCTTCAGCGCCAGCTGAACCAGGAATAGATACAGCATGTGATCCAGAAGCGTTACCAGCAGCAATTAAATCAAGCTTAGAGCCATCAGTAAATGCTAGGGTAAATCCAGCGTCACCATCAACTTTAGTTGTTTCATCCATTACTTTAAAGCTAGATGAAATAGTCATACCGCCATCAGTAGTTTCTGATAAAGATACTGTAAAGTTGTTATCAAAAGTCTGAGCATTAGTGTCTGTTCCACCAGTTGGTGAATCAAACTCAATACCAGTTTTGTGGTTACCACTCATAGTAGCTGTTACAGCTTCAGCAACTGAAGCAGCTCCAAGCGTAGAAACTAGAGCAGTTCCCATTAATAGTTCTTTTTTCATAATTACTCCTTTTGAGTTAATGAATATTCATTAAATACAAGCAACAAACTTGTATTGAAGAAGACTAATATTTATAAATTGAATAAATTACAAAAAAAGCATAATAATTTAGTATATTTTTTGTAACAATGTTGTTTTTTTACAACATATATAATCTATGTTTAACCTTGAAAAATATAATAAAATAAACGATTTTTTAAAAAAGACCAAGAAATCTACAAAAATTGTTGCAATATCTAAAAATCATCCACAAAACAGTGTGTTAGAAGCAATAAAGCATGGAGTATTAATATTTGGTGAAAATAGAGTTCAAGAAGCTCAGGATAAATTTCAAAAAATAAAACTATATAATCCTAAAATTGAGCTGCACTTAACAGGACCACTCCAATCAAATAAAGTCAAAACAGCAATTAAGATATTTGATGTTTTTCACACATTAGATCGAGTAAAAATAGCTAAAGAATTTTCAAAACATAAACACCTTTTAACAAACAAGAAGATTTTTCTTCAAATTAACACAGGAAAGGAAAAAACAAAAAGCGGGATATTTCCTGAAGAAACAAAAGATTTTCTTTTTTTTTTAAAAAATGAAATGAAATTATCAATTTGTGGACTAATGTGCATACCTCCAATTAACGAGGACCCAAATTACCATTTTGCTAAATTGAAATATTTAGCAAATCAAAATAATATTAACGAACTAAGTATTGGTATGAGTAGTGATTATGAGCAAGCATTAGAGTTTAATCCTTCATATATAAGGCTAGGAACAATCTTGTTTGGAAAAAGATCATGAAAAATACAATAAATATATTTTCTAATAATAAAATAAAATTTTTTTTAAACAATCTTCTTTCAGATTATGAGTTAAATTTTATCAGTTTTGATAAGGTCTCTAATATTGAATATAAAACACAGGCAAATATTGTTATTATAAATAATTATAATGAATTAGAATTAGTTGATTTTAAAAATCTGGATGAAAATTACTTAATTATATCAAATTTAAAAAATAATAAGTTAAAATTTAAAAATATAAAATTGGTAAACACACCCCTTTCAGTAAATAATGTTATTTATACGATTGAAAATTTTTTACAAAATATAAAGATTCAATTTCATGAAATATTCATTGATAGTGAAAAAATTACAAATTTAAAAAACAACTCTTTTTGTTATTTGACCAAAATAGAATTAGAAATCTTAAAACACCTAGTTAGAGAAAAGGAAACTAGCAAAAATTTTATAAAAAAAAACATTCTGAATTTAAAATCAAATATAGAAACCAATTCACTTGAAAGCCACCTAACAAGAATAAGAAAAAAAATGAATAAAATTAAAACTAATGTAAAGATAAATACAAAGAGTGAAAAATTAACAATTAGTATTTAATTAAAAAAAACAGGACTTATAAGTTTAAATAAATCTTCATCAAAATCTTCATTATAGTTATGATTAAATATTGATAATTTGAGGACATCATTGTTTATAACAACTTCAACTCCTCTTAATACCAAAGGATTTTTTTCAAAATACACTCTTATCATAAACTCCTTTTCTTTATCACTAAGCCCACTTTTTTCAAGAATTAATTCATTGTCTTTTATATGTATTTTGCTACTTTCAAAAAAATCTGGATTTCTGAAAATGTCGTAGAAGAACCATGCATTTGTATTTTTTGGATTGAAAAACTCATCCTCTTCTAGTTCATAATTATAATACATACCCCTATCTTTATCTAAAACTATTAAAATTTTTGTTGGAGTATAATATTCTGCTCTTACTCTTTTTTTACCTATATAAACTTTACCCTCACTTAAACCATCTCCATCATTTTGTATAAATGAAGCTGAAAAATATTGTAGTGAATTCAAATAACTAATAACTTTTGCTTTATCATCTGTGTTTGGAAAAGCTTTATTAGAAATTGATAAAAAAAAAATTATAAAAAAAAATAGAAAAAACTTTTTCATTTTTTAAGCACATGTCTTTTGCCTGCATTATTTGCTTCACTTATAATTCCATCCTCTTCCATTTTTTCTACTATCCTTGCGGCCCTATTATATCCAATCTGGAGATATCTTTGAATGTAACTTGTTGACACTTTCTGTTGTTTAATAACAACATCAACTGCCTTACTATAAAGATCATCATTGTTATTTGAGATTAAATCATCTGAATTTGTGAAACTTAACCCTTCTTCTGATAAAGATATTTCTTTTTTATGGTCAAACGTAGCTTGTTTCTTGATATGAATAACAACTCTGTTCACCTCCTCTTCAGATATAAATCCTCCATGAAGTCTTCTAATAACTCCACCATTTTCTAAAAATAGCATATCGCCGCTACCCAGTAGTTGTTCTGCACCCATCTCATTCAAAATAGTCCGGCTATCGAATTTACTTGAAACTTTATAACTAATTCGACTTGGAAAATTTGCTTTAATAGTTCCTGTAATTACATCAACACTTGGTCTTTGCGTTGCTGTTATTAAATGTATACCCGAAGCTCTTGCCATTTGTGCTAATCTCTGAACCAAAGACTCAACTTCTTTACCAGCTACCATCATTAAATCTGCCATTTCATCAATAACAACAACAATAAAAGGCATTTTTTCAAGAATAATTTCTTTTTTTTCAATAATTGGCATACTGGTATCTTCATCTATGCCTGTTTGGACTTCTCTATATAATTTTCTTCCAGAAGAAATAGTTTTTAAAACCTTCTCATTATAAGAATCTATATTTTTAACATTTAGAGAGCTCATTAATTTATACCTATTTTCCATCTCCCTTACTACCCACTTAAGTGCAAAAACCGCTTTTTTTGCATCTGTAACAACAGGAGTTAATAAATGAGGAATATCCTCATAAACGCTTAACTCTAACATTTTAGGATCAATTAAAATTAACTTACATTCATTTGGTTTAAATTTGAAAAGTATGCTTAATATCATTGTGTTAATACCAACTGATTTTCCTGATCCTGTTGTTCCAGCAATTAGTAGATGAGGCATGCGCTCTAGATTTGCAAAAATACTTTTGCCAGATATATCTTTTCCTAGTGCTAGTGTAATAGAGTCCTTTTCTATTTCAAATTCCTCTTCTTCAATTAAATCTCCAAATAAAACACTATCTCTTTTTATGTTTGGAATTTCAATACCCAAGCTAGTCTTACCCGGCTGGGTAGAAATTCTTGCAGATATAGATGACATAGCGCGAGCAATGTCATCTGACAATCCTATAATTTTACTAGATTTAATGCCTGCATTTGGAACAAACTCAAATAATGTAACAATTGGACCGCTACTGTATCCAATTATTTTTCCCTCAACACCGTATTCAGAGAGTGTTTTTTCTAATTTTATAGCAGCATCAGTATTTGTCTTATCAAGCTCTTTGTTTTTATTGTTTCTTAAATTTGATTTTGAAAGAAGATTTTTTGATGGAAGATTAAAACTAAAATTATCTAACTCTAGTTGTTTAGTGGACTGTGGTTTATTTATAATTTTTCTTTTTAAGCTCACATAATTTCTTTTTTTAATTGTTGGCTCACTTCTAAAAGTATTATTAGGGGTTTTTCTTTTAAATTTTAAAAATCTTAACAAACTCAATAAAGATAACAAATATTTGAAATATTTTAATAATCTTAAATAAGAAAAAATCTTACTTATCCAAAAAACATTTATTTTAAAAGATAACAATATTAGATAAACGCCCAATAGTAAAAGTAAAATATTTACTATAAAATAAACTAAAATATTTTCAAAAAAACTTGTATTAATATTGAAAAATGAATCTACAATAAACTGAGATACTAAACCTCTTTCTAAATAAATATCTGCAACCGATCTTAATGAAACATTTGTAATAATTATTCCCAATAAATTTGATAAAAATTTTAAAGCCCAAAGCCGACTTGCAACTCCTAAAAATAATTTACAACCTTCAAATGTTAAAAAAAGAGCTAATATATAGCTCAGCGTGCCTATAAAAATTAACGAATAACTCGATATATATGCACCAAAGATACCTAAAACGTTTTTAATGTTATTATTGTTTAAATTATCATTAAATTGATTAAAACCAGGATCATTTGGGGAGTATGAATAAAGACTAACAATATAAATTACACCAAATCCAAATAATAATACTCCTGTAAAAAAATTAATAACAAAATTTCGAAAAGAACCATACTTGAACATATAGTTAGATTGTAATACATTTAGATTATGGTAATTCGAAGAAAATTATGAAAGAAATTCTATCAAACCTTAATATTGTAGGGGGAGGCCTTATAGGAGCTGCATTGGCCTATTCACTTTCAAAGCTTGGTAACAATATTGTTGTTTTGGAACAAAAACCTAAATTTGACCACAAAAAATTTTTAGACAAACGAACAACAGCAATATCGGAGGGAACTAAAAATTTTCTCGAAGAAATAAGTATTTGGAATGAAATTAAATATCATGTTGAGCCTATTAAAAAAATTCAAATAATAGACAGAAATCAATCAAATAAAATATATTTTGACAACCAAAGAAGAAACTCTAATCTGGGATACATCGTTAAAAATGAATTTATACTTGATGCTCTATATAAAAAATTACAAAAACAAAGAAATGTAAAAATTTTTAACAATGTTTCCGTTAAAGATATTTTTTATGAAGGTAGTAGAATTGTAACTAAGCAAAATAATTTTACTGTTAATTCAAATCTTTTATTAGCTTCTGACGGGAAAAACAGCTCTATTAGAAAAATTCTTAGAACACCAATCTATAGCAAAGATTATAAAAAAAAAGCAATTGTAATTAATTTCTACCATTCAAAGAGCCACCAAAACACTGCTTACGAGTTCTTCTTCAAAAATGGTCCCTTAGCAATCCTTCCAATGCAAAAAAATAAGAACAGCTTTCAAAGCTCTATTGTTTGGACTAACACTAATGAATTTATAAACTCTTTAATTTCCTTGGATGATAATAAAATTATGTCTATTATAAATGAAAAAATAAAAGGAAGTATTGGTGAATTAAAAAAAATAATTACTAAACAAACCTTTCCTTTAAGTGCTCACTTAAACTCTAAATTTTTTGAAAACAGAATTATTTACATTGGGGACTCAGCCCACTCATTCCACCCAATTGCAGGACAGGGTTGGAATCTGGGGATGCAAGATGTAGAAAGCTTATATAATCTCGTTAAGAAGTACAACTCTTTAGGCATTGAATTAGGAGATGAAATATTTTGTAAAGAATTTCAAAAAAATAACTTTTTCAAAGCTTACAGGTTGTATCAAATCACAGATAAAGTCGATAGTGTCTTTAAATTAGACAATGCAATTTTTAATCATGCAAGATTTTCAACTATCAATTTAATAGAGAAAAGTAAAAAATTAAAAAATAAGATAAGTGATTTTGCTATGGGTGTTAATTAATTGTTTTCCTATTATTATCTTCAACGATCTCAAGTTCTAAAATTGAATGAAGTTTTGTATAAAAATCACTTAAATTTTTTGTCTCCAAAAGAACCTGTTTTTCAATGTCACTAAATGGTGATATCATTGCTATAAACTTTATAATTTGATTAAAATCTATATTTTGAATTTCTTCTAAGTTTAAGTTAATTTTTTTGACTTTAATATATTGGCTATACTTGTCTAAAAGATTATTTTTTTGTTTTTCATTTATAATGTTTTTATCTTCAACAAAATCTAACATTTCAGCTTCAACCAACCTAAACTTATACTTTTTTTCTATCTCTTTCTTAACTTTAAAACAATTCGTACCCTGTAGACTAATTAAATATCTTCCGTCTATTGTTTCACTAAAACTATGAATTTTTCCAATACAGCCAATGTTATAAAGTTTGTTTTTTTCATTATATTGTATCATGCCTATACACCTTTCTTTTGATAGTGCGTAGTCAACCATTTCAATATATCTTTTTTCAAATATATTTAGAGGCAAGCTTGTTCCCGGAAAAAGGACGGCACCGTTTAAAGGAAAAATAGGGATTTCCATGTTAAGAAAACATTATTTGTGAAAGTTTCTTTCTATATTCGATAGTAATTTGATCGTTATTTCCAAGCAAATCAAAGAATTCTACCATTTTATTTTTTACCTTATCTTTATTTTTTGAATAATTTTTTAAAAGTAAGTCCATGCCATTTTCATATTCTTTCATTGAAAAATATTTCTCTGATAATTCGATAACTAAATCTATATTTGATTGTTCTTTTTCAAGTTTGGTAAGCAAATCATTAATATCAGGTCCAGAGGAATTATTTTTTACAATTTTCATTTTTTTTAAAACCTGTTTAACCTCATCCTTTTCTTGCACATCTTTTTCTAATGAGTTAATGAACACCTCAACCTCTTCAAATTGTTTAAGCTCGATCAAACACTCTAAATAAAAACAAATACCTTTAATTTCATCTGAGTTTTTAGAAATAAATTCTAGAAGAGTGTCTTTAGTTTCTTCAAACTTATCTTCAGCCATGGCGCTTTCTATTTCTTTATAAAATTCAGTGAAATCTTCATTAATTTTAGATCCTAAACATTTTTCAATAAATTCTATAATCTGACCTTCAGGAATAACACCCTGAAATGCATTAACAATTTGTTTATTTTTGAATGCATATACACTAGGGATTGATTGAATTCTTAATTGCGCAGCAATTTGTTGATTTTCATCAATATTAATTTTTACTAAGGTAACTTTATCTCCTGATTTTGATATTATTTTTTCTAAAATTGGTGTTAACTGTTTACAAGGACCACACCAGGGAGCCCAAAAATCAACAACGATTAATTTACTTTCACTTGCCTCAATTACCTTATCATTAAACTCTGTTTCAGTAACATCGATTATATTTGAATTTTCACTCATAAAGATTTGACTATACTATAACTATCTAGAGAAAAAATATGAATTTTTTTATTATTTTCAAGGAGGAAGTTTATAAACTCTGTAGTTTTAATGCTTATAGTTGTGGTATTTATTAGGGGGTGGAAGTTAATTATTTCACTCTTAAAAATTTTTTCATCTAAGTAAAATTTAACAACATTATCTTTATCGTTAAGAAGAGCGAATGGTGAGACTGATCCTGGCTTAATACCCAAAAATTGTTCTAGATATTCAGCATTAGCAAATGATAAATTCTTAGCATCAATAGATTTAGAAAATTGCTTTAAATCAACCTTTGCATTTTCATCACAACTAAAAAGGAAAAAATTATTTTTTTTATTTTTTAAAAATAAATTTTTTGTATGCGCTCCTTTAATTTCACCTCTGAGATTTTCAGAATCTTCAACTGTAAATAAAGGATCATGATCATGAATTTGAAAATCTTTATTTTTTACACTAAGTAATTCAAATAAATCTGTCTTTGTAAGCATAAATAATATTATATTTATTAAGAAATAAGGTATTTAAATACAATTACAAAATTAACAATGGGAAAAAAAGCAGTAGTTATAGGAAGTGGTTTTGGAGGCATAGCGATTAGCTTAAGATTAAAAAAGTTAGGCTATGATACAACAATTATTGAAAAACTAGACGAACTTGGAGGAAGAGCAAGAGTTTTTGAAGTCAATGGTTTTAAACATGATGCTGGACCTACGGTCATAACAGCACCTTTTCTTTTTGATGAGTTATTTAGTTTATTTGGAAAAAAAAGAGAAGATTATTTAAATTTTGTTCCTCTTGAACCTTGGTATAGATATTATTTTCATGATGGTAAGACTTTTGATTATTGCTCTACTGTTGAAAAAACAAATAGTGAGATAAGTAAATTTGATAAGAGAGATATAAAAGGATATAAAAAACTTTTAAATCAATCAAAAAAAATATTTGATGTTGGTTTTACAAAACTAGCTGACAAACCATTTATTTCTTTTTTTAAAATGTTGGGCGTTATTCCTAATTTAATTATTTTAAAAAGTTACTTAACAGTATCTCAACTTGTAAATACTTATTTAAAAAACCCATATCTTAGAAAAGCATTTTCAATTCACCCTCTTTTAGTTGGAGGTGATCCACATACAACAACATCGATTTATGCTTTAATTCATTATTTAGAGAGAAAATGGGGAGTGTTCTTTTGTATGGGTGGTACCGGTAAAATTGTATCTGAATTAAAACAATTAATGATTGATTGTGGTGTTAAAATTAAAACTAACACAGAAGCTAAAGAGTTTATTGTTGAAAATAATAAGATAACAAAAATATTAACAAATAACAAAGAAATCACTGATCTAGACCTGGTCGTTTGTAATGCTGATCCGCCAATGGTTTATTCCAAACTTTTAAAAAAACAAAATTTAAGCAGACCTATATTAAAAGAAAAAAACTTATTATATTCAATGGGTCTATTTGTGCTTTTTTTTGGAACAAAAACACAATATCATAAAGTTGCTCACCACACTATTTGGATGACTGAAAGATTTAAGTCTTTGCTTCATGATATATTTAAAAAAAAAATACTATCTGAAGATTTCTCTTTATATATTCATAGACCTACCGCAACAGATAAATCTTTTGCTCCGGATGGTTGCGATAGTTTCTACGTTTTATGTCCAGTGCCTAACTTACAAGGTAATATTAATTGGGATATTGAATCAGAAAATCTTAAAAATAAAATTGTCACAGAACTGTCTAAAACAATTATGCCAGATTTAGAAAACTATATTACTGATGTTTTTTGGATGAACCCTAAAGATTTTAAAAATGATTACAATTCTATGCACGGTTCGGGTTTTTCTATAGCTCCGATTTTTACACAGTCAGCTTGGTTTAGATATCACAACAAAGACAAAAAAATTAAAAACCTATATTTTTCAGCTGCAGGCTCTCATCCGGGAGCAGGAATACCAGGTGTTCTTTCTTCTGCTAAAGTCGTTGAAAATATAATTAAATCTGAATTAAAGTAACAATGATTGATCTAAAGCTTAATTCCTCGACAGATCTTAAAAGAGAAGGTAAAAGTTTTTATTGGGCAAGTTTTTTTTTACCAAAAAAATCAAAAAAAAAAGCAGGTATCCTTTATTCAATTTGTAGATATTTTGATGACATTGCTGATAAGCATAGTGGGGATCAAACTAAATATCTTAAAGATTCAATTGAAGAAATAAAAAAAAATAAAAACAATAAAGTAAATATTTTTTTACAAAAATGTAAAATTAACAACTCGATCTTCATTGATTTAATTGATGGGTTAATTTTGGATCAGCAAAAAATTAAAATTCAAAATAAAGAAGAGCTTATAAAATATTCTTATCATGTTGCCGGTACTGTTGGATTAATGATGTCTAAAATCATAGGAGTAAAAAATGAAGAGGCAGCAAAATCTGCAATTGATCTAGGCATTGGTATGCAACTTACAAATATAGCGCGTGATGTTTACGAAGATTCAAAAATGAAAAGAATATATTTACCAGCAAATTGGATACCTAATATATCACTAAAAAATCTAAATAATCTTAATGAATTTAATTCAGAAAATGATGAAAAAATATCAAAAGCAATTCATAAAGTAATATGTCTATCAGAAAAGTTTTATATAAATGGTTTTGCTGGTTTGAAATATATCCCTTTCTCTACAAGATTAGGAATATTTATCGCGGCTAATGTTTATAGAGGTATTGGCATAAAGATAAAATCTAATAAAAAAAAATATTGTAGAGAAAGGATTTATTTAAACTCCTTTGAAAAATTTATTATTACAATTAAATCGCTTTTACTTTTTATTTTTATTCCTTTGATGAATTTTGAATACAAAAAAATAAGAGAAAATCTTCCAAATGAAAATTTATAAAGCCGCTATAATTGGTTTAGGTCCTAGTGGTTTAGCAGTAAATAAAATTCTTTATGGAGATAGTTCTAAAGAAGTTATCGCATTTGAAAATCAAGATATAAATAAAAGAGACAATTATTTCGGTTTTTGGTTAACGGAGTGGATGAAACCATTTGAAAATATTATTGAAAAAAAATGGTACCAATGGACTATTGGAAATAAAAATATTAACATAATACATACAAGTAGTGATAAACCTTATTGTGTAATTAGTTTTAAAAAGTGGAAAAACTTCTGCCTAGAAACAAAAAATAAATTAGAAATTAAAAATAAAAAGGTTGCTAAATATTTTCCTATAAAAAATTATTTTAAAGTAATTGCAGATGATAATACTGAATATTATGCTGAAAAAATATATGACTCAAGATCTACAAAAGAAAAAAAAGGTGAGTTACTTCAACATTTCTATGGAATTAATATTACTGTGCCAGATAACACTTTTAACGAAAATGAATTAACTTTAATGCATTTCACAGGTGAAAAAAATCTTTTACATTTTATGTATATTTTGCCATTTACTCATAACAAGGCTCTTGTAGAGTCTACGGTATTTTCAAAAGATGTTTTTAACAACTCTTGGTACAGAGAAAAAATATATAAATACCTAAACCAAAAAAATATTATTGAGTTTAAAGAAACTAGTGCAGAAAAAGGCATAATACCGATGTTCATGGCGGCAGAAAAAAATTCATCAAGCCCTAACGTTCTTAACATTGGTATTAGAGGAGGTGCGTGTAAACCTTCAACTGGATATGCTTTTTCATTTCTTATAAAACAAATCCAATTATTAAAATATTCTAAGAAAAATTCCGTAATTATACATAAATTTTTAGATAGAAAAATGGATAAAATCTTTATTAATTTTTTGAAAAACAATAACGAGGATGGGGAGTCCTTTATTAAGCTTGCTTCTAATCTAAATGGAAATGAGTTTCAGAGCTTTATGATGGGAGATTCTAATTTATTAACTAAATTTAAGATCATTAAAAGTATGCCTAAGCTACCATTTATAAAAGAACTATTTAAGTAAGATGATGAATGATCTTTCAATTTTAAATATAATTTCTTTTTTATTAATCTTTTTTATTGGACTTCCTCATGGCTCATTTGATGGTGCAGTTGCTGCATTGGTAGGATTTAAAAAGAGAACTCAGTTTATACAATTTCTTTTTTACTACATCGTTCTATTTCTATTAGTAATTATATTTTGGTTATACTTTCCCATTTTTGCATTAACGATTTTTATAATAATGACTATTATTCATTTTGGATTATGTGATTGGACTAACTTTAGAATTAATAAATACAAGTATTCTGTGAGTTTTACATATGGAATGACTATTATTTTTGGCATTATATACTTTAATGAAAATCAATCTTTTTTGATATTTGAATATCTTACTAATGATAAAATTTATTTAATTCAAAAATTTTTTTTCATCCCATACTTTTTAACTTTACTGTCAATAATATATTTTACATACCTATCTTTTTTTGAAAATAAATTAAGAAGAGGAGTTATTGAAATTTTATTTCTTTTGTTAATTTTTTATTTATTTGACCCACTTCTAAGTTTTGCAATATATTTTTGTTTTTTTCATACTTATAAACATCTAAAACATTTGATTAAAAATATTTATTCAAATTTAACGAATAAAAAATTTGTTATTTACTCAACATCAGTTTTTACACTAATATCTTGGATTGGTGGCTTAGGTATACTTTATTATTTATTTCAAAATTTATCATTATATGAGTCAATATTAAAAGTAATTTTCATAGGACTTGCTGCATTAACTCTTCCTCATATGTTACTTGTTGATATTGTTTACAGAAGCAGATTTAAATGATCGTTTTCTATAATATTGACTTATAGACTCAAAGTGGTAATTGTATAGAGAAAGCGGGCGTAGCTCAGGGGTAGAGCGCAACCTTGCCAAGGTTGAAGTCGAGGGTTCGAATCCCTTCGCCCGCTCCAGAAATATATTTTTATTTTTTAAATTTTTTTTTGTTGAAACTAAAAAAAAGCAATAATCCAGATATAGAGCTAAATAAAGCAAGAATTGTAAAAAATTTAAGAAAAAAATTATCTACCCTATTTCTTTTTGTCCAATCCATAATATGTAAACCCCATAAAAAATCCCACTGTCTCCATTTATTTGTTCTTAATGCAAGAATTTTACCAGACAATGGATCCATGTATGCATTTACTTCTTCTCCATCAGAATTGACTGAAAGTATTTTGTAAACAGGTAGTTTTAGATTCCTGTACTCCGATCCATTACTTCCTTCTATTATTTCAATACTTTCTAATGAAAATAAATTAGTTTTATTTTCTAATATTTCTTCTGCTTCAATCAAACTAAGTTTCTTAACTCTTTCGCCCTCAAGATTAAAGTATGACTCCCCGTTTAAATTTTTAATTTTATAAATAATTTCGTTATTTCTATAAAAGAAATTTATTTCCTGTAATTCTGGGTAAGCAATATTGTTTGGAATTACAAACTCTCTATCTTCTTCAAATACAAAATAATCACTAACATTTAAAGAAGCTTTGTTGTAAGCAAAAAATAAACCTGAGATTGTCCAAATAAGAAGTTGTGCTGAGACTATTAAATTTAAATATTTATGAAAAAACCTCAAAAAACTATTAAAATTCATACCAAATTAATAAATACCATAAAAAATAATTTTTTTCTTAATAATGCACATATTTATTGATTATTTGTTTTCATTTAATATTTGTATACTATGAAATTTTTAATTTGCTTTGCTTTTGTTTTATTTAGTTACCCAGCATTTTCTGGTCACGGGGGGCACGCTTCCTCTTCAGAAGAAGTAGAACTTTCAAGTGGATCAGGACCAGCCCCTGATGCAAATACTGATTATTCAATTCAAGTAAAAAAAATTTATGATATTTCCGTAAATCACTTTAATAATGAAAACTACAAGAAAGCTATTAAATTAATAAAGAAAGTTTTAAAAAGAAAAGAATTGTATGGTTATAAAGACAAATTTGAAATTTTACTTGAAGAAGTAAATAATAAAATTTCCGAATAATAAATCAAAATAAATTTTTTATATTTATTCTTCACACATCACTATTGAACCATTTATATTTAAACATGGGATAAAATAGGATATGGTTATAATGGTTTGGCAATCTCTCTCGGCTGGGCTAGGGAAAGATTAAGCAAACTAGAGTATGAGTCACGTGATCATTTTAAACAAATTGACGATCTAAGAAATCAAGTTGCAAAATTATAATTTGAATTACGAGATAAGATACTAATAGATGAACCAGAATATGTTATTGGAGATTAAGCCAGAGCTATCTTAAAGAAAAAGATGAGGAGATAAAATGAGTAAAATATTTTTATTATGAAAAATTTAATTGCATTTTTTATTTTATTATCAGCAACAAATGTTAATGCTAATGACCTTTCATCTATACAAGAAGATTTAGTTTTAGAAAAAAATCCAGTAGTAATTATCTGGAGTCATGGACAAACGAGACCTCAAAAATCAGAAAAATGTTCTAGTCGATTTAACAAAATACCAAAAACTCTAAAATATTTAGAAAAAGAAATTAATGCACATTTTATTTTTATGTGCTCTAAATCTACAGACAACGATGATTCTCCAGGATCATACATATACAAAAGAGTTAAACAATTGAAAAAAATCCTTACTGAAATAAATGAAATAGGTGTTAATCCTAATAATATTTTTATCAGTGGATGGTCTGCTGGAGGATGGACTGCTTTACATATGTTTAGAGAAAATGAAAAATTATTTAACAGTGCGATTGTTTTTGCTCCTGCATTTGCTGGACCAAGACATGAAGCAAAAAAATATCCGTGGTGGAGAGATGAGGCAAGACCTGCGCATATAAAAGAAATTACAAAAGCAAAGTTTATAGATGCTTTAGTTTTTGCATACGAAGATGATGATTTTAATCGACCAGAGGAATTAAAATTCTTAACGGAACTTTATCCAAATAATGTAAATTTAATTGGATACAATTGTAAAAAAGGTCATTTTACACATGCGAAAGATTGTAAATCTAGTGAAACAAAAATTCTGATTTTAAATTATGTTAATAATCAGATAAATTCTAAAAATTAGTATCTTTTTAATAAAATCATTATTTATAAACATCAAGAATATTTCAAAATGCGCCAAACTTTAATATTTCAATATACTTAGTGTAATATTTGTTGCATTGCTTAGGTTAATTGAAGCGAGTGATAAATTCCAATCTCTTCATCCGCTCCAAATCTTAAGTTATTTAATATTATACTCTTGATGAATTAAAAAAATTAATAGAGTTTGAAAATATTAATATGAAATTTATCTCAATATTACTTTTCCTATTTTTTTATTCTTTTACGGACGTTCATGCTAAACCACCATACGATGGAACCATTTGGTATTTTCCAGATGTAATTAACACTAATGATCCAACAACATTTAAGGAACTAATTTATACTGGTAAAGATTATCGTGAAATGTTTGATCGTAGAAAAGGTGGTAGATGGTTAAACAAAGAGGCATTTTTATTTAATGCAGTATACGAGGAAAGAATAATTGAAATACAAGTTAATCCCGAATTTAAAAATGTTGATAACGCATTTAAGGAGGCGTTTTATTACTCTGAAACGATTGGAAGATTACCTAATTTTTTACTGACTAATGTAAAAACGGTTTGGATTCACAAAGGAAAAAAAAGCTATGGTGGTGGTAATGAAAATTTATTAATTCACACTGGTAGAAGCAAAGAATATATTTCTAAAGAAATTCTAGAAGAAGTTTTTATCCATGAAGCAGGTCATACATCTTTAGATTGGGATTTCGGTGGACTACTAAATAAAACTGAATGGGAAGAAGCAAAAAAAAAAGATAAAGAACATATTTCTGATTATGCCAAAAAATTTCCTAGAAGTGAAGATGTGGCCGAGAGTATTTTGACATGGATAGCAGTGCGTTATCGATTAGACAGAATATCAAAAGAAAATAACGAAATAGTTCTAAATACTATACCTAATCGCTTGAAGTTCTTTGATGAACAAAATTTTGATATGTATCCTTTAGTTCCTCGGGATTAATATATGATTAATTATTTTTATTTACTTCTTAAAGAAATAAATTAATTCTTACCTTACATTTAAATGCAAATTTCTTTTAAAAATATACAACTTCCTTCTGATAAAAAATTTGGCTTTTTCTTTTCTACTTTATTCTTATTAACATCTATTTATTTTTATATAGAATTTTTAAAAATAGCCTTCTACGGTTTTTTATTATTAACAATAGTTTTTTTTTCTATTACAATTTTTAAAGCAGAAATTTTAAGACCTTTAAATAGGCTGTGGATGAGTTTAGGATTAATATTAAGCCTTATTATTAGCCCTATAATAATGGCATCAATTTTTTTTTTAATTTTTACTCCTGTTGCCATTTTAATGCGTTTTTTAAAACGTGATGAGTTATCAATAAAACTAAAAAAAAAATCAACCTATTGGGTTAAACGAAAACAATCTAATCAATCAAATTCCTTTAAATTTCAATTCTAAAAATGAAAATATTAGAAAAACTCTCTCCAAAAATAATTTTTTTATTAATTTTTGGTTGGTTATTAATTTTAGTTCAAGGATCTGCTGTTGATCCATTTATATATTCACTTTTTTAATAAACAGGATGTATATTTTAGGAATATCTGCTTATTACCATGATAGTGCAGCTTGCTTGATAAAAGATGGTGAAATAATAGCAGCTGCTCAGGAAGAAAGATTTACAAGAGTAAAACATGATCCAAATTTTCCTGCTAAAGCAATTGAGTATTGTATAAAAGAAGCAAATATAAAAGCTAATCAAATCGATAATATTGTTTTTTATGAAAAACCATTTATGAAGTTTGAACGTTTACTTGAAACTTATCTAGCTTTTGCCCCTAAGGGTTTTAGAAGTTTTGCTAAAGCAATTCCAATTTGGATAAAAGATAAGCTTTTTCAAAAATTATTAATTACCAGAGAATTAAGCGCTAATCTTGGAAAGGAAATAAGATGGGGGGATCGATTACTTTTTTCTGAACATCATCTTTCTCATGCTGCTAGTGCTTATTATCCATCCCCTTTTGAAAGTGCTGCAGTTCTTACTCTTGATGGTGTGGGTGAATGGACAACAACTTCCTTAGCTATTGGTAAAGATAATGATCTGAAAGTTATTAAAGAAATTAAATTTCCACACTCAATAGGTTTACTCTACTCATCATTCACTTACTATACAGGGTTTAAGGTTAATTCTGGTGAATATAAGATCATGGGATTAGCACCTTATGGTGAACCACGTTATGTAAACTTGATCAAAGATAATCTGATTTTAATTGCTGAAGATGGCAGTTTTCAACTTGATATGAGTTATTTTGATTATGCCACAGGCCTAACAATGACAAACAAAAAGTTTCATAAATTATTTGGTGGTCCACCTAGACAACCTGATACTGATATAACACAACGTGAGATGGACCTAGCAGCTTCTATACAAAAAATAACTGAAGAAATAGTTCTTAAACTAATTAGAGGCATAGCTAATAAAACTAGTGAACGAAATTTATGTCTTGCTGGAGGTGTAGCACTTAACTGCGTTGCAAACGGCGTTCTTGTTCGTGAAAATATTTTTGATAATATTTGGATACAGCCTGCAGCTGGTGATGCTGGAGCGTCTCTTGGTGCTGCATTGTCCGTCTGGTATTTGCATCATAGAAAAGAACGCAAAGTATTAAAAAATTATGACTCAATGAAAGGATCTTATTTAGGACCAGAATTCTCTGACAAAGAAATAGAGTCCGAACTTAATTCATGTGGTGCAATTTATAAAAAACTAACAGAAAATGATTTATTAGATAAAATTTCATTAGAGCTAGCAAATGAAAAAGCTATAGGCTGGATGCAAGGAAGAATGGAGTTTGGCCCAAGAGCTCTTGGAGGAAGAAGCATCATTGCTGATCCACGCTCACCAAAAATGCAGAAGCAGTTAAACTTAAAAGTTAAGTACAGAGAAAGTTTTCGTCCATTTGCCCCAAGCATCCTTTATGAGCATGTAAGTGAATGGTTCGAACTTAATACAAAAAGCCCCTATATGCTATTAGTAGCAAATGTGATTAAAGATAAACATCTTTCAATAACAGCTGAAGATGAAGCTTTATTTGGTATTGATAAGCTTAATATAACTCGTTCTATTGTTCCGGCCATTACACATGTAGATTATTCTGCAAGAATACAAACTGTACACAAGGAAACTAATCCACGTTATCATTCACTTATATCAAAATTCAATGAAAAAACTGGTTGCCCAATTATTGTAAATACTTCGTTCAACATAAGGGGTCAGCCTATAATTTGCACACCTACGGATGCTTTTAAATGTTTTATGGGCACAGGATTAGACGTACTTGCTATAGGAAACTACATTTTATATAAAGATGAACAGACTATAAGAAAAAATAAATTAGATTATGAACTCGATTAAATTATATAATATATTTATAAATATCTTTAGCTAAATGATTATAGTGTTATTTAAATAAAGTATATAATTTAAAAATGTTTATAAACATTAACAATAATCTAAAAGATTTATTTAAAAATATTCATATAAACAAAAATGACTATTCTTATACTGAAGCTGTTGTTACTCTCTTTATTTATAAAAAGTTTAGTAAAGAAGACGCTTATCTTTTAAATACATTCATAAAATCTCACTTAAAATTTAATAACAACACCATGATATTTATTTTTACTAATATGAAAATGTCAAAAACTAATTTATCAAAAAGAGTTAAAATTATATTTTTTCCTTTCACAGAAGAAAAATTAATGAGTTATAGAGTTGCATTTAACTATAATATTATTTTAAAATTTCAAGATTTCAAAAAAATATACATCCTAGATACTGATCTTATTGCAATAAAAGATTACAATTATTTATCTCATGAAAAATTTGACGTAGGAGTTACAATTTGTAATAATTGGCCAAAAAGAAAAAAATTTCCAGTCAATGCTGGTTTTTTATTAATTCAAAATTCAAATAAAAAAAACATAATCAACTTTGCAGAAATTTATATATCATCCTATACATCTGTTTTAAGTAATATGAAATTTATAATAAATAATTCAAAATTTAATCATTTATATTATAAAGAACTTAAAACAGATTTAGAGGAATGGTGGGGAGATCAATATTTATTTTTTTATTTGTTTGACAAATTTCCAAATAATATAAATGATTTTTTTTTATATAAGTATAATGGTTTAACTTTTAATTTTTTAAACGAAGATATTTACAATCTTCAAAGCCTAGAATTAAAATATGCTAAAGAAAACTTTGATTTTACGAATTATATTAACATTATAAAAAAAAATACTTATTTTTTACATTTAAAAGGAGATAGAAAAAAATTTACAAAATCTATAAATAAATATTTAACATAATGTAATCAGCTCTAATTATGAATCTTGAAAATTTTTCTAAAAAATTAAACTTAGCTATTAAAAATAAAACCAAAGATGAAACTTTGTTATCAAGAGAGTTAAAATTAACTCGCGGTGATTACTTATATAGTCTTATTTCTTACACCAATACAATTATTAATTATTTAAGTTTTAAAAATGAAATATTATTTGTTGATGGCAAAAAATATATTAAAATTAATGATATATATTTAGAAATTGTAAATAGATATTTTTTAAAAAATGTAGGTCAATCTTATTTCAGCCAAGCTGGCACAACAATAAATTTCTTAGATAAATTTAAATTTAAACCAAACATTGTTTTAGATGTTGGTTCATGTTGGGGTGAATATTCTTTAATTTTGGGAAAACATTTTCCAAATAGCAGTATTTATTCAATAGAGGGATCAGAAAATAACTATAAAATATTATGTAATAATATTTCTTCTAAATTAAATAATGTTGATAATATAAAGCCTTTTCATCATATAGTATCTGACAATAATAATAAAAAATATATCAAAAATTCAATTAGCACGATGAATCATGTAAAGAATGAAATTAATCAAGAAGATAAAACCTACACAAAAGTTGTTTCTAAAACACTAAAACATTTTCTTTTTGAAAATAATTTAGATCATATAGATTTTTTAAAACTGGATATTGAAGGTCATGAAATCAATTTGTTAGATGATCTTTTAAACTTAAAAATAAAATATGGACAGATTGAAATTATAAACACAAACAGTTTTGATAAAAATTTCAAATTTTTAAAATTACTAAATCAAAAATATAATTTAATTGATAGTAAGAATTTCAACAATATAGATATAATAAAATTAAAGAGTTATTTAGAAGAAAAATTCAAACAACAAATTGCATTTGATTTTTTCATTATATCTAGAAATATTTAAAGCGTTATTTTTAGAAATTTTTAGATATAATTTTATTAATTTTATCTATGAAAATTTTATTAAAAAGTGAAATAGAGCAATTCTTAATTACTTTATCTCTATTTCTATGAATAAAATCCTTAGTATTACAAATATTAAAAATATTTTCTAAATCAACAAATTGTTCAAAATTATATTTTATGTGTTCAAATTGATGATGAGTTTCTTTAGGATACATCCACTCTTGCATTATGGTTAGTCCTCCACATGCACCTATTTCCTGAGCAAGCATTCCTTGTGTTTCTCTGTGTGTTGGAAAAAAAATATGACATTTTCTATAGATTTTCGTTATTTCTTTATAATCAATAAATTTAAAATCACTTTTTTTATTTGAAGGAATTGTAATTTGTTCTGGATTTAGTTCTATTCCTTTTGATGAATGAAAATATATATCAATATCATTTCTATACTTTTTTAAATTTTGAAAAACATATAAAATTGATTTAATAGAAATATCTCTTTCATATACGGTCTGACTTTTAAAATGATCTACAAAAACTGATATTTTATTCGTTTGTTCAGGATATAAAAAGTTTTCATCAATAAACTTTGGAAGGTAAATATAGTGTTCAAATCTCGGATTTTTTGTTGGAATAAAGTAAAAATAATAATCTTCACAAGTTGTTTGTGAATCAATCCCATCATCTCCTATTTCAATAATTATCTTTGCATTTTTCCTTAAAAGGCTGATATCTAGTTTATTTTTTGAAATTACGCGTATTCCACAAAGAATAAGAATATCAAATTTTTTTTTTGGATAGTTATCTATCTTTTCACATTTTATATCAAAAACACCATCAAGTGCATTAAACATAACATCTCTAACTCTTTTATTCCACGGTGATGGAGAAAAAACTGTTAATCCTATTTTAACCATTTTTTGTTTTGTACAATTGATCTTATTAAATTATTTTTTTATTATAATTTGTTTTTTCATTAAATTTTTGGACTTGGCTTTAAACTTGCATTAAATGCTATACTACGTCTTTCTTCCTGACTGTTTCTTATTGGATAAACTGTGTGAAGCACATAACTAGGAAATAAAAATATTAACCCTATCTTTGGCTCAAATGTTATATGTCCTCTATTTAGAAAAAAAGTTGGAGAATTTATGAAACTTATGGCTCCATCCTTATTACTTTTTCTTTCATTTGGAAACTTTAAATATAGAACACCAGATATATCTCCATTATGGGAATGTACCGGATTATATTCTGATTCATATTGTCTTACAACCCAGCATGAATCAATATTAATTAACTCGTGATTTTTATAGTTACAAGTGATTAAAAATTTGTTTATGTGTGGTCCAATGATATTTAATAATTCATTTTCCAAAAATTCTTTTTCTATAAATATTTCTTCTTTAACCTTGCCAACAAGTGATTTGCTTGCATCAAGTTTTTTCTTTTTTATTTTATCATTTAGTAAATTTGTATCTATATAAGAATTTATTCTATCTATTTCAGTAGACTTAAGTTCATCTTTATAAATAGGTGGACCAAAAGGTTTGAAAATTTCCATTTTTATTATTATAAATACTATAAAACTAGAAATTACTAAATACCAGATATTTAATTTAAAGTAAGTATTTTAAATTAAAGTAAATTTATAAAAACATATCAAACTCTTGAGCCCAAGATCTTAACATCCAGGAAATAATTTTTCTCTTACCCGAAAAAGCATATCCAATTCCTTGATTTTCTAAAAAATTTTCTTCTAAAATAGCTTCTTTTATTCCGTCGTCTTTATTAATATCTTCATAATATTTATTTTTTAAAGAATTTTCAGTTTGCAACCAATTCATTATAGGAGCCGACCATCCTGTTTTGGGTTTATTTAAAATATATTTTGATAATTTATTTTCATAAGCTTTTTTAATTATGTATTTAGTTTCGTTATTATCTCTACCGAATTTGAAAGAAGATTTTATATCTAAACAAAATTGCATGAAATTTTTAGAAGCAAAAGGAAACCTTCCTTCCATAGAAAACATCATCCCAAATCTATCATTTCTTGTAAAAAAATCTTCTGAAACAGTTGTTATGCAATCTAGAGCCATAGCTGAATTTGCAATATCTTCAGGATTCCAAATCTCCTCTGGTAAAGATTGAATTAAAACTGAGTGTAAATCATCAAAATTAAACTGCATATTTAGTAAGATTGGGGCTCTAAATTTTATCATCCACATTTTTACAAAATCACTCCAATTTTTTGGTTTTATTTCTAACTGATTCATTTTCAAATATTTTGTATAACCTCCAAAAATTTCATCTCCAATATCTCCAGCCATTGTAACAACTGTGTTATTTTCTGATAAAATTTTGTTAGTAAACAGATACATAGGTAAGCACCAGTTGTATCTTGGTTCTTCAATAATTCTTATTGAATTATTCCAATGTTCTTCAAACACTTTTGGTGTTATTTTTACTTCTTTGTGATTTAAATTAATTTCGTCAGCAAATTTTCTAGCTACCTTTGCGTCACTATTATAATCTTCTTTGTCACTTATATTTGGATCTACTACTGTTGTGAATGAATTTAGTGAACCTAATTTATTTTTTAAACCAAGAGCAATTATCGAAGAATCGAGACCTCCTGATAAAAACATTCCAAATTCTCTTTTACCTATAACAGAGTTGTTAATTGCAATCTTTGTTTGTTCATAAAATTCGTCAATATGAAATTTTTTTCTTGAATTTGGCTTGATAAGATTTCTGAAAGAGGATTTAATTTTTTTATTTTCTAAGTCATATATTAATGTTTCTCCTGGAAGTACTTTATAAATACCATTGAACAAAGTTTGTCTTAATATGTTTGCTCCAAGTAAACTTGTGCATACTAATCCCAATCTATCAATTTTTTTTGCATTGGGTAATATATCTATTAAACCCTTAATTTCAGATGAAAAAACAATACCATTTTTTACCTCTGAGAAGAATAATGGTTTAATTCCTACATGATCTCTTGATAAAATTAATTCTTTACTTGCTTTATTAAAAAACACAAATGCATGCATTGAATCAATTAGTTCGCATATAACTTTTTCATAATTATAATTATCTAATAACCAACCAAGAAGTTCAGTGTCACAAGAAGTTCTAGGTAAGAATTTTTTTTCAAAACTTTTTTTTAGAATATGGTAATTAAAAATTTCTCCATTGTAAGCAAGTACATTACCTTTTTTTGTAACATAGGGTTGAATACCATCTTTAGGGCTGGAAGTTATTGATAATAAATTATGACCTAATGTAAGCTCTTCATTAGACCAAATAGAAGATGCATCTGGACCCCTATGAGAGCACTTATTCATAATAGCTCTAACTAGATTATGATTATTTTCAGTTATTCCAAATACTCCACACATTAAGCAAAAATTTATAAATTCTAAATTACATTAAAAATTTAATTACATTTTATACAATAACCATTAAAATAAAAATTAAAAATCATGTTCATATACAAAAACATAGAAGCTGAAAAAATAAAAGATTTATTTTTTGAATTAATTTGATTATATCTTTTACCAATACCAAAATATAATAGATTTATTTGAAATTATGATAAAATAATAAAATGAAAATATTCAATCTTTTTCCCCTAACTATTTTAAAAGACACAATTTCTATTAAAGAAACTGATAGAGAGATTTTAGTAAATGAAATAAAAAAAATGAAACAAAAAGATAATAACGAAAATTATAGTTCCTACGCATGGACTGGTGATACAAAAGGATATGAGTTTCTTTTCGAAAATAAATTATTTAAAGATTTATCAAAAAAAATTTCTAATGTAATTTTAGAATATTTAAAAACTTTAGAAATAAACACGGACCTTTTAGATGTCTACTATCAAAGATCTTGGGCAACCCTTACAGAAAATGAACAGAGTATAAATTTTCATACTCATTCCCAATCTAATATAAGTTTTGCATACTATCTTCTAAAACCTGAAGGATCTGGAGGAATAATATTTAGGTCAAGTGATTTGCAAAATGAGATTGCAAAAAATATTTTCACTAGTAGTAAATTAGAAAAGTCACTAATTAATAAAGCAAATGCTTACAATTCTGATAGATCTATGTTTGACTTAGAGCAGGATTCGATAATCATTTTTCCCTCTAAGACAGCACACGCTACTGCTCCAAACAAATCTAATCAACCACGTATATCAATATCTGGAGATATATCCATAATGTTAAAAGAAAGTAAAGGTTATGAGCATTTAATGCCTAATTTTAAAAATTGGACAAAGTTTTAAGGGTTATTGATATATTAATCATTGAAGTAAACATACTGATTTATTTTTGGATATTTAACTTTAAAATCTAAGAAAATTTTTTCCCAATTATCTTTACTTTTTAAACAAAGATGAATGTTATTACCGTCATCAAAGTATTTTGAAGCAGGCACAGTAGCAATTACAACAAATATAAATTTATTTGATAATTTAAATAATCCATTAATAAAATTTATTACATCTTCTTCAGGAATATGTTCAATTACATCAGTACATATTAAGCCATCAAATTTTTTTTTTGGATAAGTAGAAAATTCTTCTATTCCTGGATCATATAAATATATATTTTTTATATTCCAAAAATCTGACAAATTTTTATATTCATTACCATCAATTTTAAATTTATTTTTATAAAGTAAACCCTTACCACACCCAAAGTCGATTAAAGAATTGCATTGATTTATATTGATAATATCTTGAATTTTGAAAATCCATTTAGATAAAGAATATCCTAAAAAAGTTGTAGATCCTGGTTTGTTTATATTTCCTTTATTAATTCCGTTTTTGTGAAATAATTTATACTTTTCAATTACCTCATAATAATACTCAGAATATTTATTCATTACTATTTACTTTAATATAACAATCTTATTATAGTTATAAAATAATTAATTTAATATATGATTAAATAATATGACTTTTAATCCCGTTGCTGCTCTTAATGTTCTTGAGTGTAAAAATTATATTTTGGAAAAAAAACCAAACGCTTTAGACTTAGGTTCCCAAACTGCTTCTATAAACGATATTTTTATAAAAAGTTTATTTAATAATAATAAACCTTTAAATAATATTCAAAAAAATAATCTAGAAATATTGTTAAACAAAAATAAATTTAGCACAAAAGAGTATTTCACATCAATAGGTTTTAAAGACTATAAATCTATAGATATAAATGGCGCGTATGAAAGTTACCAATTTGATTTAAATAAAAATATATCTGAAACTTATAACTTTGATGAAAAATACGATTTTGTAATAAATAATGGTACCGGAGAGCATGTTTTTAATCAATACTCTCTATTTCTAAATTTTCATAATCTTACAAAACTTAATGGAGTTATGCTCAACATACTTCCTTTTATAGATTGGATTAATCATGGCTTCTATAATTTCAATCCAATTTTTTTTGCAGATTTAGCAGCATCCAATAACTATGAAATTGTCAAAATTTCTTTAGCAAATAGAAATGGTGCTGAACTAAAGCTGGACGGTAAAGATTTTTCAATATTATTTGAACAAATAAAACCAAATAAAAATGACTCCAAGTTTGATAAAATGATTCAAATTGCAAAAGATAAAATAGGTAAAAATATCTTATTAGTTGTTGTTACAAGAAAATTATCTGAGGATACTTTTAAAATACCTCTTCAAGGTAAATATTTATCTGATATTGCTGCTTTTAAAAATGATTATGAAACCCAAGGTGGGGGTAGTGCAAATGCTGCGAATCAAATCTCTGATAACGATAAAAGAAAAGAGTAAAAATTATTTTTCTAAAAAATTTCTGTAATTAAATAGCTCAAAATTAAATTCTCCAATTATATTAATATATTTTCTATAAAAATTTGTTTTACTTCTTTTAGTTACACCGTGAATTGAGTATGGTGAATTTAAAAACATAACTAACCTATTTTTCTTATATTCTATTTCTTCTATTAAGTTAACCTTGTCTTCTCTCACTCTAGATTTTCCATAAAAACTTGGTTTATCTTTAAATGAATATGTTGTAAGATTTCCACCCTTTGAGTTATCATCAACTTCTTTCATATATAAAAGTGCTGCATAAAACTCTACTGGGTTATCTAAATGAGGTTCAATCACTTTTGTATCCCCACTTGTTGGTGTATTTATAACAAATTGACAATCAAGATTAAAATGATTTCTATTTTCAAATCTCACGCCAATATTATCTTTGCTAAATAATTTTTCTTTTTTAACTTTATAGATTTGTTGTATTGCATCTCCAAAAACATCGTAAAAATCTTCAAGAAAATTATAGCTTGTATGGTACTTTATAAATTCTTTCCAATGATTAGTAATATCACTATCTCTTAATGAATTGTATGCATTATATCTATAAGCAGTATTTTCCTTATACTCATTACCACCAATTATTTTTTCATATTTAGGAAAATTACTACTCAATTCTTCGTAAAGATTAACAGGTAACGCATCATCTATTATGATATATGGAAATTTATCAAATTTAAATCTGATATTTTGTTTATTTTGAAGGACACTATACATAAATAATATAAACTTTTTTTAGTTTTTAAATAACAGAAATGATTATATTTATAAAGCATCTAATTAGTTTATATTAATGGTTTATGGAAAAACCCATTGTTATCTATACAGATCATATAATTAATAAAACACTTTGCTATAATTTTGCCAAGGGTTCGAATTCACTCATGTGTCATATTAATAACTTTAAAGAATATGACAAAACAATAGCTACTTATGGTGTTTTGAGAGGAACATTAGAGAAAATAAAAAAAGTAAAAAATTTTTACTACATGGATCATGGCTACTTCAATCAGTCTAAGAGATCTTTTGAAAACAATAGAACTAATATTATTAATTTAGATGGATATTTCAGAATAGTTTTTAATAATTTTATTCACAATGGTATGGGTGAATATCCAAATGACAGATTTAAAAAATTAAATATTAAATTTTTAGATCAGAAAAAAAATGGCAGACATATCATTCTTTCGGAACCATCTGCAGCTATGAAAAAGGTTTATGATGTGCCTTACTGGACTGAAAACACAATAAATTTAATAAAAAAATATTCTGACAGAAAAATTATTGTTCACAATAAGTTTTCTAAAGAACCTTTGAAAAACTTATTAAATGATGCATGGGCTTTCGTTAGTTTACAATCTACTGCTGGTTTTTTAGCAATGCTAAAAGGTGTGCCTGCCTATTTTACAGACAAATCATTAACATATATTGGTGAATTACAAGATTTAGAAAACCCAAAAATAAATTATAATGTTTTTAATAATTTAGCATATGGACAATGGACATTAAAAGAAATTGAATCTGGTGAAGCTTGGGAAAATATATCAAAAAATCTATTTTGAAAATTTTTAATTAGATTTTTTTTGAATTGTAATATTAAAACTTATAACTATGCGTTCTTCATTAGATAAATTTTCATTAACTGAATGATCAACGTAACTTGGGAACAACACTAGCACACCTTCTTTAGGATTGATCCCATTAACTTGTGCATTAAGTAAGTTTGGACTTGATGCATTTGGATATGAATAAACAGGTGCTGGCCTAGGATCGTAAAATATAATATCACCAGAGTCTTTAGGGGCCTTAACATAATAAGCACCACTAATAGTGCTATTACCATGTTGATGTCTTATGTTAGCAGCACCCCCAGTGTTAATTATAGCCCACATATTGTTTATATTAACCATCTGTGTTTGTTTTTCCCAATTCATATCAGTCATTACTTTTTCGATTGCAGGTAAAACAAAAGATATAAAGTTTCTTGGTTCATTTCTCTTAAGATCAAAATCTTTTGAGTGCCAACCTTTAACATTACTTTTATAAATACCTTCCTTGTCTCTATCTTGTGTATCTTTTATAAATTTGTACATCTCTTCATTAATCAATTTATAATTTTCTAATTGCAATGTCCAAACAGGTGTTGGGAAAAAAAGATTTGGTTTATTCATATTATTTATTTATATTAAATCGTTAACTGAGTAAACAAATCATAATGACGATTATAATTTATCAATATTTAATTTCCTTTTTAAATTAAAATATTTTCTTACCAATTTTAGAGTAAGCTGAATTCTATAATGATGGTGATTAAAGTTTTTCCTACCTGATATAATTTTAGGATGTGCTTTTACCAAGACTTGTATATATTTTGGAATGTTATGTATATTATTCAATGTTTAAATAACCTATTTTTAATAAAATATAATGAGATTCTATTTTTATTTGAATAAGCAATAATTTTATTATCATTAATCGACCCACTAGGTTGACCAACAACCTGACAACCACTTTTATTTAGTAAGCTTATACTGTCTGTAAATGGAAAGAAACCATCTGAGGCACAAACAAATATTTTTTTCTTAAAATATTTTTTCATATTTTTTAAAGCAAAATTTAAAGCATCAACTCTATTCGTTTGTCCATGTCCTAAACCAACAGTTTGTTTATTTCTGGATAAAACTACTGCATTTGATTTTAAATGTTTAACTACTTTCAATGAAAATAACAGATCTTCAATTGATTTTTGAGTTGTTTTTTTCCCAGAAACTAAATTGATAAAACTTTTATTTATGGGAGTAAAATCATTAGATTGATACAAGTCACCAAAAAGTGTTGATTTGTAAATTTGAAATTGTTTTATAGTTTTTGGAATTTTTATTAAAATCAAATTTTTCTTTTGCTTTAAAACTTTTAATGCATCTTTGCTAAAGTCTGAAGCCGCAATCATTTCGTAAAAATTTTTGACAATCTCTCTTGATAACTCATAGCTTACTTTTCTATTTAAAAAAATTATCCCTCCAAATGAACTTTTAGGATCACTTTGATATGATTTAAGAAAAGCATTCTTAATCTTTTTATCTGATGCTACACCACATGGATTAGTATGTTTCATTATTATTGAAGTTGGTTCTTCAAATTCATTTAAACATTTTAAACCACTATCAAGATCAATTAGATTATTGTAGCTTAATTTTTTACCACTTATTTGGAAATCGAATATTGATTTATCAGTTTTATTAATTAGGTAAGCTTTTTGATTTGGATTCTCCCCATACCTTAAGTTAACCTTTTTACTCTTAATTTTCATTTAGCCATTTGGAAATCATGTAATCATATTTAGCCGTTTCTTTAAAAACCTTAATAGCCATTTTTTTACGAAATAAATAATTTGTAGAACCATTATTTTTTTTGAGGTTAATAATCAACTTCTTATAATCTCTAATATCTATAATTGAGGTAACATATTTGTGGTTTTTACTTGCAGCTCTTAATAAACTTGGACCGCCTATATCTATCATGTCAATAGCTAGATCTTTGTTTTTATCTTTTAAATATTTTTCGAACGGATATAAATTGACGATGACAATATTAATTTCAGGTATTTTTAATGAATAAAATTGTTTTTTATGTTCAAAATTTTCTCTCTTATAAAGCAAAGAACTATATATTAATTGATTAAGCGTTTTTACCCTTCCATCAAACATCTCTTTAAATTTAGTTAACTTTGATACATCTTTGCATTTGAAACCCATACTTCGAATTTTTTCACCTGTTGATCCACTGGATATAAAATTATATTCATATTTATTTAAGTTTGTGCAAAGATATTTTAAATTTTTTTTGTTATAAACTGATATTAAAGCAAATTTTTTCTTCAGATTTTTTCTAAGGACCATTTTTTAATAATTTTCTTATCTGATAATACACCTTTTATAACAATTTGTTTAGTAGGTTTTGTTTTATTGTTGTCAACTAATATACTATCTTCAACTATCAACTCATTATCACATTTGAATAACCAAATATTGTTTAATTTTGTTTTTAAAATTACACTTTTTTTATTGTTTGTATAATTATAAGTTATCATATCTGCTAAATGAAATCTAATATGGTAAATTAATCTTTTGTTTACACCTCTATAAGTAATCAAGGTATCTTCACCTAACAATTTACTTTTATTTTTAAAGATCGTTAATTTTCTTTTAACTATTTTATTAAATTTTTTTAAATATCCATTATGAGATCCTTCAAATATTTCTTTTTCATCATTAGACTCTTTTCTAAAAAGAACAGATTGTGGAAATTTAATATGAGGATTCCCCTCTTTAATTTCGCTTATATTTGTATTTTGTAAAATAATTGTTGAATGAGCAGCACTGTATCTCAAATATTCTGGATTTTTTCCAAAATTTTCTGAAGCTCCACAATTTGTTAATACTTTTTCTCCATAGCCACTTAATTCAAAAGATAATGTTCCAGCACTTAAATTAGAACTAATGTTATTTTGATTAGGTTGAACAACATCAAAAAAAATTTTTTTGTTTTTGTCACTATAAAAAGCAATGCCATTATTAATATTATCAAAATTTCTTTTCACTAAATATATATCTTTATTAAGTGAATTATAAATAACCTTTGTATAGATATTATTTGTACCATTAAATAGAGGTAAGGAACCATCATTATGAAAATATTGGTTCAGCAAAGATGTCATTTTTAAAATTAATTCATCAAATAAAGTTGAATCCTTTAAGTTATAAAATAACATAATACTTCTAATCTCTTTTAAATTATTTATAAATTTAGAATGTTCTAATAAATTATAACTTTTATGCATTCCAATTTTATCAATCTGACCCTCTACTATAAATTTAATATAACTAATTTTTTGGTTATTAATTTTTTTTGTTATTAATGTACTTAATAAGTAGGCTATAAGATCAAAAGAAGATATTTTACTTACTTTTTTTGAATTAAATTCAAATAACACCCTTTGTAAATGAAAAAAAATTATTGTATCTAATTTTTTTTTATCAATAAATTTTGAAGAAGAGTTTATATATTCATAATTATATAAAAGATTGATAAGTCTTTTCGATATCAAATCATCTGACCAAGGAAAGCCTAATTTATTTTTATTTTTTTTAAACCAACCAAATATTGTTTCTCTTGATAAATTTAAACCAATTTTACCACCAAGTTTATTTGAAAAGTTTAAGAAATCAAAACTATGAATATTTTTATCTTTGATATTATAAAAATTTTTTTTGAATATAAAAGATTTAATTTGTTGATAGTTTGTGAAATCAATTTTTCTAAAATTTAAATCTAAAAATGAAATATTTTTAGATGATTTAAATTTATAAAAAATATGAATAAAAATAATTCTTCTAATAAATAAAATCATTTAATTTTCTTTAAATATGCTGCAAAATATCCATCAATTGTATTATTTAAAATTGTATCTGGTAATGTTTGCATAAAATTATTATTTATTAGTTTTGAATATCTGATATTTTTAGGATGCAAATCAAAATTTAAAAGTTGAAAACCTTTTTTTTTATTAAGAAAATTATTTATTTGATTTTCCGTTTCAAACTTTAAGAACGAACATACCATGTAAATTATCAAACCATTTAAATTTAATAAATTTGCAGCTTTATGTAACATATTTTCTTGTAATATTTGTAATTCTTCAAAATTAGGCTCCTTACTTCTAAAAAAAATTTCAGGATTCTTTCTTATTGTTCCTACGGCTGTACAAGGCGCATCAATTACTATGAAATCATATTTTTCATCTTCTTTGAAATTAATAAAATCCATATTTAATACTTTTGCAGTAAATTTTAATCGCTTTAAATTTGTATTAAGTATTACAATCCTATTTTTACTTTTATCATTAATCGTTAATTGTTTTTTTTGGGATAAAATTTGAAAAGCTTTACCTCCAGGTGCTGCACATGCATCTAAAAATTTTTTATTTTTTTCTTTAAATTTTAAATTGTGCAAAGGAAAAAAGGATGAAAAATCTTGTACCCACCAGTCTCCTTTTCTAAACGATTTTAAGTCTATAATATTAATTTTATTAGTCACAAATCCTGAAACATGAGATGTTGGAATCAAATTTTCTTCAAAGTTTATTAATTTTTCAGCATCTTTAAAAACTATATGCAAGTTAGGTTCTTGATTGAAGTTTTTTAAAAAAATTTCTTTTTCACTTTTTGTAAAAGAGTTAGTTTTATCCTTAAACCACAATGGTAAATCATTATATTTTATATTTAAATTTTTTAATTTATTTTTATCTCTAGAAACATTTTTTAAAATTGCATTAATTAAACCATGATAAATTTTAAGTTTTTTTGCAATTTCAACTGAACAATTAATAACTGCATATTCTTTAAAATTTAAAAATACAATTTGAGTTATAGCACTAATTAATAAAATTCTTTCTTTGTCTTTTAATTTTTTTTTTATATAACGATTTATTATTTTAGATGTATGTAAATGAAACCTCATTGAATTTAAAGTTACATTAATTATGAATGAAATATCTTTTTTCTTATTAGTGTTTATTTTTTTTTGGATATCCTTATTATTTAATGTCTTATTATATTTATAAATAGAATATAAAATATTGTAGATATCAAATCTGATTTTTTCACCCTGAATCATTACTGAAAATATTTTAGTATTTATTTAAATTAATTATATAATAAATATTAAAAATAAAATATATTAGGTTATGCGAGGTAATCTTGAAACAATTGTGGGCGCGATGTTTGCAGGTAAAACAAGTGAACTTTTAAAAAGGATTCTATGGGCAAAACACCAAAATAAAAAAATTATAGTTATTAAGCCCAGTATAGATGACAGATACTCTAATGAAAAAATTATTACTCATAATGATTTAAGTCATGAATGCTATGCAATGAATAGCTGGAACAATGCCTTAAAAAAATTTACTTTTGATAAAAATAAAGTTGACATGGTTTTCTTGGATGAAATCCAATTTATGGATACAAATGATACATTAACTAACGTTGAAAATATTTTAAATAATGGAATAGATGTTGTTTGTGCTGGTCTAGATCAAGACTCAAGGGGCAAACCATGGGAAACATCCTCAATGCTATTAGGATTATCAGATAAAATTGTAAAAATTTATGGTTTTTGTAACGTGTGCGGAATAGAAGCTACTAAAACTTATAGAAAAACTGAAGGTGGTGAGAGAACTCAAGTAGGTGCTGCAAATATTTACGAACCTAGGTGTTTAAAGCACTGGGAGCCAAGATAGTTTTATTTATTTTTTCTATTTTCAATTAAATTATCTACAACAGAAGGATCCGCAAGAGTTGATGTATCTCCTAAATTTACAAAGTCATTTGAGGCAATTTTTCTTAAAATCCTTCTCATAATTTTCCCAGATCTTGTCTTTGGTAAACCAGCTGTAATGTGTATAAAGTCAGGCGTGGCTATTGGACCAATTTTTTCTCTGATAGTTTTTTTCAATTCCAAAATTAAACCCTCTGAAGAATCAACACCTACTTTCAAAGATACATAACAGTATAAACCATTGCCTTTAATATCATGAGGATAGCCAACGACTGCTGCTTCAGAAACATCTTTATGAGATACAAAAGCACTTTCAATTTCAGCTGTACCTAAATTATGACCTGATACAATAATAACATCATCTACTCTACCCGTGATCCAATAATATCCATCTTTATCTCTTTTGCACCCATCACCTGTAAAATATTTACCATCAAATTGAGAAAAATAAGTATCAACAAATCTTTTATGATCTCCATAAACGGTTCTCATTTGACCAGGCCATGATCGTTTCATGCACAACATTCCTTCACATTCACCTTCTAACTCATTTCCATCCTTGTCTACTATACATGGTTCAATACCAAAAAAAGGTTTTGAAGCTGACCCTGGTTTTAATTTTATAGCACCTGTTTGAGGAGATATTAATATACCCCCTGTTTCAGTTTGCCACCATGTATCTACAATTGGACATTTTGAATTACCTGGTATTTCAAAATACCACTTCCATGCCTCTGGATTAATAGGTTCACCAACAGTACCCAAAAGCCTCAAAGATGATCTACTTGTCTTTGTGACATAATCATCTCCTTCTCGCATTAATGCCCTAATTGCAGTTGGAGCAGTGTAAAAAATGTTTACTTTATATTTATCAACTATTTGCCAAAATCTTGAGAAGTCAGGATAATTAGGCACACCTTCAAACATTAAAGTTGTAGCACCATTAGCAAGAGGTCCATAGATTATATAACTGTGACCAGTAATCCAACCTATATCTGCAGTACACCAATATATATCTCCATCATTGTAATTAAAAATATATTCATGAGTCATTGAAGCATAGACTATATAACCACCAGAGGTATGCATAACACCTTTTGGTTTTCCTGTTGATCCTGAAGTATATAAAATGAATAGAGGATCTTCAGCATTTAAAACTTCTGGCTCACAAATGCTATTAACTTCTTTTATGACATCATCATAAAATAAATCTCTACCTTTTTTTAATTCTATTTCTTTATTTGTTCTTTTAACAACTAAACATTTTTTAACATCAGGGCATGACTTTAGTGCTTTATCCGTAGTTAATTTTAAAGGAATAGTTTTACCACCTCTAATTCCTTCATCTGCTGTCACTATATATTCTGATTTACAATCTTTAATTCTGCCAGCTATAGATTCAGCAGAAAAGCCTCCAAAAATGATGGAGTGTACAGCTCCTATTCTTGCACAAGCTAACATAATATAAGCCAGCTCAGGTATCATTGTTAAATATATTGTTACTCTATCACCCTTTTTTACACCAATTTTTTTAAGTACATTCGCTGCTTTTGATACACTTATTAGAAGGTCTCGGTAGGTTATTTTCTTTGTTTCATTTGGATCATCACCTTCCCAAATTATAGCAACTCTATCAGGATTATTTTTAGCATGCCTATCAATACAATTATAAGATACATTGAGACTACCATCTTCAAACCATTTAATACTAACATCATCTTTGGAATATTTTATATCTTTGATTTTTGTAAATTTTTTAACCCAATCTACTCTTTGTGCTTGTTCTGCCCAAAATTCATCATTGTATTGAAGAGAATTATCATACATTGTAGAATATTTTTCTTCATTAACTTTCGCATGCTCAATCCATTCTTTTTTAATTTCCATAGCAAGAGAGTAATTCTAATTTATTTAAATATCAACAAGTAATTATTTTTTTAAGTTAATTTGACATTTTAATTATTATATCCCATTCAGTTTTTTTTAAAGGCATTACGGAAAGTCTGCTTTGTTTAACAAGTGCGATATCTTGTAACTTACTATTGTCTTTTATCTGATCGAGAGAGACTGGATTTTTTAGTTTTTTTGTTGCTTTAACATCAACTACTACAAAACGGCCTGTTTTATCAGTAGGATCTGGATAATATTCTTTTACTACTTTAATAATACCCACAATACTTCTTTCTGTAACTGAGTGATAAAAAAAACATAAATCATTTTTTTTCATCTCTTTCAAATTATTTCTGGCTTGATAATTTCGGACTCCGTCCCACATGGATGCGCCCTCTTTAACTTGTTTTTCCCAAGACCATTCATCAGGTTCAGATTTTAACAACCAGTATTTCATTTCAATATTTCTTTATTATAAAACCTTATACAAAGTTAATTTATAATACACTTCTTATTTCTAATCTAGGCATTGGTTTAAAAAATAAATCATTTCTTTCTTTTTTATAAAATTTCATACATGCCCAGGCAATCATAGCAGCATTATCAATCATCATTTCCTTTAACGGATAGTAAACCTCAATATCTTTATTAATAAAAAAATTTTCTAATTTATTTTTAATATACTTGTTATTAGATACACCCCCTACAACTGAAAGTGATTTAACATTTACTTTATCTAATTTTAGTCTTTCTAATCCTTTTTCAAGTTTTTCTATTATTAGCTCTGTAATATTTTTTTGAAATGATGCAGATAAATCTTGAATAAATTTTTTATCAATTTTATTTTTTTTTGTTAAAACATTTATATGTGTTTTAATACCAGAAAATGAAAAGTTGAAATTTTTTTCTTTTACTAAAGGTTTTGGTAAAATAAACCTATTTTCATTTCCTCTAACTGCTTCTCTTTCAATCTCAGCACCACCAGGATATGATAGTCCTATTAACTTTGCAGTTTTATCAAAAGCCTCTCCAATTGCATCATCAATACTCTGCCCTAATAGTTCAATGTTACGCTCATCCTTCATGAGGTATACTTGAGTATGCCCCCCTGTTAAAAGTAAGATCAAACTTGGGAATTTAATATCGTTATTAAAACTTGTTGAAAGGATATGGCCTTCAAGATGATTGATTGGAATGAATGGTTTTTGAAAAGAAATCGCTAAAGATTTTGTAAAAGTTGATCCAACCAATAAACTTCCTATAAGCCCCGGTCCACAAGTAGCTGAAAATACATTTATTTCATTTGGATCTATATTTTTTCTAGAAAACAATTCGTTAGTCATAATTTGAATTTTTTCTAAATGTGACCTAGAAGCCAACTCTGGAACAACACCTCCATGTATTTTATGAATTTCCTGAGAAAAAGTAATATGTTCTACAATAAAGTTGTTTTCCATTAGACATATTGATGTTTCGTCGCACGAAGTTTCTGTAGCAAATACAAGCATATTTTTTTTGGTATAGTATTTTACACTGTTAAACAACAAACTAATAATGTTAAAAAAAGGGCATGAAAAAAGTTTTTGATAGTTTTTATGTTTTTTCTAAATTTTCATTAAATTTTATTCTTTTATTATGTGTTTTTTTCTTAATTTATCTTCTCTATACTAATTATCAAAATGAAGATGAAGTATCTAAACTTCAGATTGAACTAGAAAATGAACTTAGGGAAAATATTAATGAAAATTCTGAATTTATAAAAAATATATCTAAGGAAATATTAGAAACAAAAACAGCTTTAACAAATATAGAAAAAGTTATTAGAGAAAATTCAAATAAAGAATCAAAAGTTGATTTGACGTCAATAAATGAAAGCATAGAATTATTAAATAAGAATTTCAATACTCTAAGTTATGAAATTTCTTCTATAAAAAATAAAAATATTGAAGATCAGACTAATAACAATCCTGAACAAGTATATCAATCTATCAATGAAATAGTTGAGCTAATAAAAATTAAATATGAAAACAACATGGATTTTGATAGAGAACTTAAATACCTTGAAACAATTTTAGAAAATAATAAAAACCCTATTTTGGAAAAATTATCAATTCTAAAAAGAAATAAATACAAAGGGCATTTATTTTTAGAAGATCAATTTAATGATGAAGTTAATATATATTTGAAGAATATTGTAAATAATAAGAATAGTTTATTTAACAAAATTTTTATACCCTACATAAACCTTTCTCCATCTTCAGAAAATATTATTTCAGATGAAAAAATTTCTATATTAGAGGAAACTAAATTTTTTATTAAAAATAGAAACATAATTAAAGCTTATGACAGCCTAAGTAAAATAGAAAATTATAAAGTTTTTTTTAAAGTATCTTTAAAAGAAATGAATAACTATAATAATTTTATAAAAGAAATTTCAAAATTGAATAATGTATAGATTGTTAATTTTTGTATTGCAGTTTTTAATATTAATCATTTCGCTCACTTTTATTTTTACCAATCCATTTATTGTATCATTAGATATAGGAAATTTAAAATATTCTTTTTCTTCAAATTTATTTGCTGTTGTTTTTATATCTTTTATTTTTCTATTGTATTTGGTATTTTATATATTTTTCCGATCAAGACTTTCACTTGGAAAATATTTCTTAAAAAATAAATATAATAAAATTGAAAAAGGTTACTTACACTTTGTCGACGCAATGATAGCTGTTGCAAATAAAGATAATAAGACAGCTTTAAAATCACATAAAAAAATGGTTAGTTATCTTAAAGACGATCCATCATTATCCCTGTTACTAAAGTCTGAAGTTTTAAAGATTGAAAAAAAATTTCCAGAATTAAACAATGTTTATGAAGATATGATTAAATCAAAAAAGACTGAAACACTTGGATATAGAGGCTTAATGGAACAAAATTTAAGAGATCAAGATTATCATCATGCTTTTTTATATGGAGAAAAATTATTTTCAATTAATCCTAATATTGAAAAACTTTATGACACATTAATATTTATTGCTGCAAAAACAAAAAACTGGAACCAAATAATTTTATTATCAGATAAAGCTTTTTCAAATAAACTAATAAGCAAAAATGAATTAAATGAAAATAAATCTATAGCTTTTTATGAAATAGCTAAAATTAAATTTGATAGTGATATTAAAAATTCTCTTAAAAATATTTTAAAAGCTATAGAATTGAAAAAAAACTTTGCTCCATATGTAAAACTCCATTTGGAAATTATTCTTAATTTAAACGATAATAAAAATCTAAAAAAATTAATGAAGAAATATTGGAGTTCAAATCCAAGCTCTCTTCTTCGTTCTATCATAATAAAAATACTTAATGATAACGATCTTATCGATATAAAATTTATAAATGACATAATTAAACATAATGCTAGTGAAGAAGAATCCAAAAAACTTTTAATTTATTTTGCTATAAAAAATCTAAAATGGGATATTGCTAGGGAGAATATTATTGGAATGATTGGCTCTAGCCCTTCTAAGGATATCTGTTATTTTATGTCTGATATAGAACTTGGAGAAAATAATGATAAGCAAAAAAGTGATGCTTGGATAATGAGGGCTGAAAATGCTAAATTGGAAAATAGATGGATATGTACAATTACAAATCAATCACAAGAAGAATGGAGTTCTTTATCTAACTCTGGTCATTATAATTCTCTTGTTTGGTCATCTCCAATGATGATAAGACAAAATAGGAATTAATATGAAATTAAATTTTTTTATAGGATATGATTCTAAAGAAGATATTGCTTACAGAGTGTGTAAGCACTCTCTTTTAAAGAGATCAAGTATTGATGTAAATGTTATTTCTTTAAAATTAGACGAACTTATCGCAAAAGGACTTTATACAAGAGTTGTTGATCCTTTAGCATCAACAGAATTTACTTATTCTAGATTCTTGGTACCTCAACTTATGAATTATAAGGGATGGGCTGTTTTTTGTGATTGTGATTTTATTTTTTTAGGTGATGTTTCAGATTTAACTAAAAACTTGGACGATTCTAAAGCTGTATATTGTGTCCAGCATGACTATACACCTAAAGAAAAGCATAAAATGGATGGACAAAAGCAAACAATATATCCGAGAAAAAATTGGTCTAGTTTTATTTTATATAATTGTTCACATCCTAGCACTAAAAACTTAAGTGTAGAAAAAGTTAATAATGAAACAGGTGCCTACCTTCATCAATTTAAGTGGTGTAAGGATGAAGAAATTGGCGCCTTAGATGAAAGATGGAATTGGTTAGAAGGATGGACTTCAGGTCATAATAATCAAAAGCCATATGCCGTACATTACACAAGAGGAGGCCCTTGGTTTTCTGAATGGCAAGATGTTGAGTTTGCTAATGAGTGGTTAATAGAAAGAGATGAATATCTTTCAAAAAAATTTAAATAACTAAATATATAAAAAATTATTTAATATTTTTTTTTCATTCAAAAATTTATATTTTTCAATAAGTTCAATAGAATTATACCAAGGAGTTTTATTTGTTTTTTGATTCCAATAGTGAAATAAAGCATAATTTTCTGGTTTTATAAGAATTGTTTTCACACCTAATGAGCCTGCTAAATGAGCGGTGCTATTACTAATTGTAATAAAAATATCTAAAGATTTTAATAAAGAAGCAATACTTTCAAAATCGTTATATAAATCTATATCTTTTATAGTTAATAGTTTGTTTTTTGAATTTTTATTAAAACTATTTATTTCATTATTTACATCACCATATTGTAAATTAAAAAAGTCACAGTCACTTGTATCAAACAAGAACTTAAAGTCTTTTAGATTAAGAGATTTATCAACTGCATATCTATTATTAAAACTTTTCCAAGAGAGCCCAATTTTAAATTTCTTTTTATATATCGATAATTTATTACTTACATCTTTTAAATTGTTTTGATCTATTTCAATGAATGATTTTTTATGGAAATTATTTATATTTTTTCGATAATATTTACCTAGACTTCCAGCATAAAGGACATATTCTACTTCTTCAAATTTTTTGTCGTTATTTGTTATATTTCCTAATTCAACAAAATTATTATGATATTTAGGAAATGATCTTTTAAAGAGTTTTAATAATCGTGGATCGCATTCAATTATTACATTTTCAAGATCTTTTAAAACTTCTCCATACATTGAACTATAAAGAATTTCGTCCCCAACTCCTTGTTCTCTTACAATTAAAAATTTATTTTTTTTATTTATAATAGTATTTGATCTGTAAAGTTTTTTATTTAATTTTATTACGTATTCACTTTTTTTTATAAAATTATCTAAATCTAATCTACCTTCAAAATAACCCCAGCCCTTTTCAAAATCATGATCTTTCAAATAAATAAATGAAAGTGTTTTTTGAATATCACCATCTTTCTTTCTCATTTCTAATGCTTTAAGACTATTTTTTTTAGCCTCTTGATGATTATTTAAATCAAAATGAATTTTGGCCAAGTTGTTATAAATATATGCATTGTTAGGGTTTATAGATAATGCTCTATTGTAGTAATTAATTGCCTTTTGATAATTTAATTCTTCTCTATAAAAGTTAGCAATATTATTTAAAACATAAAAAGATAAATCATTAATTTTTAAAGCTCTTAAATAATACTCTTCTGCTTTCGTTGCCTCTCTTTTTTCGTGATAAATTCTTCCTAATGAATTTAATGCTGAAAGGTTTTTTGTGTCAATTTCTAATATATTTTTGAATATCTTAATTGCCTCACTATAATTTTCTTGATTAAATAAACATTGACCTATTATATTTAGAGCAACTAAATCTTTATTATTTTTTTTAAGATAAAATATACAAATTTTCTTTGATTCTTCGATTCTATTTAATTTGTAAAATACAAAGGCTTTGTCCTTATCTACACTTTCAATATGTTCGATATTTAAAATTTTATCAATTATCTTAAGTGCATTATTATATTCTGCTTCAATTATATTTATATTATAGAGATTAATCATTGCTTTCAAATTATTCTCAGTATTAATTAAGTAATTATAATTTATTTTAGCCTCTTCATTTAAGTTCAATTGTTGTTGTAACACAGCTAGATTGTATCGAAGTAAATTATTATTTTTATTTTTTCTAAAAATTTTTTGTAATGCTTTATAACTATTTAATTTGTTTCCAGTTTCAAATTCTTTCAAAAGATTATTAATTTGCAAATTTAAATTCATTACTTTTTTTTAAAATATTATTTATTTTTTCTATTGTTTTACTAACTGACTCATCTATTCCTATTATTTTCATATTTTTATACCAAATAGAGGAACCAGAATTAGTATTCCAATAATAATAAGTTGATGATTTTTTAGGGCATAAAACTATAGTTGGTACACCGAGTGCCCCTGCAAAATGTGCCGTAGAATTACTTACTGTAATAAATAAATCTAAGTTTTTAAGCAAGCCCATACAAGATTCAATATCATTAAATAAATCCAAATCACTAAACACTTCTAGATATTTATTTTGATCAAATATATATTTTTTGTCTGACTCTATATTACCATATTGTAAATTTATAATTAATCTATCATCTGTAAAAAATGGTTCAAAATCTTTTATAGATAATGATTTTAAAGCACCGTAAATATTAATAACACTTTTCCAAGATATACCTATTTTCAATCTATCTTTGTGGTGATTTAATTTTTCTTTATATTTGTAAACAATATCTTTTTTTGCATTTAAATAATTATTGTAATCAAAATCAGCTTTATTTTTTCTAAAAAATTTTATTAAACTACCTGCATATGTAATTTTATCAAAATTAATAGCTTTAGAATTTTGTGAATAATATCCATCTTCTACAAATATTTGTTTTCCAAAAGATCGATTAAAAATAGATACTAATCTTTTATCAGCTTCTATTTTCACATTTTCAAATTTATTTATCATTTCAGAATATATTGAACTAAATAAAATTTCTTCCCCTATTCCTTGTTCTCTTAAAACCAGCAGTTTATCTTTTGGATTAATTATTAAATTGTTAAATAAGCTGTTTTTAACTAGATCAAAACTTTTTAATTTATCTTTATTTTTTTCTATTAATAATCTGGAGTCAAACAAATTCCAAGACTGATCGAAATCATTTAATTTTAAATTTAACGTACAATAAGCATATATTAATTTGTAATCATAAGGATTAATTTTTAAAGCCTTATCGTAGTATATTTTTGCTTCTTTTTCCTTACCATCTCTACAGTAGCATATTGCTAAATTTGATAGAATTTCTTGGTTATTTGGTTCTAACTTTAAAGCTTCATTATAATATCTTACTGCTCCCACTATATCATCTTGAAGACTTAAAACATTAGCGAGATTAATAAGTGTTGATACATTTTTTTTATCTATTTTAAAGGCACTAATGAATATTTTTTTTGCTTCATCAAGTTTTTCTAATTCAAGTAAACAATTACCTAAATTATTATAGCTATCTATATACTGATTATTTATTTTTATAGCTGTATTAAAATACTTACATGCTTTTTCTAAAAAATTATTTTTAAGATAAATTAACCCTTTAATATTAAATCCAAAGTAATCACTATCTTTCAATTTTGAAATATTTTCAATGTATTCCTTTGCTTTAATATAATCATTCTTTAAAAAATAAATATAAGATTTGTCACGTAATGCTTCATAATTTTTTTTATCAATTTTAAGTATTAAATTAATTCTTTCTAATGCTTCATCAAACAAACTTTTACCCAAAAGTAACTTATATAACTGAGAAAGATGTAAAATATTATTACCTTCATTAAATAAAATTTTTTTTAAAGCACTAATTGATGTGTCTATATCACCCATTTTCTTTGATACTTGAAACAAAACTTTTTGAACATCTATGTTTTTATTATATTTTTCTGATAATTTTTTTAAATCCTTGTAAGCAATTTCTTTATTTACATTGTTAAATGTATTTATGATATTTTTTAGTTTATTTTCTAAATTTGACATAAAAAAACCCAGTCTTTAAAAGACTGGGTATCATAAAAAGATATTTGATTTTTAAAAGAATTATCTTCTTTGACCAAATAATTGTAGTAATAAAATGAATAAGTTGATGAAATCCAAATACAATTTTAATGCACCCATCAACGCTTTTTTTGATCCTATCTCTTGGCTATCACCACCATAATACATATTTTTAATATTTTGTGTATCATATGCTGTTAGTCCTACAAAAACTAGGACACCAATAACAGAGATTGCAAACTGCAATGCCGTAGAACCAACAAAAATATTAACTACACTTGCAATAATAATACCTATCAGTCCCATAAATAAGAAACCACCAAGTTTTGTTAAATCTCTTTTTGTAGTATATCCATACAAACTCATTGCTCCAAATGTACTTGCTGTAATAAAAAATACTCTAGCTATAGAAGTTTGAGTGAATTCAATAAATACTGAAGCAAGAGAAAGACCCATTATACTTGCAAATAACCAAAATGTTATTTGAGCAGCAGATATTGACATTCTATTTATTCTAGCACTCAAATAAAATACAAATCCTAACGGAGCCAACATAACAACCCATTTTAGTGGAGATCCAAAAAGTAATGCACCCACTTGAGTTACTCCTACAATTTGCCCCATCTCGTTCGTTACTATTGAAGCTTTTCCAAAGAAATAAGCAATAAATCCAGTAAGTAACAAGCCAATTGTCATATAATTGTAGACTTTAAGCATATACGCTCTTAAGCCTTCATCAATTGCCGTTTGATCTACTGATTTAGTATAAGATCGTTGATTAAAGTCTAAAGCCATAATTTCTCCTTTTAATTTATATTAATATCGCTATAAATCCGACAATTTCAAGGCATTTTGTAAAAATAGTATGAAGTATAGAAAATTAGGAAATACAGATATTGACGTAAGTGTAATTTGCTTAGGAACTATGACTTTTGGTGAACAAAATAGTCAACAAGATGGTTTTGATCAAATGAACTATGCACTAGAAAAGGGTGTAAATTTTATTGATACTGCAGAGCTTTATGCAATCATGCCTAGAAAGGAAACATATGGAAAAACTGAAGAAATAGTTGGTAATTGGCTTAAGGAAAAAAAAAATAGAGATAAGATAATATTGGCATCAAAAATCGCATCGAAATCAGATGGTCTTGAATGGATAAGAAAAGGCTCTAAGACTCTAGGTTTCGATAAAAAAAATATGAATGCTGCAATAGATGAAAGCCTCAGAAGACTAAAAACAGATTATATAGATTTATACCAACTACATTGGCCAGAAAGAAATGTTCCTAAATTTGGAATTTTAGATTTTGAATATGATGCTAGTGATAACGATTGGACTAGTGTTGAAGAGGTTTTATATAATCTTGATCAACTCGTTAAGGCAGGTAAAATCAGATATGTTGGCCTATCCAATGAAACACCATGGGGTGTTATGAAATATTTGCAAATATCTAAAGAAAATAAATTACCGCGCATGATGTCAATTCAGAATGTATATAGTTTGGTTAACCGAGTATTTGACATTCATAATTCCGAGGTTTCTATTAGAGAAAATTGTGGCTTACTCGCATATTCACCACTAGCTGGCGGAAGATTAAGTGGAAAATATATTAAAGGAAAAAATCCAAGAAATGCTAGGTATACTCTCTGGCCGAGAAGATTTTCTAGACATCACACTGAAAGGGGAGAGATAGCAATTGAAAAATACTTTAATCTTGCAAATAAACTTGGTATCCCCCCATCTACTTTTGCAAACGCTTTTGTAAATGATCGTCCATTTGTAACCAGCAATATAATTGGAGCTACAAATATGGAACAACTTAAAGAAAACATAGATAGTATAGAAATATCCTTACCAAAAGAAACACTAAAAGAGATTGAAGAAATTCATTTATCAGATCCAAATCCTTGTGTTTAATCTTTTTAAATTTTAATTTTATCTAATAAATTACGAACGTCCTCAACATAAACTCTATCCCATAAATAAACATTTAATAAAGAATAATATAATTGATAAATTGGTTCATATTCTATGTAATATTTATCAATCTTTATGTGGTCGTTATACTTATCTAAAAAACTATCATCAATGAATTTTGGGTTAAACCATCTTAAATAAGATAACTCCAATTCATTGTGACCATAAAACGATCCTGGATCAATAAAACCTGCAAATTTTTTGTTTTTAAAAAGTATATTTCCTTCCCATAAGTCACCATGTAATAATGATGGTATTGGATTAGCTGGAATGAAATTATCTATTTTTTTAATTAATAAATCAATTTTAGTGTTAATTGTTTTATCCATAGGCTTATTTTTATTAATTAAATCAAATATGTAATATAGTCTTTTATGTGTATAAAATTCTTTCCAATTTTTTGCCTTAGAATTAATCTGTTTTAATCCACCAATTTGTGTATCAAAACTAAAACCATAATCTTTACTTTTTAATGAGTGAATAGAAATTATAGCATTTAACAAATCATCATTTGTTTTTTTTGGCTGATCTTTATTATTATCTATGAATGACATTATTAGAAATCTATCACTATTCTTAACAATACTTGGAAAATAATTAAAATTTTGTTTATTAAAAAAAAGAAGATTATCAGCTTCTGATTCTATCGCGTTAAATATATCATTTTTATTAAAATAATATTTAACAATAAATTTCTTATTATCTTCAGTGATAATTTTAATGCAATTGATACCAAATGAATTCGATAATATCTCGCTATCTATTATTTTTTTATTTTCTAAAAGATTTTCTATTTCTAAAATGATATTATTTTCAATCATATTTAATGTTCAAAAAAATTAATATTCAATTTTTAATTTCATATTTTGGTTTAATACCATATGCGGTAATATTTTTAGATAAATACTATTTTTACATAATAAAAGAAGAAGTTTTATTTAATTTCATTATTTATTACAGTTTAATAATATCTGTTTTCATAGGATCAATTAATTGGAATTTAAAACAGTATCCACCTGCACACATTGTAGTCTATGGTTTTTTGCCAAGTTTATTCTCTGTTATAATTATATTGTTAAATCTCTACAATACTAATGTTTTAATAATATTTATTTTAATAATCCTATTACTTTTGACTCAACTATTTTTTGATTACATTATTTTATTTTCTAATGAATCTAATAAAATGGCATTTTATTTTCTTAGATTGCCTTTAACAATATTAATTACGATATTTTTATTACTTATTTTATTGTAGTATTTATATATCCAATCATTTTGTCAGCGTGATTCTTAAGAAAAAATTGCTCTTTTTTTTCTAAATTTTCTAATTCAGTTTTATTCATAAGCTTCAACTTTTTAAAAATGTTGACTATAATTATCGGTATGGCTCTTTCATTGCCATCTTTTATTTTGACTACTCCGCTTATACCTTTTTTAAAATGAGCAAATAAGAAAACTCCTTCAGCTCCATATTTACAAAATATTTTACCTTTAGAAGAAATCATTACTTTTGTATCAAAGCTTTTAGTTCCTCCAATATAACTAGGATTTTTTAAAATTGAATTAACCAATATCCTTGTTGATATTGTATATTCAAATTTATTATTATAACTTTTAATTAAGTTATTTAAGGCTTTAGATATAGATTTTATTTGAAATGAATATTGTGGAGCACTGCAACCATCTAAAGCAAAATTTTTTTTAGTTAACTTAGTTTCTGTAAATTTATTAAAGATTTTTCTAATATTTTTTTGATGAGGATGATCAAAATCCAAATAATTTTCTATTTCATGATTATTAACTAAACAGCTAGTTAACATTGCTAAATGTTTGCCAGCACAATTGTTATGTAATTCATTAAACTTTTTTCCAGAATGTATTATTTTTTCAGAAGCTTGTTTATCTAATGGTTGATGAATACCACATTGTAAATTATTTGTTTTTAGATTTAATTTTGAGATCCACTTTTCTAGTTCATTTAAATGAAACTTCTCCCCTTTATGAGAAGCACAGGCTAAAGCTATGTGTGCATTATTCAATCTATATTTTTTGATTGCATTTGACATTGCAAAAGGAATAGCTTGAAATATTTTTACTGAAGATCGAGGAAAAAAATAATCTTCATCGTTATTTGTGGATAACAAATTTCTACCATTAAAATTTGTAACTAATACTTTAGCTTCGTGAGTACTTTCAACTCTTTTACCTCTTATAAAATTAACGTGAATCCTGGTCACGTATAATATTATACAATAATAGATTTATTTTTGCTTAAAAAAAGATTTAATAAAAGTAAATAAATTTAAGAACGATCCAAACTTACCAAAGAAGATTACATCTTTTTCGGTAATACTTAAACATATGCAGCCTGTTTGCTTAGATGCGATTGGAGTGTGTTTAATTTTTTGGTCATTTATTTGAATATCCCCTTTAGAATATGTTCCATATTCGTCGCAAAAGCTTCCTTCTAAAACTAAAATATACTCTTTTCCCCCGTGAGAGTGTAGAGGAACGGAAATTCCTGGGTCCATTTTAATCAGTTTCAATTCATCTTTGTCATCAATCGAAGCGGTAAATTCATTAAAGCCTTTATAAATTTGTTTCCAACTAATGTTATTTAAGTCGCCAAAAAAGCTTGTTACCGGGTCTTTGATAACTGCAGCAGGTATATTATTTTCCATATTAATGCAGTCAGTATATTTTAAATTTTTGGGTTGAATATTTTCATTTTCCATTAAATTTTCGCCCAGCATATTTTCAAATGTTGAACTAATTTTAGACGCATTAGAGTTTAATTGAAGATATGTGGAAGCGAATAAAGATTTGGCAGGACCTAAAATTCCTGATGCAAAATCGTATATTAGCTGGTTTTTTACTACTGTTCCGTTCATGTTAAAAATCTCTGCATTTTTGTTAAAATATGCCTTATTCTAGATTTAACTGTCCCTATAGGAATTTCAAGTTCATCAGCAATTTTTTTATGACTTTTATTTTCGAAAAAGTTCATTTTTATCATTATTTTTTGCTGTTCATCTAGCTCCATATTTATTTTCTCTATCTGTTTTTTTGCTTCATTTTCCTTAACCAGATCAACTTCTCTGTCTTGGTATAAAAAGTCTCTTATGTCCTCTTCCTTGAAATCTATTTTTGAATTTCTCCTGAAAAAGTCTATTTTTTTGTTTCTTGCTATAGTAAAAACCCATGTTGAAAGAGCTGATTTTTTTGCGTCATATAAGTTTGATTTTACCCAAATAGTGCTTAAAACTTCTTGGGTAAGTTCTTCTGAGCTTTCAAATTTGATGCCAT
>CACNPW010000003.1 GCA_902622475.1 uncultured Alphaproteobacteria bacterium | reverse complement strand
TGCCGAAGCAGTATCTGGATTCATATGATACTGATAGTTGAGCACAACATCTTCTGCTGTCATTGATTTACCATTATGGAATTCAACACCTTTGCGAAGATTATATACCCAAGTTTGAGCATCATCTGATTCAATTGACTCAGCAAGCTCTCCAACAATTGTGTGATCTGAATCAACAACAGTTAGACAGTTCTGATATGACCAAGCAGTAGCTTGCATAAATGAGCTCTGATAAGTTGCTGGATCAAGAGTATCAGTTGCATCTGCTGCACTATTACCCCATCTTAAATGTCCACCTTTTTTTGGTGTAGCTGCAACTGCTTTATCTGCTAATGATAATGCAATTGGGAGCGTGACCCCAGTAGCAAGGACAGACATCATGAACTGTCTTCTATCAATAAGCCCTTTTGTTAGCTTTGAAGACTGTTCTTCAATGTATTTGTCTATTTTCTTATTTTTCATTTGTCCTCCCTTATAATTGAACAAAAACCTAAGATTTTTGTTCATAATTTCTAGAAATTTAACAAAAAACAAACTTAAGTTAATATATAAAAACATATATAACGTTTTTATTCAACGTATAAATTATTATTTTAGCTTACATGTTGACCTAATTTAGACAAAACTTTAAGAATTAAGATTGTATCTTTAAGGAGGGTAATATTAGTAGAATTCATCCAATATTTAGAACAATTTTGTTAAGGCTTAGCCTTGGTCTAGTTACAGTTTTTGCATTTTCGGTAATAATATTTAGTACATTCTCTTTTTTACCGGGAGACTTTGCCACGGAAATATTAGGTCAAAGTGCAACAAAATCTGCAGTAAAAGCCCTAAGAGCAGAATTGGGTTTAGATAAACCTCCAGTAACAAGATATTTTGATTGGTTAGGAAATGTTTTTCAAGGAGATTTTGGTAGTTCTTTCTCTGGAAGATCTAAAGTTCAAGGGGATCAAGGTGATAGGTCTAGAGAAGTTGTTGGTTTAATTGTCCCTAGATTAAAGAATACATTATTTTTAACAGGGGTTGCTGCCATGTTGGCTATTCCTCTATCTTTAATCTTAGGTATCTCAGCAGCATTATATAGAAACTCTTATTATGATAGGTCAGCAACTGGAGTTAGCTTAGTAACCGTATCTTCACCAGAATTTTTTACAGCCTATATTTTTATTCTTTTACTAGCGACACTGTTTCCAGTTTTTCCAACTATTTCTAATGTGGATGAAGCTTCAACTTTGGCTGAAAGATTTTACAGGACTGCTCTTCCAGTTTTTACTTTGACTTTAATTACTATGGGTCACATGATGAGAATGACAAGGTCAGCGATAATAAATATCTTATCAAGTGAATATATTGAAATGGCAAAATTATCGGGAGCTTCTAGATACGAGGTAATTGTTAAACACGCACTTCCAAATGCTTGGGCACCTATTTCTCAAGTAATTGCAATAAACTTAGCTTATATGTTGATTGGCTCAGTTGTTGTTGAATATGTTTTCAACTATCAAGGTATTGGTAGGTTGATGGTCGGATCAGTCTATAATCGAGATTTACCCGTTGTTCAAGCTTGTGCATTAATTTTTGCATCAACGTATGTAATATTAAATTTAATTGCTGACTTGATCGGAATTATTTCTAACCCAAGGTTACTATACCCAAAATGAGCGAAAATTTATCTTATTCTGCAAAAAGTGAAGTTGCAAATTTAATTAAAAGAAGAACTAGATTAGAAAGATTAAAAATTGCCTTATCAAAAGCTCCAATCTCAGCTTGGTTTGGTATGATTGTACTATTTATATATTTTTTTGCTGCAATATTTGCTCCCTTAATTGCTCCACATGGAGAAGCAGAAATATTCCCAGTAGCTTATGCTCCTTGGGGTGATGGTCATATATTTGGTACTGATCAAATTGGAAGAGATATTTTTTCTCGCATTATCTATGCTGCAAGAAATACAATTGGTATTTGTTTATTGGCTACTTTTATTGCTTTAGGAATTGGAACAGTATTTGGAATTATAGCTGCTCTGGATAGAAGGTATTTAGATCAGCTATTAAGTAGAATAGTAGACACGCTTATGGCTATACCTGTAATGATTTTTACTTTTATACTTTTATCAGTTTTTGGACCTACTAATTTTAATTTAATTGTCATTTTAGGAATTTTGGAGTCAACTAGATTTTTTAGAATATCAAGATCAGTTGCTGTTGGTCAAGTTGTTCTAGAATATGTAGAGGTCGCGAGATTAAGAGGTGAAAATTTATCATATATTATTTTCAGAGAAATACTTCCTAATATAGCTTCACCTTTGATTATTGAGTTTGGTTTAAGGTTCATATTTATAATTTTTACAATATCTAGTTTAAGTTTTTTAGGAATTGGCATTCAACCCCCTTCAGCAGATTGGGCATCAATGGTGAGGGAAAATGCAATACTTATTCAATATGCACAATATGATATAACAGCAGGTTTAACACCATTAATTCCAGCTGCTGCAATTGCTTTACTTTGTGTATCAATTAATTTTGTTGTTGATTGGTATCTTTACATTACTAGCGGATTAAAAGATGACGTCAAATAAATCTAAAGAACTCCTGCTTGAAATGAAAAATATCCATATTGATGGATTTTCAGATGAGAGATGGCATAAAATTTTAAAAGGTGTAGATTTGACTTTACACAGAGGAGAAATACTAGGATTAATAGGAGAGAGTGGTGCCGGAAAATCTACTATGGGTAAAGCTGCAATGGGCTATACCCAACCAGGTTGTAAGATAATAAAGGGGGAAATTAATTTTAACGGCATAGACCTCGCTAAACTAACTGAATTTGAAAAGAGAAAAATTTGGGGAACTAAAATATCTTATGTTGCTCAATCAGCAGCAGCATCTTTTAATCCTGCTCATAGATTAATGGACCAAACAATAAGTGCTGCTAATAGATTAAAGATAAATCCAACGGATGTATTAAAAAAAGATGCGGTTCAACTTTATGAATCACTACAGCTTCCAGATGCGGAAAATATAGGAGATAGATACCCACATCAAGTATCTGGAGGGCAACTACAAAGAATAATGACTGCAATGGCTATGTCCCCAAGACCAGAGTTAATTATATTTGATGAACCCACAACAGCTTTAGATGTAACAACTCAAGTTGAAGTATTATCTGCTATGAGATCTATAGTAGATAAATTTAATACAGCAGCAATTTATATTACCCATGATTTAGCCGTAGTTGCGCAAATGGCTGATAGAATAAAAGTTTTGCGATACGGTGAAGAAGTTGAAGAAGCTGAAACAAGAGATATGCTTTCAAACCCAAAAGAAGAATACACTAAATCTCTATGGTCAGTAAGATCACTGATCAAGCCTGAAGAAACAAATGAAGATTATATGTTGTCTATTAAAAATATTGATGCAGCATATGGTTCATCAAAGGTCTTACACAATGTTTCTATAGATATTCCTAAAGGTAAAACAGTAGCTATAGTTGGTGAAAGTGGATCAGGAAAATCAACAACAGCAAGAGTAATTACAGGCTTACTTCCTCAATTAAAAGGAGAAATAATTTTTGATGGAAAAAAATTGTCTCCAAAACTTGAGCAAAGGTCAAAAGAAGAATTAAGAAGAATTCAAATAATTTTTCAAATGCCTGACACTGCAATGAACCCCCGTCAAACTGTTGATGAAATAATAGGAAGACCAATAGAATTTTATCAAGGCATAAAAGGGAAAGAAAGAGAAGCAAAAGTTATTGAATTATTAAAAATGATTGAGCTAGATGAAACTTTTTTAGATAGATTACCATCCGAATTATCTGGAGGTCAAAAACAGAGAATATGCATTGCAAGAGCTTTAGCGGCTAACCCAGATTTAATTATTTGTGATGAAGTGACATCAGCGCTAGATCAAATTGTTCAAGAAGGAATATTAAAATTACTCCAAAAATTACAAAAAGAGCTTGGAGTAACTTATATTTTTATTACTCACGATATAGCAACAGTTAAAGCAATCTCAGATGAAATAGTTGTTATGTATCAAGGTGAGGTAGTGGAACAGGGTTTGAAAAGTAAAATTTTAAATCCACCATATCCTGATTATACAGAACTTTTATTGTCTTCAGTCCCAGAAATGGATCCTGATTGGCTAACCAATCTTCTGAATAAAAGATCTTCCTAGTAAATCTATATTTTAAATAATGAATATATTTAAATTTTTACTTAATTTTTTTTCTAGCAAAGAAAATAGAATAGATAATCTAGAAGCAAAAAATATAATGATAATTGAGAGCAATTTTAATAAAGATAATTTAACATTAGGTTCTATTTACAAAGTAAATCAAAATATAAAACTAAAAAATTTTAAAAATAAAATTCTTGAAGACAACTTAACAATAGTAGTTACTGACAATAAAGGTAAAACTATTGGATATATTTCTAAAAAAGAGATAGATAATATTCAATAAATGAAAATTAATCTTAGTAAAAAAAATTATATTATTTCTGCTGGTGCAGATGGCTTAGGTTTTGCTATAGCAAATAAAATAATCAGTTCAGGTGGAAAAGTATATTTATCTGATATAAATAAATCAAAAGTTGATAAAATAAATTTAAACAAAAAATATCGTAATAAAATATTTGCTAAACACTTAGACTGCACAAATCCAAAAGATATAAAAGAATATTTTACTTCACTAAATAAGTTAAAAAAAATAGATGGATTAATAAATAATATTGGTATTGCAGGACCTACAAAGTATCTTCAGAATATTTCAATAGATGAATGGGATAACACGATTAAAACCAATTTAAGTTCACATTTTTATTTCACAAAATTTGCTATTCCATTTTTAAAAAATTCTAAAAAAGGATCTATTATTAATTTATCTTCAACTGCAGGATTATATGGTTTTGCTCAACGTTCACCATATGCATCAAGTAAATGGGCAGTAATTGGATTAACTAAAACATTAGCAGTTGAATTAGGAAAATTTAAAATACGTGTGAATGCAATTTGTCCTGGTTCTGTTAATGGCGATAGAATGGATAGGGTAATAAATGCAAAAGCTAAATTAATAAATTCTTCAAATAAAAAAGTAAGAAAAGAATTAGAGTCAATGGTTTCATTAAACACATTTGTAGAAAAAGAAGATATTGCAGAAATGGCATTATTTTTATTGAGCGATGCTTCAGAAAATGTATCTGGTCAAATCATGACTGTCGATGGAAATACTGAAAGAATGAATTAGTGGATAAAAACGCTGACTACATCATTGTTGGAGCTGGGTCAGCAGGTTGTGTTTTAGCTAACAGATTGTCTTCACAATCAAAGAATTCTGTAATTTTATTAGAAGCTGGCCCATCCAGTAAAACCTGGAAAGTTGATATGCCAAGTGCACTTCTATATGCAATGCATGACCCAAAATATAATTGGAAATATTATACTGAGCCTGAGCCGTTTCTAAATAATAGATCTTTATATTGTCCAAGAGGTAAAATGATCGGAGGATGCTCTTCGCATAACGGAATGGTTTTCGCTAGAGGTCATAAAGAGGATTTTGATAGATGGTCTTCAAGTGGTTTAACTAATTGGTCATATGAAAAAGTTTTACCTTTTTTTAAAAAATTAGAAACCTGGTCTCATGATAGTAATGTAAGAGGTAAAGAGGGTCCATTAATAGTAAATAAATCAAACATAGATAAAAAATATCCTCTATTTAAAAAAGTTTTAGAAGCTGCACAAGAAGCTGGATATAAAATATTTAATGACTCTAACAGTATTGATAAGGAAGGTTTTGGAACTTTTGATGTAACAATAAACAAAGGTGTAAGACAAAGTGTTGCTAAGGCATATTTAGAGCCAATCCAAAATAGAAAAAATCTAAGAATAATAAATAATATTGATGTTAAAAAAATTCTTTTTAAAAATAAAACTGCAATTGGTGTTGAAACGATTAAAAAAAATATAACCAATAATTATTTAGCCAATAAAGAAGTTATACTTTGTGCTGGTTCAATTAATTCACCTAAAATTCTTCAATTATCCGGAATAGGTAATGAAACGTATCTTAAAAGCTTGGGAATAGAAGTAATTAATAATTTAGTTGGGGTGGGAGAAAATTTACAAGATCATTTAGAGATGTATATTCAATGTAAATCTAAAAAAAATGAAACATTACATTCTTTAGCAACAAATTTTATCTATCAAGCGATAGAAGGATCAAAATGGTTTTTATTTAAAAAAGGTAGGTTAGCAAACTCACACTTAGAATTAGGAGGTTTTGTTAAATCTAACAAATCATATACTCACCCAAACCTACAATTTCATTTTTTTCCCTACTTAGTTATTAATCATGGTTTAGAAAATCCTAATTTTGAAGCTTTTCAATTTCATGTTTGTCCAAATAGACCAAAAAGTAGGGGGTTTGTTAAAATAAAAACAAATAACTATAAAGATGATCCTAAAATACAATTTAATTATCTTAAGCATGAAGACGATTTAAAACAAATGAGAGAAGGTGTAGGAATTGCTAAAAAAATTTTGTCTCAAAAAGCACTTAAAGAATATGTTGGCACAGAAATTAGGCCTGGGAAGAATGTATCTAATCAAAATGAATTAGATGAAGTTATTAAAAATACATCTGAATCTGCGTATCATCCGTCATGCACAAATAAAATGGGTGAGGACAAAACTTCAGTTGTAGACCAAGACCTAAAAGTTCATGGAATTCAAAATTTAAGAGTTATTGATGCTTCTGTAATGCCAGATATTGTTAGTGCTAATTTAAATGCAACAACTATTATGATTGCTGAAAAAGCTTACGACCAAATAAATAGTGCCGTTAGTTAGAGAGATAAAAACTAATTTAATTAGATCGTTTTTCTTCTAAGAGTCCAACCGTATCTTTCGCTGTAGTATGCTTCGATACCATCAGCAAGATTAAGGTCATAATTTGAGTCTATAGATCCTTCAAGAACCTTCTTCTCAATAGAACTCTGCTCTAGGCTGTCTTTTTGGTTATTAATATTTTCTGTTAATTTACTATTCATATTTACAGATTTTACAAATACATTATAAAATAAAAAAAAACTAGAGTTTTTCTTAGTTTTAATGTAAAGAAAATTACTTTGAATTTATTAATTTTGTAAATTTTGTAAATGAATATTGAATCTGACATAAATTTTGGCCCAAGGTTAAAAAAGCAAAGGATAAGCAAAGGTTTTTCACAAGCTGAATTATCAAAAACTATTGGAATATCTCCTAGTTATTTAAATTTAATTGAAAGTGGAAAAAGAAAAATACCACTTTCCTTACTAATTAAAGCAGCTGATAAATTAGATTTATCAATTAAAGACTTCTCAACAGAATCTAGCAAACGACTTCTTTCAGACGTAATGGATGTTTTAAGCAATGAGATTTTTGATGATTTAAAGATAACCAATCACGACACAAGTGACTTCATTGGTTCAAATCCTAACATAGCTAAAGCATTACTGACAATAAATGATTCTTTTAAAAGTTTTAAAGAAGATATGCAAAATCGACTTGAAACGATGGATGTCAATGCAAATCAAATTGAAAAACCAACAAGACTACCTGTAGAAATCGTTTCAGATATTCTTCAAGAAAATAAAAATTATTTTCATGATTTAGAAGTAAGTTCTGAAAATCTAAGAAAAGAAATAGGTCTTGAAACTGGACCTAACATTGGTTCTGGATCTAAATTATCACTTTATCTCAAAGAAAAACATGGAATTGAAGTAAAAATAGTAACCATAAACGAAGATGAAAAAATAGTTAAAAGATTTGATGAATATTCAAAGATTTTTTATCTTTCTGAAATGTTAACTTATACATCAAGAAACTTTCATTTAGCATCACAAGTTGCTTATTTAGAGGCTAATGATGTTATCAATAAAGTTATTAAAGATAATAACGTCGAATCAGAAGAAGTAGAACCTTTGCTTAAACTATCTTTACTAAATTATTATGCTGCTGCTTTTATGATGCCTTATAACGATTTTTTAAAGAGTGCTAAATTACATAAATATGATGTAGAAATTTTGATGCATCATTATGCTTGTAGTTTTGAACAAGTTACACATAGATTAACAAATCTTCAAAGACCTGGAAACGAAGGAGTGCCATTTCATTTTTTAAAAACAGATATTGCTGGAAATGTCTCAAAGCGATTTTCTTTATCTGGTATTCATATACCAAGACATGGAGGTTCTTGTCCTAGATGGAATGTTTATACTGCTTTTTTAAATCCTGGAAAAATTCATCCTCAAATATCTAAAATGCCAGATGGACGAGTATATTTTTGTATCGCAAGAGCTTTTGAGAAAGGAATTGAAAAACATGGAATGCCTAAAAGTTTTGTTTCGATTGGTCTAGGTTGTGATATGAAATATGCTAAAGATCTAATTTATTCTGAAGGAATTGATCTAAATAATAAAAAATTACAAATGCCAATTGGAGTTTCTTGCAGGATATGCCCTAGAGTGGAATGTCAGCAAAGAGCTTTTCCTCCAATTGATAAAGAACTTAAATTAGATATAAAATATCGAGGGACGTCGCCATACGTTACAATTTAGTTAAATTTTGACTAACATTTTACCTAAATTTTTACCATTAAGTAGATCTATAAATGCTTTAGGAGCATTTTCTATATTTTCATAAATTGTTTCTTTAAATTTTATTTTTCCTTCTGAAAGCCAATTTCGCATATCAGTTTCAAAAGGCTCATTATCATTTTCATGATCAAAAATTAAAAAACCTTTTATAGTTAATCTTTTTACTAATACGTGCGCCATATTTTTTAATCCAGAAGGAGCAGAAGTTGAATTCATTTGAGAAATCCTTCCGCAAATAATAATTCTTCCAAAATTTTTCATTCGAAAAATTGCAGACTCTAAAAAATCACCTCCTACATTATCAAAGTATATGTCAAATCCTTCAGGACAAACTTCTTTTAAGTGAAGAACAAGGTTATCAATTTTTTTATAATTAAATGCTACATCAACATTTAATTCATTTTTTAACCAATCAACTTTTTCATCTGATCCAGTACTAGCATATACTTTGCATCCTAAATTTTTTGCAATTTGACAAACTGTTGAACCAACACTTCCACCTGCTGAAGATACAAGAATACTTTGTCCCTTTTGTATATTCCCATGATTAAAAAGACCAATATATGCAGTTTGCCCTGTCATTCCCAAAGGTCCTAGATAAGTTTGTAATGGAAGATTGGAATTTTTTATTTTTTTTAAATCACCGCCTTTGCAAACGAAGTTATCTCTCATTCCAAAATTACTGAAAACAACATCTCCTTCTTTAAATTGTGAATCTTTTGATTTTTGGACTGACCCAATTGCATAACCTTCCATTTCCTCGCCTAGTAAAAAGGGTGGTTTATAATTTTTACGTTCTGTCATCCTTGCTCTCATATACGGATCAACTGATATCCATGAATTAAGAACATGAATATTATTTGTTTCATCTAATTCTAAAGTTTTAGATTTAATTTCAAAATCTTCTTCTTTAGGTAACCCAGTTGGTATATAATTTTTTAAAGCTACATATTTTGAAATTATTGTCATAATTATAATTTATATTTTTTCTTTAATTCTAGCAAATCTATTAAGAAATTATCTCTTATATTACTTAAATCTTTTATAGAATAATTCTTTGATTGTTTTTTTGTGCCTTTAATGATTTTTTCTTTAAGTGTTTTTGTTAGTTTTGGAGATTTGAGTTTAGTCCATGGAAGTTTCAATGCTGGTCCAAACTGATCTAGCATATGTTTCATACCCATTTCTCCTCCTGCTAAGTGAAATGTCAAAAAAGTTCCCATTAGAGCCCATCTCATACCAGGACCATAAGTTATTGCTTCATCTAAATCTTTTGTTGAAGCATATCCATCATTTACAATATGTAACCCCTCTCTCCACAAAGCTTCTTGCAATCTATCAGATAAAAAGCCTGGTAATTCTTTTTCTACCAATAATGTTTTCATTTTAATTTTTTGATAAAATTTTTTTGCTTTATTAAGATATAAATTTGTAGTTTTTTTACCTTTTACAATCTCAACCAAGGGGAGAATATATACAGGGTTAAAGGGATGAGCTATGATTAATCTTTTTGGATTAATACATTTTGATTGTAAATCTGATGGAAGTAAACCAGATGAACTTGAAGCAATTATTGAATTTGAGGGTGAATATTTACTTATATTTTTTATAACATCTTTTTTTAAATTAAGTCGTTCAGGTACATTTTCCTGAATTAAATCTGCATTTTTCACTGCTTCCTCAATATTGTCTACGATCTCCAAATTTTTGAAATTGATTTTGGTATTATATAATTTTTTTATAATTAAATTTGTTCTTGTTATTTCATCTTTTAGAAAATTTAATTGCTGAGAATTTTTATCAAATGCTTTGACTTTTATACCATAAGCGAGAAATCTAAGTATCCAGCCGGTACCAATTACACCAGTTCCAATGACAGCAATATTTTTCAAATTAAAAATGTTTTTTTAGTTTTAATTTTTCTCTTGTCTGTTGCGGGGATAAAATAGATGCCCCCATATCTTCAACAATACATCTGGCCTTTTCAACCAACTGTGCATTTGATGCAAAAACTCCTTTCTTTAAATAAAGATTATCCTCCAGTCCTACACGAACATTTCCTCCCAAAATAACTGCCTGTGCAGCCATAGGCATTTGTGATCTTCCTATTCCAAATCCAGACCAAATACCTTCAGAAGGTACCATTTCAGCCATAGCTTTCATTGCGCTCGTTGTTGCAGGTGATCCCCAAGGTATGCCAAGGCATATTTGATAAAAAGGAGGACCATCAATTAAACCTTCTTTATAAAGTTGGTTAGCAAACCATAAATGACCCATTTCAAAAGCTTCCATTTCTGGTTTCACTCCAAGCTCCTGCATTTTTTTTGCTGCAGTTCTTAGTTGTATCGGTGTATGAATAAATGTCATGTTTGAGTCACCAAAATTTAGTGATCCGCAGTCTAAAGTACAAATTTCAGGCAATAACTCTTCAACATGTTCTAATCTGCTTAATGCATCGATCATATCTGTATTTGCTCCCAAGGGATTTAAAGGATCTTTACCTGTTCCAACTTCAAAATCACCACCCATACCTGTAGTAAAATTTAAAACTACATCAGTTTCAGTAGAGCGAATTCTATCAGCCACTTCTTTATAATAACTTAAATTTCTAGAAGGTTTGCCATCAGGTTCTCTTACATGTACATGAGCTATTGCTGCACCCGCTTTGGCAGCTTCAATTGAAGCATCAGCAATTTGTTTTGGTGTTATAGGTAATTCAGGATGTTTACCAGCTGTATCACCAGATCCTGTTACAGCACACGAAATTATTACTTCATTATTCATTATTTTAAACTACTATATTTTTTGAATTAATAAAGAAAAACAATGAAGATATATTTAAATTCAGGAAGAGTAAAAAAAGAATGGACCGATTACAATGGTCATATGAATTTGGCATTTTATATTCATCTTTTTGATGCTGGATGGGAAGTTCTTTTACAAAAATTTAATATGGGTGAAACTTCTGCAAAAACAGAGAAGAAAACTACTTTTGCCGTAGAGTCACACACAACTTATGACAAAGAAGTGAAAGAGGGTGATGAAGTAGATATTAATTTGTTATTTCTTGATAGGGATAAAAAAAGATTAATTTATAAATTAGAAATGACACATAAACTTGAAGGTTACAGAGCAGCAACAACAGAGGTTTGTTCTTTATATGTTGATTTAAATATTAGAAAAGTTTCTGAATTAGAATTAGAAAAACAAAAAGATATAGATAAATTTGTTCAAGAAAATAAAAATAACTTTGATCCAGGTAACCTTACTCTAATCAACAAGTTAAAAAAATAATTATAAATTTCTATAAGGTGTTCTATTAAATATTCTTTGAACCATTGGAACAAATTCTTTTAGAGGAATTGTATCATAATTTGGATCAAATGATGCTTGATCCCATCTTTCACAAAAATCTATAGTGTCTTTAAAGAATTCATGACCTTTGAATTTATCTCTTAGATTTCTATCTTTTCCATAATAATGATTATAGTAGTAGGCTTGAAACAAACCGTGTTGTTCTACAATCCATCTTGTTTTTTCAGAAACAAAAGGTTTTAATACTGCAGCGGCAAGTTCAGAATGATTAAGAGGTGCAATTTCATCACCTATATCATGCAATAAGGAAGCCACCACCATTTCTTCAGAAGCTTGTTCACGTAACGCTCTTGATGCAGTTTGAAGAGAGTGCTCTAATCTAGATACCTTATAGCCACCTAAAGAATTGTCTAAACTTTCTAGCACTCTAACTATTCTATCAGCTGTACCTTCAATAAATTTATCTTCAAAATTAGCAAGAAGTTCATAATCTTCTTTATCACCATGTTTCATTTCAGTGAATTTTACTTCATCTTTAGACATGAAATAATTATACATATTTTTAAATTTTATGAAACTAATTCCTGAATGGCATGAACACCAATATTGTTTGATTGCTTGGCCATGTAATAAAGACCTATATGGTAAAATTATCAATAAGGCTAGAGATGAAGTTGCAAATGTAATTAATGAAATTGCAAAAACTGAGCATGTTATTGTTTTGTCAAATAAAGAAGACATTAATGAAATTCAAAATAAAACTGATCATAAAAATATAGATATTATAGAATGTAAATTAGATGACTCTTGGATGCGAGATATTGCACCAATTTTTTATAACGAAAATGAAAAATTAAAATCAATTAGCTTTGAATTTAATGGATATGGAAAGTATCCAGATTATTTAAATGATAATAAAATATCAAAATTTATTTCAAACTATTTAAATATCCCAACAAAAATTTCTGACTTAGTTATTGAAGGAGGAGCAATAACTTATGATGATAAAAAAAATTTATTTAGCACTAAAAATGTAATATTTAATAAAAATAGAAAACAAAAACATAATAGTGAATATATTATTAAAGAATTAAAGTTCTTGTTTGACTTAAATTATATTTTTTTATTTGAAAATGGACTAATGGAGGATGATACAGATGGTCATGTTGATAATTTATTATGCCCGATAGGAAAAAATCAATATTTAATTGCCACAACTCACAAATTAGATCCTAATTATGAAATATTAGAAAAAAACAAAGCTGATCTTATTAAATTTTTTAGAGATACTAATCAGACATTTGATTTAATTGAAGTTCCTTTACCTACAAGAAAAAAGATTAATAATAAGAATATTATTAGCTCATATATAAATTTCTATTTCAGTAAAAATAAAATTATCTTACCTAAATTCAATGTTAAGGAAGATAATGAGGTAAAATTAACTTTTGAAAAGTTATTCCCCAATCGAGAAATTATGATGTTGGAAACAGAAAATATAAATTATGGTGGTGGAAATATTCATTGTATAACAATGAATGTACCAAAAATATGAAAGTAAAAGTAGCAACATCACAATTCAAGGCTATTAAAGGAGACTTTGATGCTAATTTAAATAAAGCAATTAATTTAGTTGAAAAAGCATCAAATGAAAATGTTGATATTTTACTTCTGCAAGAATTATTTCAAGATTATTATTTTTGTTCAACAAAAAATGATAAATTTTTTAATCTTGCAATTGATTTTCCTTCTAATCCAATGTTTGAAAAATTATCTAATATTTGTAAAAATAAAAAAATTTCATTACCAATTAGTTTTTTTCAAAAAAAGGAAAATAAATTTTTTAACTCTTTAGTTATGATTGATTCATTAGGTAAAATAAGTGAAGTCTATAATAAATCCCACATCCCTGAAGGGCCTGGATATAATGAGAAGTATTATTTTGAAAAAGGCAACACAGGTTTTATGGTTTTTGACACCCCTCTAGCAAAAGTTGGCTGTGCAATTTGTTGGGATCAGTGGTTTCCTGAATGTGCAAGAATACTAACGTTGAAAGGTGCAGATTTAATTTTATATCCATCAGCAATTGGTTCTGAGCCACACATGCCTGAATTAAATTCAAAAGATCATTGGATTAATACAATGGTAGGACATGCTGCTGCAAATCAAATCCCTATAATAACTTCAAATAGAATAGGGAAGGAGGTCGAAGCAGATATTGAATTAAATTTTTATGGTAATTCATTTATATTGGATCATCTTGGAAATGTAATAAATCGTATGAATGATAAGGATGAGGGAATAATAACTGCGACTTTAGACTTGTTAATTTCAAGAGAATATAGAAAATTATGGGGTAACTTTAGAGACAGAAGGCCCGATCTATATAAAAAAATTCTCGATTTTTAATTTATTTTATTTAATGTAATTTTTATTTAGGAGGGGAATAATGCTTAAGTATTTTATATCTCTATTAGTTTTAATTTCTTTTTCAGCTCAGGCTAAAGAAGAATTATTTATTTACAATTGGTCTGACTATATTGCCGAAGATACAATTGAAAATTTCGAAAATGAATTTGGCATTGATGTAACTTATGATGTGTTTGATTCAAACGAAGTTCTTGAAGCTAAACTTTTAGCTGGTGGTTCAGGTTATGATATTGTGGTGCCTTCAGGCTCTTTTTTAGAAAATCAAATCAAGGCTGGAGTTTTTCAAAAACTTGATAAGGCTCAACTTTCAAACATTGGTAATTTAGATCCCGATGTACTAGCAAAAATTGATGCACATGATCCAGGAGGTCAATACTCGATAAATTATATGTATGGTACTACAGGTATTGGCTATAATACTGATAAAGTTGATGAAAATGATATTACAAGTTGGAGCATTTTGTTTGATCCAGCTATTGCATCAAAATATGCAGATTGTGGAATCGCAATGTTGGATGCTCCTACAGAGGTTATGGAAATCGCTTTAAAATACGTTGGAAAAGATCCTTATACAGAGGATGAGAAAGATTATGAGGTTGCTCTTGAAATGTTACAGCAAATAAGACCTTACATAAGATATTTTGATTCTTCTCAATATATCGATGATTTAGCAAATGGAGAGATCTGTTTAACTATGGGTTGGTCAGGTGATGTTTTTCTAGCTGCAGATGAAGCTGCAGATGGAGTAGAAGCTTGGTACTCAATTCCATCTGAAGGAACTGTAATATGGTTTGATATGATGGCTATTCCAGCTGATGCAAAAAATGTTGAGAATGCACACAAATTTATAAATTATATTTTAAGACCTCAAGTTGCTGCTGATATTACAAATTACGTTTGGTATTCAAATCCAAATAAAGCAGCCAATGAACTAGTTGATCCTGAAATTTTTGAAGATCCTGCTATTTATCCAGATGAAGCAACTTTAAGTATGCTTTTTGCTGATACTGCAGACTCTCCGAAAAAATCTAAATTATCAACTAAATATTTTAATAAGTTTAAAGCAAATTAAAAAATATACTTCATTTCAGCACTAATATATTAATATTAGTGCTGATTTAAGATGGATAATAATTTTCTTGTAATTGAAAATATTTCTAAATCCTTTGGAGATAACAAAGTTTTAGAAAATATTAATTTAAATATATCAAAATCTGAATTTTTTGGTCTCTTAGGATCTTCTGGTTCAGGCAAAACTACCTTACTAAGAATATTAGGCGGATTTGAGAAGCCGGATACAGGACGTGTAATACTCGATGGAATAGACATAACAAACCTTGAGCCTTTTGATAGGCCATTAAACTATATGTTTCAATCGTATGCTTTATTTCCTCATTTAAATGTATTTAATAATTTAGCTTTTGGAATAAAAGAAAACTTTACTCAAAAAGAAATTGAAATAAATGTAAGAAATATTGCCGAACTTTTATCTATTGAACATTTATTAAATAGAAGAATTAAGCAATTATCAGGGGGAGAGCAGCAACGAGTTGCCCTTGGAAGGTGCTTAATAAAAAAACCTAAGTTATTATTATTAGATGAACCTCTTGCGGCACTAGATAAAAAACTAAGATCAAAAACACAATTAGAGTTAACAACACTCCAAAAGAAACTAAAAATTACATTTGTTTTTGTCACCCATGATCAGGAAGAAGCAATGTCCTTATCTGATAGAATGGCAATAATGAAGAATGGTCTTATTTTGGAATGTTCTAGCCCTGAAGAGATTTATGAAAATCCTAAAAGTCTTTATACTGCCAATTTTATAGGAATTGCAAATATAATTGAGATTTATAAGAAAGATGAAAATTTTTATTCTGATGATTTAGGTATAAATTTTAAATTAAACAAAGAATTAAAAAATACAAAAACTAATATTTTACTAAGACCAGAGAAAATAAAAATACAATCAATAAATAATTTGAAAACAAGTTCATTTAATTCCTTTAGTGGAGAAATTTTAGAAAAATCATATTTGGGAAGCTTTACACGTTATGAAATTAAAATTAAAAATATGATAATTTCAGTTTTAGATCAGAATTTTAACTCCAACTCAAATTATAATTTCCCAAAAGGGGAGAAAGTCATTTGTACTTGGGAAAGTGAATCAATTAAGGTTTTAGAGGATTAATTGAAAAATAAATTATTTGAAAAATATTTTGTTTTTAGTCCTTATTTTTGGCTTGTTCTATTTTTTTTTATACCATTAGCTATAATTTTTAAAATATCAATTTCGGTATCAGAATGGGGGATGCCTCCTTATCAAGATATTTTTCTTTTTGATAATGGATTTAAGATCAATACTACATTTGAAAACTATGTTTATATATTTAGTGATTATTACTACATTGGATCTTTTGTAAACTCTTTGATACTAGCTCTAATATCTACTTTTTTTTGTTTACTTATTGGGTTCCCATTAGCTTTTTATATTGCGACATCAAATATCAGATTAAGAAATATCCTATTAGTTTTAGTAGTTATTCCATTTTGGTCATCATTTTTATTAAGAGTATATGCATGGAAAATAATTTTACAGAATAATGGAATTTTAAATGTAATATTTCTAAACCTAGGCATAATATCAGAACCACTTCAATTATTATACAATCAATATGCTGTCATCATGGGAATTGTATACACTTATTTACCTTTGATGATTTTACCACTCTATGGATACTTAAATAAATTTGACTTAAATTTAATTGAAGCATCAAAAGATTTAGGATTAAATCGTATTAAAACCTTTTTTAAAGTTATTCTTCCTTTGTCTGTTCCAGGAATTGTTGCTGGATCATTATTAGTTTTTATACCTGTTGTTGGAGAATTTATTATACCTGAAATGTTAGGTGGTAGTGATAGATTGTATTATGGAAAAATATTATGGGAGGAATTCTTTGTTAATAGAAATTGGCCCGGTGCTAGTGCTTTAGCTTTTAGTGGAATTATTATTTTGGTTTTGCCAATTGTTATTTTTCAAATACTTTATTCTCGTTGGAGTCAAAAAAATGAAATCTAGTTTAATCAAAAGTACAGTTATTTTTTTAGGTTTATTTTTTTTATATTTCCCAATTTTAGTTTTAATTTTTTACTCATTTAATGAAAATAAGAGAGTAATGGTTTGGAAAGGATTTTCTTTAAGATGGTACAATGAATTGTTTAATAATGAACAAATAATTGAGGCATTTATTATTAGTATTAAAATTGCAGCTTTGTCTGCAACTTTTGCTACAATTTTAGGAGTTATGATTGGATATTCACTTGTAAGAATAAGAAAAATTCCTTTTAAATCATTCTATATTTTTCTTTCTTCAACACCTTTGGTTTTACCAGAATTAATTTTAGGTCTTTCAATGTTACTTTTTTTTATAAGCTTAAATAATGTAATTGGATTTCCATCATCTAGAGGACAATTAACTATTTTTATATCGCACGTTACTTTTTGTATTGCATTTGTCGCAATTATTATTCAAGCAAGATTAACTGACTTTAACAAAAATATTGAGGAAGCTGCGATGGATCTAGGCTATAATTATACAAAGGTACTCTATAAGATAACTTTACCAATAATTTTGCCTTCTATTATTGCTGGTTGGTTATTAGCTTTTACAATTTCTTTAGATGATCTAGTTGTTGCGAGTTTTACTACTGGGCCTGGAGCTAACACATTGCCAATTGTAGTTTTTTCTAAAGTTAGATTAGGATTGAGTCCTGAAGTAAACGCATTATCAGCAATTTTAATGTTTGCTTTAATAATAATTGGTTTATTTTATTTTTATTTTAATAAAAAATTTAAACATTAAGTAATAAATATTCTCGCTCCCAAGAACTTATTACTGATAAATAAGCTTGATACTCAACTCTTCTTATCGCAGCAATCGACCTTACAAATTTTTCGTTAAATATAGATTTTATATCTTCATTATTTTCAAAGAGAGTTAACGATTCATCCATATTTTTAGGTAAATTAGAATTTTTATCTTTAAATGCACTATCTTTAGTTTCTGGATTTGGTTTTAAATTGTTTTTCATTCCTAAATATCCTGAAGCTAAATTAGCTGCAAAAACAAGATATGGATTTGTATCAGATCCAGGAATTCTATTTTCAATACGTATATTCCTTTCCTCAATTGATGGAATTCTAAAACCACAACTTCTATTACCTATTCCCCATTTAACATTTTTAGGAGCACCCCAAGTTGCAAACAATCTTCTAAATGAATTTATATTTGGAGCGTATATAGGCATTAATAATGGAGTATATTTTTCCAACCCACCTAAATAATTTTTCATTTTTTTTGAAATTTTAGATGATTGATTAAAAAAAATATTTTTATTTTTTTCATTATATATCGATTGATGTATGTGCATTGCACTACCTGGTTGGTTCTCCATAGGTTTTGCCATAAATGTTGCATGAAGTTTATGTTTCAAAGCCGACTGTCTTAGAGTTCGTTTAAATAAAAATACCTGATCTGCTAGATCTAAAGGATCACCATGCTGAAAATTAATTTCCATCTGAGCTGAACCAGATTCATGGTTAATAGTATCAATTTCAATATTTTGTGCTTCACAATAATTATATACATCTTCAAAAAGATGATCAAATTCGTTAACAGCATCTATGCCCAAGGCTTGCTTACCTGTTTCTTGTCTACCTGATTGACCCACTGGCACTTCAAGAGGATAATCTGAGTCAGCATTAGGTTTTACTAAATAAAATTCTAACTCTGGTGAAACAATTGGAGTTAATTTATCTTTTTTATAAAGTTTAAGAATATTTTTTAGAGCATTCCTACTAGAATTTATAACATCATCTCCGTTAAGATTTATTGCATCGCAGATAATTTGTGCAGTAGGGTCGTCGTACCATGGCACTACTCTCATTGTATTAAAATCTGGTTTTAAAATTACATCAATGTCAGTTGGATTATAAACACTTCTTGGTAAAGCACCGGCAGAGTCCTCAGTTGCATAATCTCCTGATATTGTTTGAATAAAAGTTGACTGTGGTAATCTGTGACTTTCATCTTCCAGTCCTTTTAAAAATTTATTAGTTGGTAAAATTTTTCCCCTTGCTATACCTCCAAGATCTGGAACTAAACATTCAACTTCTGTAATAGAGTTTTCATGAAACCAATTTTGAAATTTTTCAATCATATTGAGACTGTTTGTTTACTAATTATTATTAAACCATTAAAGATACGTTAATGTTTACTACAAAAAAAAGGACCTTTAATCAACATGATAATGAAAAAGAGAGTTTTTATAAATTTTCGGCACCTAATTTTCCTAATCAAATTAAATTAAATGAGAATATTTCAACTGATGTATGTATTATTGGAGGTGGTTTAACAGGTATTTCTTCTGCATTAAATTTATCTAATCAAGGTTTATCAATAACTATTTTGGAAGCAAACAAAGTTGGATCTGGTGCCTCTGGTAGGAATGGTGGTCAACTAGGAATTGGTATGAGAAAGGATCAATTCTACCTAGAAAAAAAATTTGGTATTGAAAAAGCAAAATTTTTTTGGAAAGTTGGATTAGATGCTGTTTCAAATGTAGTTAATTTAATTGAAAAATACAAAATTGATTGTGCTCTTAGACAAGGTGTTCTTCATGTTGGCAACACAAAAAAAGATTATAAATATTTTGAAGATGAAATTGAGCATATGCAGAAGAATTATAATTATAATAACTATGAATACTTTGATCACAATTCAATAAGAGATGAAGTTAATAGTGACAGATATTTTTCTGGGATGCTTTTAAAGGATTCTTATCATTTGAACCCATTAAAACTGACATATGGCTTAGCAGAACAGTGTTTAGCAAATGGTATAAATATATATGAAAATTCTCCAGCTGATAAAATTATTGATAATCAAAAAGAAGTTATAATTCATTCTGGAAAAAATATTATTAAAGCGAAGAGAGTAATTATTGGTTGTAATGGTTATCTTGATAATCTTTTAGGATCAAAAAGAAATTATTTTATGCCTATAAACAATTATATTATTGCAACTGAACCTCTCGGAAAAGATCTGGCAAATAAATTAATCAAAAGAAATTGTGGCGTAATAGATTCTAGATTTATGATTGATTATTATAGATTTTCAGAAGACTACAGACTTCTTTTTGGAGGACCTGAAACAATTACATCTCATTTTGTAAAAGATGCAAAGAGTTTTGTTTCTAAACGAATGTATAAAGTTTTTCCTGAATTAAAAAAATTTAAAATTGAATTTTCTTGGGGAGGTACCTTGGCAATATCGATTAATAGATTGCCTATTTTTGGAACTATAATGAATCAAAAGTTATATTATGCTCATGCTTACTCTGGGCATGGTTTAGCTATGAGTATTATGGGAGGAAAAATTGTAGCAGAAAAAATTTTAAATAAATCAAATAATTTTGATATGTTTGATCAAATTAATCATTTTAAAATTCCAGGTGGCAACATGTTTAGAAGACCATTGTATTCTTCAGCCATTATTTATTATAGGTTAATGGATTATTTAAATAGATTGTAATTACTTAATTGCTCTTCTTAATCTGTCATTTATAGTTTTGCCAAGCCCTTTATCAGGTATTTCTACTACAGCAATTTTTTTGCATCTACTTTGATCTAATTTATGAAGATAATGATAAAAATTTTTTGCTGCTTCATTTAAATTTTTTTTATTACTCAAATTTAAATTAATTATTTTAGACTTTAATTTATTATTGCCAAAATTTAATAAACCTTCATTTTTTAGTATTCTCTTAGCATTCATTCTTATTGGCTTTAAAGTTGAATAATGTTTTTTTAAATTACCAGGAGAAATAGATGATTTCTTTTTAATTTTTACTTTTGCATATTTATTTAGCTCTTCAACAGTTATGCTGCCATATCTTAATACTTCAATTTCATTATTGTTATCAATTCTAACAACTGTGGACTCTAGTCCATGAGAAGACTGTTTATCTTTTAAAACAAATATTTTTTTTACTAGAATAGGATCGATATCCATAATATTGGTTACGGAAGTTCTTTCTGACAGATTAGCACTAGGGGCTGCAATAGGTAGGTCAAATAAAGTAATTAATTTTTTAGCCAATTTATTACTAGGAATTCTGCAGCCAACTAAAGTTGAGTTATTAGAGACTAATTTTGATATTTTAGAATTTTTCTTTTTTTTTAATATTATTGTCAAAGGACCAGGCCAGAATTTTGAACCTAATTTTTTTTCAAATTTATTTAAAATAAAATATTTTTCTATTTGTTTAATACTTTTAAAGTGACAGATAATTGGATTACTTCTTGGTCTTTTTTTTACTTTAAAAATAGATTTTACAGCCTCATCATTTGTTGCATCTGCTCCAAGACCAAATACTGTTTCTGTGGGAAATACTACAAGTTCTCCACTGCTTAATAAATTTTTTGCAATATCTAACTTATTTTTTTTCATATTTTTTTATAAAATGTTTCCATCTATCTTTAAAATAGTTATTATCAATACTTGTATATGGGAAAAGTTATAGCATTTTCGAATCAAAAAGGTGGTTCAGGTAAATCGACTCTTTCAGCAAATTTATCAGTTTTGTGGAGCAATAGTGGTTACAAAGTAGCTGTTATAGATGCTGATGCACAAAAAAGTCTATCATATTGGCTTGAAGCAAGAAAATCTTATTATGGTGAAGATGATATTGGAATAACTCAATTAAATTTTGATATAAGGAATTTAATAGATGAAATTAAAGCCATAAAAAGAAAGTACGACTTTATAATAATTGATAGCCCTCCATCTATAACTTTTGAAACAATGCAGGTTGTAAAAGCTTCTGATAGAGTATTTGTTCCAGTACAACCAAGTCCAGTAGACTTAATGGCTACACTTCCTTTTTTAAAAATTGCAAAACAAGAAAGAAAAAATCCAATAATTATTCTTAATAGAGTGATGCCGAGAGCAAAATTAACTGACGCAATGATTTTGCGTTTAAGATACGCTGGTGCTAAAATTGCTCGCTCCCGATTGTCTAGCAAAGTATTATTTGCAGAAACATTCTCAGTTGGAAGGGGTGTAGTAGATATAAGTGTTACATCAGATGCTTCAAAAGAAATAATTAATGTTGGAAACGAAATTTTAAGAAATTTCTAACTTAATGTCTGATATCACAACTGTTATACTTGCTGCAGGCAATAGTACGAGATTTAAAGCAAGTAAATCAAAGCTTGTTTATCCATTATGCGGGTTACCAATTGTTTCACATATTTTTAATATTGCAAAAAAAATATCTGGTAAAAATATATTAGTTGTATCTAATGAAAAAAATAAAGAAGAATTAAAGTTAATATTAAATACCTCAAAGTTAGTTGTTCAAAAAAAACAAAAAGGAACCGCTGATGCAATTGAGCAAGTTAAAAAATTTGTTAAATCAAAAAATATTTTAATTTTATTTGGTGATACACCTTTAGTTGAAGTTAAAGATATAAGAAAACTAGTTAGTAAATTTAAAAAAAGTAAAGCGAAAGCTTCATTAATTGCATTTAATACTTCAGAGCCACATGGTTATGGTAGGTTATTATTGAATAACAACTACGTTGAAGAAATAATTGAGCAAATCAATTTAAAACCTGAACAAAAAAAAATTAATTTATGTAATTCTGGTATTTTGATAGCAAATACTAAATTATTATTTGATAATTTAAAAAATATTAAAGAAAATAAAATTAAAAAAGAAAGATATCTTCCTGATATATGCAAAATTTTTTCAAAAAAAAATATTCCTATCAATTATATTGAGTGCAACAAAGAAACAATGTTGGGCATAAATACATTGGATGATTTTAATGTTGTACAAAATATCTTGCAAAAAAAATACGTAAAAAATTTTATAAAAAATGGAGTCAATTTTTTAAAACCCAATACTTGTTATTTAAGCTATGACACCAAAATTGAACCTACTGTTACAATTGAAAGCAATGTTACAATAAAGGAAAAAACAATTATAAAAAAAGGTTCAATAATTAAAAGTAATTCATACTTAGAAGAGGTTACAATAGATGAAAATTCATATATTGGTCCAAGTGCTAGATTAAGACCAAAAACAAAAATCGGAAAAAAATCAAGGATTGGTAACTTTGTTGAAATAAAAAATTCTAAAATTGGAAATAATGTTTCTATTGCTCATCTTTCATATGTTGGAGATTCAGAAATAGGAAATAATGTGAATATAGGTGCCGGCACAATAACTTGTAACTATGATGGAAAGAAAAAACACAAAACGATAATAAAAGATAATGTATTTATAGGTTCAAACACATCACTCATTGCTCCAGTTGTAATTGAGTCTAAATCTAGAATTGGCGCAGGTAGTGTTATCACTAAAAATATTCCCAAAAATTCACTTGCTATTGAAAGATCAGCCTTAAAAATTCTAAGAAATAAAAGATCTAAATAATAACCCTTGTTTCAAGATATATTAGGGTTTATGAGCCCTTTCAGATTATGAGCGATAAATGGTCACCAAGTAGTTGGAGAAATAAAAATGCTCTTCATATGCCTAACTATCAGAATGAAGATCATCTAAATAAAACTCTAAATGAAATTTCCAAATATCCACCTTTAGTTTTTGCTGGAGAAGCGAGACTATTAAAAAAGAAACTTGGAGAAGTTTCAAACGGAAATGCTTTTTTATTACAAGGTGGAGATTGTGCAGAAAGTTTTGCAGATTTTCATCCAGATAATATTAGAGATACATTTAAAGTTATTTTACAAATGGCTGTTGTATTAACGTTTGGCGCTTCTTCTCCAATTGTTAAAGTAGGAAGAATTGCTGGACAGTTTGCAAAGCCAAGATCATCTGCCACAGAAGTTATTAATGATTTAGAGCTAGAGTCTTATAAAGGCGATATAATTAATGGGATAGACTTCAATCAAAAAGACAGAGATCCTAATCCAGATAGATTAATTCAGGCCTACAATCAGTCTGCATCTACACTTAATCTTTTAAGAGCTTTTTCTCAGGGCGGTTTTGCCAATTTAAATAAAATACATCAATGGAACCTAAATTTTGTTAAAGGTGAGAATGCTGCTAAATTTAGAGAGATATCTTCTAGAATTGACGAATGCTTATCTTTTATGGAGGCATGTGGAATAAATGGAAACAGTGTAAGACAATTAAATGAAACAGATTTCTTTACAAGTCATGAAGCTTTACTTCTTCAATATGAGGAAGCATTAACAAGAATAGATAGTACTTCAGGTAAGTGGTACGATGTTTCAGCTCACATGTTATGGGTAGGTGACAGAACACGACAACTTGATGGAGCACATATTGAATTTTTAAGAGGTATTGAGAACCCTATAGGTATTAAAGTTGGTCCAAGCACAAAGACAGAAGAACTATTAAAGATATTAGATGTGTTGAATCCAAATAATGAAGCTGGAAAAATAACGCTGATATGTAGAATGGGTCATGAAAAAGTTAGTGGAATACTTCCAAAAATAATTAGATCAGTTAATTCAGCTGGTAAAAATGTTGTTTGGACTTGTGACCCCATGCATGGAAATACTATCAAATCTAACACTGGTTTTAAAACTAGGCCATTAAAAGATATAATTTCTGAAATTCAGCAATTTTTTCAAATTCACAGAAGCGAAGGAACATATCCAGGCGGCGTCCATTTAGAAATGACTGGTCAAGATGTTACAGAATGTATGGGAGGTCTTCAAGAAATAACAGATGAAGATCTAAAAAATAGATATCATACATATTGTGATCCGAGACTAAATGCCTCGCAGTCTCTAGAATTGGCTTTTTTATTATCAGATTTTTTAAAAGAAGAAAAATTGCTCTCAAAGCAATCTTCAAATTTATAAATTTATATTTATATATTACTTATGAATTCAAAAGATAAAATCGCATACATTTCTAATTGGATTAAAGATTACGCTAAATCTATAAATAATAATCAAACTACACTAGTAATAGGAGTGTCAGGAGGAGTTGATTCAGCTCTGACTAGCACCTTATGTGCTCAAACTGGTTTAAAAACTATAGCTGTTTCAATGCCTATTAAGCAAAATTCATCACAACATGATTTAAGTTTAAGACATTTAGAATATTTAGAGCAAAATTACCCAAATGTAGAAACAAAAATAATCGAGCTAGATAATGTTTTTAAAACATTTCAAAATACGATGCAAAATTTTGATAGTGAGTTAGCTTTTGCAAATTCAAGATCTAGACTAAGAATGGTAACTCTATACCAAATAGCTCAAAGTAATAATGGTATAGTTGTTGGTACTGGAAATAAAGTTGAAGATTTTGGTGTTGGATTTTATACAAAATATGGTGATGGAGGCGTAGATATATCGCCAATAGCAGATTGTACTAAAACTGAGGTGTGGGAATTAGCCGAAGAAATTGGGGTTATAAAAGATATTATTAGCGCAGCACCGACAGATGGTTTATGGGATGATAGTAGAAATGATGAAAGCCAGCTTGGTCTTTCATATAAGCAATTAGAAGAAGCAATGGAAAATAAGTCTAGTGAATACTACAGTAGATACGAAAAAATTAGAAAGCCAAATCTTCATAAGATGAAGCCTATTCCCGTTTGCGAAATTCCTAAAGAATAATATGAAGTGTAGGTTCGCTCCTAGCCCTACAGGAAAAATACATATCGGTAATGCTAGATCAGCAATTTTGAATTGGATTTTTTGTCAAAAATATCAAGGTGAGTTTGTATTAAGAATTGATGATACTGATGCCAATAGGAGTTCTAAAGAATTTGAAACAAGTATCAAAGATGATCTTAAATGGCTTGGATTAAATTGGAGTTACACTTTTAATCAGTCCTCTAGACAGCATATTTACAATGAGAAAATCCAAATTCTAAAAAAAAAGAAAAGACTTTATCCATGTTTTGAAACAGAAGAGGAATTAGCTTTAAAGAAAAAATCTTTGTTATTATCTGGGAAACCACCTATTTATGATAGATCATCATTAAATCTAAGTGATGAAGAAGTAGAAAAAAAAATAGAATCTGGAATCCAACCCCATTGGAGATTCAAATTAGATCATGAAAATATTGGTTGGAAAGATATCATTAAAGGAGATGTTTCATTTGATGCAAAAAATTTGAGTGATCCTGTTTTAATTAGAGCTGATGGAACATTGTTATACCATTTACCTTCAGTCATTGATGATATTGAAGAAAAAATTACGCATATTATTAGAGGCGAAGATCACATTGCTAATACTGCATATCATATTCAAATTTTTAAGTCTCTTGAATCTTCTATTCCATCATTTGCTCATCATCCATTCTTAGTTGATGAAACTGGTAAGGGTTTTAGCAAAAGACTTGGCAGTCTTTCAATTGAAAATTTTAGAGACGAAGGATACGAAAATATATCTTTACTTAATTATTTTCTTTTTATTGGTTCAAGCAGTAATATTGATCCAATTAAAGATTTAAATGAAATAGTAAAAAAATTTGATATTCAAAGCTTATCTAGATCTTCTGCTAAATTTTCAATTGAATCCTTGAGAAATCTTAATGAAAATACTATTAAATTATTTAGTTATAATGAGATTAGTCATAAGTTAAAAAACATAAAATCTAATTTTCAAAAAGAGAGTTTTTGGCGTTTTATTAAAAATAATATTTCATTTGTTAATCAAGCTAAAGAATGGGAAGAAGTAATTACAAAAATAAATAATGCTAAAGATTTAAATATTGATGATAGTTTTATTAATACGGCAGTTGATGAATTACCCGAGGGTCCTTTTGATGAAACAACATGGGATCATTGGACATCAAAAATTAACAAAAAAACTGGGCTTAAAGGAAAAGATTTATTTATGCCTTTGAGGTTAATTTTGACAGGAAAATCTCATGGACCCGAATTAAAATATCTACTACCATTATTTGATAGAGACGAAATCTTGCAAAAACTTGGAAAAATCTAGTAAATTTTAATTTATACTCTATTAGCGATCTAGTAATTATGGAAGATAAAGTATATTTATTCGATACCACACTTAGAGATGGTCAGCAAACAACAGGAGTTAATTTTTCTGTTAGTGATAAAATGAATATATCCCAACATCTTGATGATTTAGGAATAGATTACATTGAAGGTGGATGGCCTGGAGCAAATCCTACCGATAATGATTTTTTTTCTAGAAATACAAAATTTTCAAAAAGTAAATTGACTGCCTTTGGTATGACAAGAAGACCAGGTAGAAGTGCAGATAACGATCCAGGATTAAATGCACTTATTAATTCAAGCGCAAGTTGTGTTTGTATTGTAGGTAAATCATCATCATTTCACGTAAAAAACGCTTTAGAAATATCTGAAGATGAAAATTTAAAAATGATCAGTGATAGTATTCAATCAATAAAAAATAAAAACAAAGAGCCAATTTTTGATGCAGAACATTTTTTTGATGGCTTTAAAGAAAATAAAGAGTTTGCATTGAATTGTATTAAAGCAGCGTATGACGCTGGTGCAAGATGGGTTGTGCTTTGTGATACAAATGGGGGAACTCTTCCAGATGAAATTTACAATATTGTTTCAGAAGTAGTAAAAGTTATACCAGGTCAAAATGTTGGTATACATGCTCACAATGATACTGACAATGCAGTTGCAAATGCATTAGCAGCTATTAATGCTGGAGCAAGACAGATACAGGGAACAATTAATGGTTTAGGAGAAAGATGTGGAAATACTAATTTAATTTCCTTAATTCCATCTTTGGTTTTAAAAACAAAATATAAAACAAATATTTCAAAAGATAAGTTAAAAAATTTAATTCATATTTCTAGAACATTAAACGATATTCTAAACATGCCTTCAAGAAAAAATGCTCCATATGTTGGAGATCATGCTTTCTCTCATAAAGGTGGATTACATGCATCTGCCATAGAAAAAAATTCTTCAACTTATGAACATATTAAACCAGAAATTGTTGGTAATTCTAGAAACGTAGTAATTTCAAATCAGGCAGGAAGATCTAATATATTAAATCAATTAAATAAGATTAATATTGATCTACCTAAAAATGAAACCAACAATATCTTAGAGATTATCAAGGAAAAAGAATCAGAAGGATATTCATTTGATACTGCTTTAGCTAGTTTTGAACTATTAGTAAGACGTCATCTTGGTCATTTTGAGGATTTTTATAATTTAGAAAAATTTAGAGTCACAGATGAAAGAAGATGGAATGCTAAAGGTGAAATTGTTACTGAAGCAGAGGCTACGGTATTTTTAAAAGTTAAAGATTCAAATATGATGACAGTGGGTACTGGAAATGGTCCAGTAAATGCTATTGATAGTGCATTAAGAAAAGCCCTAATTGATTATTATCCTGATCTTAAAGATTTAAAGTTAACTGATTACAAAGTTATGATTCTTTCATCAGAAAAAGGTACTGGCGCTATCACAAGAGTTTTAATTGAATCATCTGATTCCACTAATACACATTGGACAACTATTGGCGTATCTCCAAATATTATTGATGCATCTTATAGCGCTATTTTTGATAGCATTACTTTTAAGCTATTAAATGATTTAAAGAATAAAAATTGACTCCAAAAAATCCAAGCATAATTTTAGTTAGACCCCAACTTCCTGAAAACATTGGAATGGTTGCTCGTGTTATGCACAACTTTGGTTTAAAAGATCTAATTATTGTTTCGCCAAGAGATAAATGGTTAAACAATAAATCAATAAATGCAGCAAAAAAAGCAACGAAAATTATTAAGAATATTAAAGTTTATGATGATTTAGAAATTGCACTTTCTAATTTTTCTTATGTTGTGGCCACAACGAATAGAAGAAGATATTTGGAAAAAAATTCTACTAATGATTTTAAATTCATTAAAAGAAAAATTATTGTTAATAAAAAAACAGCAATACTTTTTGGTCCTGAAAATTCAGGACTTTCAAATGAGGATTTGAGATTATCTGATATTATTTTTACTATTGAAACAAGTAGTAAAAGTAATTCATTAAATCTTTCTCATGCAGTTACTGTTTTAAGTCATAAATTATTTGAATTGAATAATTTAAAAATTACCAATTCTATTTCAATTGAAAAAGATAATATTAGTAAATATCAATTATCTAAATTCTTAAATTATGTGATTGAGAAACTTGAAAATAAAAAATTTTTTACTCCAAGTGAAAAAAAAGAAAGTATGAAAAATAATATTTATAGTATTTTCACAAAAATCCCTCTCACAAAGAAAGAATTGCAGACATTATGGGGAATTACTAAAAAACTTAATAAATAAGCCAAAAATTGAGTATATTAAATTTGACATAGTACTTTAAATCACTATATACCCCTCATAATAATGACAAAAAGACATAACGCTAAATACAAAATTGATAGAAGGTTAGGTGTTAACTTATGGGGGAGACCTAAGAGCCCTTTTAATAGAAGAAACTCAAAGCCTGGTCAGCATGGTGTACAGGGACAAAGAAAGAAACTATCAGATTATGGAAATCAGTTATTTGCTAAGCAAAAACTTAAATTTTATTACGGTGATTTAACTGAAAGACAATTTAGGAATATTTTCAAAAAAGCTTCTAATATTAAAGGTGATACAAGTCAGATTTTAATTGAACTTTTAGAAAGAAGATTAGATGCTACAGTTTATAGAATGAAATTTGTACCTACAATTTTTTCTGCAAGACAGCTAGTTAATCATGGTCATGTAAAGGTCAATGGAAAAAGAGTGAACATTCCATCTTATAGTGTTAGCGACGGAGATGAAATCTCAATAAGAGATAAAAGTAAAGAAATTAACTTAATTGTAGAATCAGTTAGTTCTCAAGAAAGAGAAATTCCAGAATACTTAGAAGTTGATGTAAAAGAGTTGAAAGGTCGTTTTTTAAGAGCACCTCTAATTCATGATGTTCCTTATCCTGTAACTATGGAGCCTAATTTAGTTATTGAGTATTATTCAAGATAATTTCTTTTTTATAACTATCATAAATATAAATTATTATTCCTATCCAAATAATTATAAATGATATTAACTTAGTTTGTAAAATTTCTTCATTAAGAATAAATACTGAAGTTATAAAATGAAATGTTGGTGCTAAGTAAAATAAAACTCCAGCAAGACCTAATTGAATAAATTTTAAACCCAAATTAAAAAAAAATAATGGAAAAATTGTTACAGCTCCTGTTAGAATTAAAAATAATGATGTCTTCAAATCAATACTAAAGATACTATTTTCATTTTCCCAAAATAAATAAACTAAGTATGGGATAGATATTAAAGATATTATGAAAGTCTCATATAGTAAACCAATTGAAGGATTAACATTAACTTGTTTTCTTAATAATCCATAAATTGCCCATGAGGTCCCAATCCAAATTATTAGGAATGGAAATTGATTTAAATTAATAAATAAGAATAATATACCTGATAACATAAGACATACAGATGCAAATTTAGGCTTAGTTATTTTCTCATTTAAAAAAAAATAACCAAGAACAATACTTATCATTGGAGTAATAAAGTAACCCATTGATGCATCCTGAACTCTTTCTTGTCCTACAGAATAAATAAAACCTGCCCAGTTACCTGCAATAAGAAAAGCTGTAATTGTTAAAATAAAAATTCCTTTTCTAAATTTAAATATTTCAATAAAATCACTTATGTTTGAAACTAAAATTAATAATAAAAATAAAAAGATAAATGACCAGAAACCTCTATGAGCTACAACTTCAATTGTCTCAACGTGATTTAATTCATTAAAAAAAAGAGGTTGTGGAAGCCCCCAAAAAATTGCTGCAATACAGGAAAATATTACACCTTTAGAAAATTTATTATTTAACAAACTAGGACGGGTTTACGTCTATTCCATTTGTATTGAATAATTCTAATAATTCACCACTTTCAAACATTTCAGTTATGATATCACACCCACCTATAAATTCTTTCTTAACATAAAGTTGTGGTATGGTTGGCCAATTAGAATATATTTTAATACCTTCTCTCATTTCATCACTCTCTAACACATTCAAACTTCCAAATTTAACACCTACTTTATTTAATATTTCAACTACTCTTGCAGAAAATCCACACATTGGAAAAATGGGGGTACCCTTCATGAAAAGCATAACATCATTAGAGTTAATTTCATTTTCTATATTTTGAGATACATGGTCGTTATTATTCATTATTACTCCGATACAGTTTTTAGCTTAAGTGCGTGCAAATCACTACCCATTTTACCATTAAAAGCATCATAAACCATCTTATGTTGTTCTACTCTTGTTTTTCCAGAAAAAGATTTTGATGTTACTGTAGCACTGTAATGATCACCATCTCCTTTAAGATCTTCAATTTCAACAGTTGCATCTGGTATAGCTTCTTTGATAAATTGCTCAATTTGTTCAACAGTCATTGGCATAACTATAAAATAGTTCAGATATTAGTAAAAATAAAGACTATTTAATTTTATTTTTAAAAATCCAATCTATTTTCTTTAGATCATTATCATCTTTAATGATTTTCACGATTTCTTTTGAATTTAATATTTTATTTAATTCTTTATTTTTTTGAAAAACTTGGGAAAAATTCTTATTATTATTCCATGTTTCCATGGCACTTTCTTGAACAATTTTATAAGCTTGTTGTCTTTTCAGTCCTTTTTCAATTAATTTTAACATAATATTGTGAGTTCTATGTAAGCCTCCAAGCATATTCAAATTTTTCAACATATTTTTTGGATAAACTTTTAAATTCTTTATAATGCTATTTAAACGATTCAGTGCAAAATCAGTTGCAATTGTAATATCTGGAGTCATAATTCTTTCAACACTAGAATGACTAATATCTCGCTCGTGCCAAAGTACGACATTTTCTAGTGAAGGTATTACACCACTTCTAATATATCGTGAAATCCCTGTTAAGTTCTCACTCAATACTGGATTACGTTTGTGAGGCATTGCAGAAGAACCTTTTTGCTTAGAAGAAAAACTTTCTTCAACTTCTAATACCTCTGTTTTTTGGAGATTTCGAATTTCCACAGCAAATCTCTCAATAGAAGATGCTAAAATTCCTAGTACTGAGAAAAAATACGCATGCCTGTCTCTTGGAATTACTTGGGTTGATACATCTTCAGAATTTAGTTTAAGTTTTTTTGCTACATAATCTTGAACTCGTGGGTCTATAGAATTAAAGGTTCCAACAGGTCCAGAAATAGCACAAACAGATATTTCGTTGATTGCTTGATCAAGTCTTTCTAAATTTCTTTTAAATTCAAAATAAAAGGAAGATAATTTTAATCCAAAAGTAATAGGTTCAGCATGTATCCCATGACTTCTTCCAATCATTAATGTGTCTTTATATTTTTTTGATTTGATTTTTAGACTTTGAATACACTCTACTAAACTTTTTCTTATTATTTCAGAGGTTTGCTTAAGTTGTACAGAAAATGAAGTATCAATAATATCACTGGAAGTTACACCAAAATGAAAATACTTTGACGAGTTGCCAATATATTTGCTTACATTATTAATATAAGCAACAACATCATGTTTTGTTTCTTTTTCAATTTTTTCTATTTCTTTAACATTGAATTTTACTTTATTTCTTATTTCTTTAGCAGCTTTTTTAGGAATAACGCCGAGCATCGCTTGTTTTTCTGCAATCAAACATTCAATTTCTGTCCAAATTGTAAATTTATTTTCTAATGACCAAATCTTTTCAATTTTAGGTCTATTATATCTAGGTATCATTTTATCTACTTATACATCCTTTATTGGGAAAGCTGTATTATTTTTAGATAATGTAAATATTTCATTTCCTTCTTCTGTTATTCCAATTGTATGCTCGAATTGAGCAGATAAAGATTTATCTTTTGTTACAGCTGTCCATCCATCATTCAGTATTTTTGTTTGCCATCCACCTAAATTAATCATTGGTTCAATTGTTAAAAACATACCAGGCTCTAACATTGGTCCTTCACCTGGTTCTCCAAAGTGTAAAACACTAGGTGGAGTATGAAATTCCTTTCCAATTCCATGACCACAAAAATCTCTTACTACAGAATAACCTTTTCCTTCAGCAAGTTTCTGTATTTTATTTCCAATATCACCAATATGCTTTCCAGGTTTAGCTTCACTAATACCAATTAATAAAGATTCATAAGTTATTTTTAAAAATTCATAATTTTTTTTATTTGTCTTGCCTGCTACAAACATTCTGGAACTATCACCATGCCAACCATTTAGAATAACTGTTACATCTACATTTACTATATCACCATCAGTAAGAATTTTTCTTTCAGAAGGAATTCCATGACAAACAACATGATTTACAGATGTACAAACTGATTTTGGGAAACCTTTATAATTTAAAGGAGCAGGTATTGCTTTATTTTGAATAATTTGACCATGACATATGTCATTTATTTCTTGAGTACTTATTCCTGGAACAATCTTTTCACTTAAAGAATCTAGAACATCAGCAGCTAAAGAACCAGCCTCCCTCATGCCCTCAAAATCTTTTTTTGTATGTATTGGGATATTGTTGTTTCTCATTTAAAAAATAATTACTTACGATTAATAAATAATATATAGAAAATATCAATTAATCATATGAGTTCTTTTACTGCAGGAGTTATTGTTATTGGTGATGAAATACTTTCTGGCAGAACTCAAGATACAAACTCAAATTATATTGCAAAAAAATTATTAGAAGCTGGTATTAAGTTAGAAGAAGTTATTGTTATTCAGGATGAGAAAAAAACAATAATAGAAAATGTTTTAAAATATAGTTCAAAATATTCATATGTTTTTACTACTGGAGGAATTGGACCAACTCATGATGATATAACTTCAGAAAGTGTATCTGAAGCCTTTAATTTACAATATGAAACAAATAAAATGGCTTTTGAAATTCTTGAAAATTATTATCCAAAAGGTGAATTTAATGAAAGTAGGCAAAGAATGGCCAAAATGCCATTTGGTTCAGAGCTTATTTTAAATCCAATGACTGCTGCACCAGGATTTATTGTAAAAAATATTTATGTTTTACCAGGTGTACCAGAAATAATGCAAGTTATGTTTGAGGAATTATTGAAAAAAATTAAAAAAGGTAACCCAAAACTTGTTACAACAATTAATACTAATTTATACGAAAGTAAAATTGCAAAAAATTTAAAAAATATTCAAAACAATTATGCAAATGCATCAATCGGTAGTTACCCATATTTTAATCTTGCAGCTAAAACAGGTGGTGTTAACATAGTTGTTTCATCATGGGATATGAAATCTATCCAACCAATAGTTGATGATATAACTAAGATGATTGAATTAAATGGTGGAAAAAGTTCTATAGTTTGATATTAGTCCAAAAATAGGCCTCGTGGTGGAATGGTAGACACAAAGGACTTAAAATCCTTGCCCTTTTGGGAGTGCCGGTTCAAGTCCGGCCGAGGCTACCAATCTCTAAATTATGTTTGCTTTTATTACCATTGGAACAAATAATTTAAAAAAATCATCTTCATTTTATAGTAAAATTTTAAAACCTTTAAAAATTAAAAAAGTTTTATGTCATAATCGTTATTATGGTTATGCTAAAAAAGAAACTCCTAAAAAAATAGAATTATACCTGATTAGACCTCACAACAAAAAAAAAGCAACCATAGGAAATGGTACAATGATAACTTTTAAAGCTAATTCTAAAAAAACTGTTAATGAATTTTATAAAATTGGAATTAGTCTTGGAGCAAAAGATGAAGGAATGCCTGGGCCCAGACATGGTAAAGATTATTATGCATATTTAAGGGATTTAGATGGCAACAAGATTTGTATTTTTAAAAAAATTTGATCTTAAAAATTAAATTGTTCATTCAAAATTTTATCTTCAATAGAGTGTTTACTATCGAACAATACAGTGCATTTATTTTCATCTGAAGAAATAATATTGACTCTACTAATATCTCTAAATTCAACATTGTCTGCAGTTACGCTAGATGAGCGTTCATCATTATTTAACACTTCAAAATCAATTTTACTAATTTCAGATAAAAGAGCACCTCTCCATCTTCTCGGTCTAAAGGCACTGATTGGAGTTAATGCAAGTATATTTGAGTCTAAAGGTAGAATACTACCATGTGCAGATAGATTATAAGCTGTACTTCCAGCTGATGTAGATAACAAAACTCCATCACATATCAATTCTTCCATTTTTACTTTCTCATTTATTTTGATTTTAATTTTTGATGCCAAATGGGTCTGCCTCATAAGAGAAACTTCATTATATGCATATGCCTCAAAGATTTCATCATTAACACTTTGTGCAGTCATTTTTAATGGTTTAAAAGTAGATTTTTTAGCATTGGTAATCATTTCATTTAAATTTTCATTACTAAGATTATTCATTAAAAATCCAATTGAACCAAAGTTTATTCCAAAAAATGGTTTGTTTAGTTTATTAAAATTATGAAGTGATTTTAAAAGTAATCCATCTCCTCCAATTGGAATAATGTAGTCGGCATCTTCCACAGAATTTTGTCCAAATAATTTTGTTAGTTTTTTTTCTGTATTTTTTGCCTCAGGATTGTTTGATGATAAAAAATGAAATTTCATTATCCACCTGTTACGTTCATATGTCTTTTCATATATTTATTAATTTTTTCTCCAATCATAAAATCATGTTGTTTTGGTTTAATATTAAGAGCAAACTTAATTTTTTCTTTTATATAATCATCACTATAATCTTTTCTCATTATTTCTCTAAAATCAACAAAGTCATTCTGCCCAAGGCACATGAAAAGTTTACCAGTGCTCGATATTCTTACTCTATTGCAAGAGGCGCAAAAATTATTTGTTAAAGGACTTATAAACCCAATTTTATTAGAAACTAAATCACTTGTATAAAATCTTGCTGGACCTCCAGTGCTATAATCAATTTTAGAAAAATTATATATTTTGTGTAGTTTTGAAAAAATATCAGATAATGAGATAAACTGATATTCTCTTGATATATCTGTTTCTTCCATTGGCATTACTTCGATAAATGTAAGATCAATTTTTTTATTACTAGTCCAATTTATTAATTCTTCAATTTCATTTTCATTAAAATCTTTAATTACTACAGTATTAATTTTAATTTTTATATTGTTATCAAGTGCTTCATTAATTCCATCAAAAACTTTTTCAATATTTCCAAATCTTGTTATTTTATTATATTTTTCAGGATTAATTGTATCTAGAGAAACATTAATTCTATTAATACCATTTAGCTTAAGTAGTTTGGCATATTTTTTTAATAATGTACCGTTTGTTGTTAATGTTATTTCCTTTAAATTTGTTTTTTCTTTTTTGGTATTAAGTTTATCAATTAATTTTATAATATCATTTCTTACCAAAGGCTCACCCCCGGTTAATCTAATTTTTTCAACTCCGAGTTCTATAAAGTTGTCACACAATCTTTCAATTTCTTCTAAAGTGAGTATGTCTTTTCGTGGAAGAAATTGCATTTTTTCTTTCATACAATAAACACATCTCAAATCGCATCTATCTGTAACAGATACTCTTAGATAATTAACTTTTCGTAAATACTGATCAATTAGTTGCATTTATATTAATTATTTTTAATTCAACTTCTCTAGGGTTAATAGTTTTTTTTCCAACATTTTCAAAATTAATTGTAACGATATTATTAATACATGATTGTACTTGACCAATTCCCCATTCTTTTTCTTTCCTGACATTAACAACAAAAGTACCTGGTGTAAGATCACCTATATAAAAATCTGACATTTAAAATAATATTAGCTTATTCTTTTTTCTGCTTTTTCATGCATTTCTTGAGCCTCTAAACTCAATGTTGCAACTGGTCTTGCTTCTAATCTTTTGATACTAATTGGATCACCTGTTTCATCGCAATAACCATATGAACCATCTTCAATTCTTTGAAGAGCCGCATCAATTTTATTAATTAGCTTTCTTTCTCTATCTCTAGTTCTAAGTTCGAAAGATCTATCTATTTCTTCAGATGCTCTATCAGTTATGTCGGGTTTTGCTTCATTCTCATTCTGAAGATTATTTAAAGTTTGAGATGACTCCTTGAGTAAATCTTTTTTCCAACTTACTAATTTTTGCCTAAAATATTCTTTCATTTTGGCATTCATGAATTTTTCTTTCTGAGTTGGTTTGTAATTTTTGGGTAATTTAGTCATAATTTTAAAACGTTGCTGATTTATCAAATGATTTTATTTATTCAAGAAATAATGAAATTTTATTTTTTAAAAATAATTATTATTTATCAATAAGTTAATTAAATTTTTATAAAAGAACAAAAATAGAACTTTTAAAAATAGAACAAAACGTGTACAAGTAAACATGGTTTGCAAGAATCTTAATAAAAACATAGGAAATTAATGGAGAAATGTAATGTCTCAAGCTAAATTAAAAGTAGTAAATAACGAAAATTCAATGGATAAAGAAAACAGAAGTAAATCTCTAGAAGCCGCTGTAAGCCTAATAGAGAAAAATTATGGAAAAGGCTCAATAATGAAATTGGGTTCTAAAACAAACGTAGATATTGAAGCAATATCTACCGGTTCATTAGGACTTGATATAGCTCTTGGTATTGGAGGAGTTCCAAAGGGTAGAATTATTGAAATTTATGGACCTGAAAGTTCTGGTAAAACTACTTTAGCTACTCATATTGTTGCAGAGTCACAAAAACAAGGCGGTAATTGCGCATTTATAGATGCAGAGCATGCTTTAGACCCAGCATATGCAAAGAAATTAGGTGTAAATTTGGAAGAATTATTAATTTCTCAGCCTGATACAGGAGAACAAGGTTTAGAAATTGCTGATTCTTTGATTAAATCTGGAGGTATTGATGTGCTAATTATTGATTCAGTTGCTGCACTTGTCCCAAGAGCTGAATTAGAAGGTGATATGGGAGATTCATTACCTGGTTTGCAAGCAAGATTGATGAGTCAGGCCTTAAGAAAACTCACAAGTTCTATCGCTCAATCAAACACTCTAGTTGTATTCATAAATCAACTTAGAATGAAAATTGGCGTTATGTTTGGTAGTCCTGAGACAACTACAGGTGGTAATGCTTTAAAATTTTATTCTTCAGTAAGAATGGACATTAGAAGAATTGGTGCAATTAAAGATAAAGATGAAATCATTGGAAATCAAACTAGAGTAAAGATAGTTAAAAATAAAGTTGCGCCTCCATTCAAAGTTGTTGAATTTGATATAATGTACGGAGAGGGTATATCTAAATTAGGCGAATTAGTTGATTTAGGTGTTAAAGCAGAAATTATTGATAAATCTGGATCATGGTTTGCATACAAAAATACTAAAATAGGACAAGGTAGAGAAAACGTTAAAAACTTTCTTAACGACAATCCAACTATAGCTAAAGAAATTGAAAATCAAATTCTCCAAAATGCTGGAATAGTTGAAAAAGCTATGATGGAAGGAAAAGTAGAGAATAAAGAAAAAGAAAAAGAAGCTAAAGAAGCTGAAGAAATAAAAGAATAGTAAATATTATTTTTGTTTTGCGCCTATTTCAAAATAGGCGCTTTTTTATTTAGACAATAAGGTTTTCAAGTTATAATACCTTTTCATGAATTCAAATCAGATTAGGTCAACATTTCTCAATTATTTTAAAAAAAATGGACATGAGGTTATTCATTCTAGCTCTCTAGTGCCAGATAATGATCCTACTCTAATGTTTGCTAACTCTGGAATGGTACAATTTAAAAATATTTTTACAGGTAAAGAGACAAGAGAATATAATAGAGCAACTACTGCTCAGAAATGTGTAAGAGCAGGCGGAAAGCACAATGATTTAGAAAATGTAGGATACACAACAAGACACCATACTTTTTTTGAAATGTTAGGAAATTTCTCTTTTGGAGATTATTTTAAAGAGTTGGCGATAGAACTAGCATGGAATCTAATTACTAAAGAATATGCAATAAATAAAGATAGATTGTTAGTAACTGTTTATTCTGATGATCAGGAAGCTTTTGATTTATGGAAAAAAATAGCTGGATTGTCTGAAAATAAAATAATTAAAATAAGTACTTCTGATAATTTTTGGTCAATGGGTGAAACTGGTCCTTGCGGTCCATGTTCTGAAATATTTTATGATCATGGTGATAAATACGAAGGAGGTCCTCCAGGTTCTCCAAACGAAGATGGTGATAGATTTATAGAAATATGGAATTTAGTATTTATGCAATTTGAGCAAATATCTAAATCTGAGAGAATAAACCTACCAAAACCCTCTATAGATACTGGAATGGGATTAGAGAGAATGACAGCTCTTTTAGATGGTTCTAACGATAATTATTCAACAGATTTATTTCAACCGATTATAAATGAATCAACAAAACTATCTGGCGATGAAAGTTCAATAACAAATCCTAGCCACAGAGTAATTGCAGATCACTTAAAATCTTCCTCTTTTTTAATTGCTGATGGAGTAATGCCTTCAAATGAAGGTAGAGGATACGTCTTACGAAGAATAATGAGAAGGGGAATGCGACACGCTCATTCTTTAGGTAATAAAGAACCTGTTTTTCATAAGCTATTTCCTATTTTTTTAGATGGAATTAAAAATTCATATCCTGAATTAGATAGAGCAAAAGATCTCATTACTAATACATTAATGAATGAAGAAACTAAATTCAAGGAAACTGTTGAAAAAGGAATAAAAATTTTAGATGAGGAAATTTCTAACTCAACGAATATATTTAATGGAGAAGTAGCATTTAAATTATACGACACCTATGGATTTCCATTAGATTTAACACAAGATTATTTGAAAAGTAAAAATATTGAAGTCGATATAAAAACATTTGAACAAAAAATGTTAGATCAAAAGGAAAGAGCGAGACAAAGTTGGAAAGGCACAGGTGACAACGAGGATGAAGGCATTTGGTTTGAAATAACTTCTAAAATAGACCCAACAGAATTTTTAGGATATTCTGATATGGAAGCTGATTGTAAAATAATTTCAATTATATCAGAAAGTAAGTCAGTAGATAAAATTAAAAAAGATCAAGAAGCAATTATAATATTAAATCAAACACCTTTTTATGGAGAAAGTGGTGGTCAGGTGGGAGATCATGGTTTTTTTGAAAATGATAGCTTTAAGTTTGAAGTTATGAATACTACAAAAATATTTGGAAACTATTTTCTTCACAAAGGTAAAGTAATTAGTGGTGAATGCGAAATTGAAGATACCATTAAAGCAAGTATTAATACAGTGAATAGAGATTTTATTAAATATAATCATTCTTCAACTCATTTATTACATGCTGCTCTAAGAAAAATACTGGGCAAGCATGTCACGCAGAAGGGCTCACTTGTAAATTCAGAAAAACTTAGATTTGATTTTAGTCACAATAATCCAATTGATAAAGATCAACTTATTAATATTGAAGAAATTGTAAATGATCAAATTCAAAAAAATGGAATTGTTGAAATTAAAATTGTGGATCAAAAAAAAGCTATTGAAGAAGGTGCTATGGCATTATTTGGAGAAAAATATAACGATGAAGTAAGAGTAGTAACAATGGGTAAAGAAAATGAATCATTCTTTTCAAAAGAATTATGCGGAGGAACTCATGTTGTTAAATTAGGGGAAATAAGTAAATTTAAAATAACTAATCAATCTAGTGTTGCGTCTGGAATAAGAAGAATAGAGGCTGTATCTAATGTTGCAGTGGATAAATATATTAAAGAAATAGAAAGAAATTTATTAGAAAAAAATAAAAACCAAGATAGTCAAATTGAAGATTTAAAGAATAAAATTAAAAATATTAATGCTGATTATAATTTTAAAAATCAGTCTAAAGACAAAGGTTTGTTAATTAAAGAATTAATTCAGATACACGAAAAATTAAAACAAAATATGTCTATATCAAAAAATATTGATAATATTGTTGTAAAAAAAATCAAAGAATTAAATTTTATATACTTGATTGCTGAAGACTACCCTAATAAATCTTTGAAAACATTTATTGATGAGCAAAAAAAACAATATAACAAAAATAGTGTTTCGTTAATAATTTCAAATAATGATAACAAACTATCTATAGTGCTAGGAGTTACTGAAGATATTACAGGCCTTTTTGACGCTTCAAAAGAAATAAGAGAAATTTCGATTATTCTAGGTGGCAAGGGTGGCGGTGGTAGAAAAGATCTTGCTCAGGGAGGCGGATCAGACGTTAGTCAAATTAATGAAAGTATAAAATACGTAGAAGATAAATTAAATTCTATTAGTTAATTTGAAAATTTTTTTTTATTGCGTTTAAAAAATCTTGAGTGTTTAACCATTTCTGATCTTTGTTAATTAATATTGCTAAATCTTTTGTCATTTCACCATTTTCTACAGTTTTGATACACGTTTCTTCCAATTTTTTAGCAAAATTTGTTAATTCATTATTATCATCAAATTCTCCTCTAAAACTTAAACCCCTTGTCCAAGCAAAAATTGATGCTATTGGATTAGTTGAAGTTTCTAAGCCTTTTTCATGATTTCTATAATGTCTAGTAACTGTACCATGTGCAGCTTCAGCTTCTACTGTTTTACCATCTGGGGTCATTAAAACACTTGTCATTAAACCTAGTGATCCAAATCCTTGAGCAACAGAATCTGATTGAACATCTCCATCATAATTTTTACAAGCCCAAATAAAATTACCTTCCCATTTTAATGCAGAGGCCACCATATCATCTATTAATCTATGTTCATAAACTATATCTTTTTCTCTAAATTTATTTTTAAATTCAGCATCAAAAACATCCTGAAATAAATCTTTAAATCTTCCATCGTAAATTTTTAAAATAGTATTTTTAGTAGAAAGGTAAACTGGCCAACCAAGGTTAAGTCCATAATTAAAACAAGCTCTAGCAAAGTCTTTAATTGAATTATCTAAATTATACATTGATAAGGCTACACCAGATTTTTCAAATTCATAAACATCTTTTGTAAATCCTTCAGAACCATCTTTAGGTTCAAAAACCATTTTAAGTGTTCCTGGTTTATTAATTAATGTGTCAGACGCTCTATATTGATCACCAAAGGCATGTCTAGCAACTACAATTGGATGGTTCCAGTTTGTGATTATTCTTGGAACATTCTTGCATATAATTGGCTGTCTAAATATAGTTCCTCCCAGTATATTTCTTATTGTTCCATTGGGAGAACGCCACATTTGTTTTAATTTGAATTCCTCTACTCGATTTTCATCTGGTGTAATTGTTGCACATTTTATTCCTACACCATACTTTTTTACTGCTTCAGCTGCATCTATTGTAATTTGATCATTGGTTTCATCTCTTTTAATCACTCCAAGATCAAAATATTTGATATCTATATCAAGATAGGGCAAAATTAATTGTTCTTTGATGTACTCCCAGATAATTCTGGTCATTTCATCTCCATCCATTTCAACTACAGGGTTTTTAACTTTTATTTTTGCCATTTGATTAATATATTTTTTAATTGATCAACCGTATGTATAATGTGAAAACTGTTTTGTAAATTTTTATTTGAAAATTTTTCATCTTCAAAAAATTTAAATTGTTGAAATAGATTGTCCCAGAAATTATTTTTATTAAAAAATATTATTGGCTTATTATGAATCCCCATTATTTTCCAAGATACAACTTCTACTATTTCTTCTAAAGTTCCTGTTCCTCCTGGTAATGCTAAATACGCATCACCTAACTCAAATAGTAATTTTTTTCTTTCAGACATATTATCCACTATTTTTAATTCATCTATATTTTCAAAAATTATTTCTCTATCAGATAAAAAATTTGGAATTACTCCCGTAACTCTATTTTTATATTTTTTTGCTGTCTTAGCAACCACGCCCATAATACCAACTTTTGCCCCACCGTAGACAATATTTATTTTCAATGATGATATTAATTTGCTAATTTCTTCTGCATCTTGATAATATTTATTACTTAGTTTATCTGAAGATGAGCAATAGACAGTGATAGATTTAATAGTCATAAATTTAAATATTTATTAGAAAAAATTTAACTAGAAATTTTATTCTTATACCAATTCTTAATGTTTTCTCTAAACATTAATGCTGATGGCGTTACAACTAATGTAAGAAATGTTGCAAAAAGTAGTCCAAATACTATAGCAGTTGATAATTGAACCCACCACTGGGTATCTGGAGAACCTCTGGTTATTTCTCTAGATATGAAGTCAACATTTGTCATTGTAACCATTGGTAATAATCCTAGTACTGTTGTAGTTGTTGTAAGTAAAACTGGTCTAAGTCTCTGTGCGCCTGTTTTGATAATGGCTTCTCTTATACTAGATGTTTTAGTCTTTAAAAAATCAAATGTATCAATCAATATAATATTATTATTTACAACTATTCCAGCAAGAGCAATTACTCCAACTCCTGACATAACAATACCAAATGGCTGTGCTGTTACCATTAGGCCTATAAAAACACCAGCTGTGGACATTACTACTGCAAAAAGAATTAAGAATGCACTATAAAAGCTATTAAACTGCAAAAGAAGTATCATTAGCATTAAAAATAATGCTACACCAAAAGCTCCTGTTAAAAACTCTTGAGCTTCTTTTTGGTCTTCATTTTCTCCAATAAGTTCTGCCCTTACTTTATTATCTAATTCATAAAGTGGTAAATCTAATGTTCTTCCTCTCCAAGACGGAGCAGTATCTGAAATTCCTAATACGTACTCAAGTTCTTTAACTTTTCCATCTGGATAAGTTCCAGGCTCTACATCTGCCTGAATATTTATAGCATTTTTTGAGTCTACTCTAATTATATTTCCTGTTCTATTATTTGGAACAATTTCAACAAAATTGGATATTGGAACTAAACCATTTGAAGTAGTTACTCTTAAGTTATCAATTCTATCTAATGTTCTTCCTTCGTTTGGATAACGCAGATAAAGTGGTATACTTTCATTACTATCATCAGGTCTATATTCACCAAGTTTAAGACCGTTTGTTGCAAGTTTAATCACGTTACCAATTGATGTAATGTTAGCTCCAAATTTAGATGCTTGTTTTCTATCTACATTAATTTCCCATTCTATCCCAGGTGCTGGTAAATTATCTTCAACATTCATTAACTTTGGATAACTATCCATAAATTTTTTAAGTTTGATTCCTTCAGCTATTAAAAGTTGTTTGTTATCACTGGTTAATTTAATATTAATTGGTTTACCTTCACCAGGACCACCTTGTTGTTCTCTTGATTCTACCTTGATTCCATTTATACTTTTTGTGGCTTCCAAAATTTCTGCTAGAATTACTTTTGATTTTCTTCTTTTATCCCAATCTGTATATTCCAAACTTATTGATCCTATAAAGTCTTCTGATGCCTCTGATTGTTCACTTACATTTCCACTTAAAGAATAAATATTTTTAAATTCTTGTCTTTCCGATTGAAGCTTTAAAATAATATTCTCGACTCTTGATACATACTCTTTTTTTTCTTCGACTGAGAGATTACCTCTTGCAAAAACTACGATTTTTGCGAGATCTGGCTCAACATCAGGGAAAAATTCTACACCCTCTCCAACTTTAGTATAGGTGTAGTTTACAGCAATTAATATTACTAAAGCACTAATCATAACCTTTAAAGGATGAAATAATAAGTAGTTTAATACTTTTGCATAAAATCCAACAAAACCAGTTACATTTAAAACAGGTTCATTTGATTCTGAAGATAAGATTTTTGCATTTTTTGAAACTAATTTGTCTGTAGAATTTACATTTTCTGAAATTTTATAAACTCTTGGTATAATTCTTATAAATACAAATATAAATAAAGCGAAGCTGAGTAAATATTTTCCAATTGTTATAAACAAACTATATCTTTCAAGATTTAATAGTCCAAATCCATAAGATAATAGATTGTAAAAAATTAATGATATTAGTAATGGTACAATAAATTGTAGAAGTATTCTTGAAACAGTATTTAAAATAGATCCTAAAACCGGGACAAACAGTAGTGCCATAAACAAAGAAGAAATAAGAACACATATAAGTGTTATTGGTAAATATTTCATAAATTCACCAGCTATACCAGGCCAGAATATTAAAGGTAAAAAGGCTGCCAGGGTAGTTGCAGTCGATGATATAATTGGTAGCGACATTTTTTTTGATGCATTTGCAAAAGCATCTTTTACACCAAGTCCTTCTTTCATTTTTCTATCTGCATATTCAACAACAACAATTGCTCCATCGACTAATAGTCCAACAGATAAAATTAGAGCAAATAATACAACTATGTTAATAGTAAAACCCATTACAGAAAGAGCTAATAAACCTGATAAAAACGATCCTGGAATAGATACACCAACTAACAAACCAGATCTAACACCTAATGCTCCTAAAATAATAATTAAAACAAGGATTATAGCTGCTATGACGTTATTTTGCAGACTATTTAACATAGTTTTAATTCCTTTTGATTGATCATTTCCAAAAGAGATTTCAACATTTTCAGGAAAACTTTTAGCAGTAATTGCAGTCATTCTTTTTACTTCTTCAATAGTATTGATAATATTTTCACCAATTCTTTTGGAAACATCAATAGTAATTGAATTAGATCCATTTACATTTGCGTAAGATTGCCTATCTTCGAATGTTCTTTTAACATCAGCAATATCTCTGAAAGTAATAACTGAATCTCCATTAGTTTTAACAGGAGTATTTAATACATCTTCAATAGTTTCGTATAAACCTGGAACTTTAATATCAAAACTTCCGTCACCAGTGTCTTGACCACCAGCAGATACCATTTTATTATTTTCTCTAACAATATTAATGAGGCTCTCAAGATTGATACCATAGCTATCAACTGCAGTTGGATTAATTAATATGTCAACCTGCTCATTTCTTTTACCGCCTATTTTAGCTTCTAAAACACTAGGAATTGTTTCTATATCATCTTGCAAAATATCAGCTAGATCCTGAAGAGTTCTATTAGGCACATCTCCACTTAAAGAAATGGATAAGATAGGAAATGTACTTATATTTACTTCGTTAACTGTTGGTTCATCTGCTTCACTAGGTAGATCACCCTTAGCTCTATCAACTTTATCTCTAATATCAACCATAGCTTGATCAGAATCAAATCCAGCATCAAATTCTAATAAAACATTACCTCCACCTGAATAAGCCGTTGATCTTACTTCTCTTACTCCTTCAACAGTTTTAACTTCGTCTTCAATTGGTTTAACTAAAAGCCTTTCAGAGTCTTGTGCAGAAATACCATTTTGACTTAGTGAAATATAAACTATTGGTATGCTTACATCAGGAGATGATTCTTTCGGCATTGTGATGTAAGTAGATGTACCTGAAAAAATAATGAAAATAAGTATTCCCATGAAAACTCTGGAATGGCTAATTGCATAGTCTATAATATTAATTTTCATTTAGATTATTTTATTGTTTCACCAATACTTATATATTCTTGACCACTTACAATTAAGTTTACTGTTTCAGGTAATCCAGAAACCCACATGCCATCTATTGTATCTTTAATTGTTTTGGTTGGATAGAAAGTAACTTTATTATCATTATCTACAGCTTTAACGCCTACAGTGCCATCGTCTAATAAAGTTAATATAGAAGGTGGTATTTTGTGAGCTTTAAGTTCTGAACCTTTGATAACAATTTTAGTTGTTATACCACTTTTATAAGAAAGATCTTTGTTATCAGCTTCAATAGTAATTTCAAATGTTCTAGTACTAGTTTCAGCTGATGGAGAAATAAAAGATATTATTCCATTCTTTTTAATACCATTACTATCTTCGATTAAAGCTTTAGTACCAACACTCACTTTATTTACATCAAATTCAGATAAATAACCTTCAATCTTGATAGGGTCTAAATCAATTATAGTAAATAGAGGAGTTCCTATTGATATGAATTCAGTTTCCTCAACCATTTTTTCTGAAATAATTCCATCAAATGGTGCCTTTATAGTAGTTTTCTCTATATCAAGTTTTATATTCTTTAAAATTGATTTTACATTTGAAATTTGAGCTTCAAGATTTGCTAAGGTAGATTCAAATTTTATTTTGATATCTTCTCTATCAGCTTGAGCGTTGGCAAGATTAAAAGATGCTAAACTTAATTTTGATTTTGAGCTTAAACCTTTATCAATTAGTTGTTTTGCAGATGCATATTCAATTTCATACAATTCAATTCTTTCAACGTTTTGTCTAAGTAGATTATCTCTGTTTTTTTCATTTAAAATTAGTTCTTTATTAAGTCTTTCTAAATCTTTTTTTGCACTAGAAAGCTTTTCATTTCTATCCTCTAGTGAAATTGTAATCATTTCAGAATTTTGAGATACTCTATCTCCTCTTGCAAATTCAATATTATCTATGTTGCCAGATGTTTCAGATTTAACATCAATTTTTTTATTATGAATAGTTTGACCTTGTAATTCAATAGATTGATCAATTAAACTGGAAGTAAATACCTTTGTTTCAACAGAAAATGTAAATTCTTCATTATCATTATTTTCTGTATCTTGAGAATATGAAGTTTCTTTCTCAGTGCTAGTTGCTGTATCATCGTCTTGCGCAACAACATTGTTTGAAAATTGACCAGAACCAATCCATCCAACAACTGCGGCAAGTATTATGAAAGCTATAAATATTGATCTTTTCATTAAATATCGTACATGTCATATATATTAAAGTTACTAAAAAACAATTTTTTGTTAACTTTATTATCTTTTATGAAATCAAAAAACTGGGTTAATAGACAAAAAAATGATCAGTTTGTAAAGAAAGCTAAACAGTTAGGGTATATAAATCGAGCTTCGTTTAAACTAGAAGAGATTGAGCAAAAATATAAAATTATTGAAAATTCTAAAGAAATACTAGAACTTGGATCTTCTCCAGGAGGTTGGACTCAAGTCATCTTAAATTACAATCAAAAGACTAATATAACCTGTTTTGATTTATTAGATATGAAAATAAATAATCAATATGTAACTTTCTATAGAGAAGATTTTTTAAAATATAATTTTATTAATTTAAAAAATAAATTTGATTTAGTTTTATCTGATGTAGCTCCTAATACAACTGGTCATCAGTCAACAGATCATCTGAAGATAAGTCAATTAATATATGAAATTATAGAAAGATTAGAAATAATATTAAAAAATCAAGGATCATTTATATTCAAAATTTGGAAGGGAGAGGAAGAAAAGGAAATTATAAAGATTCTAAAAAAAATTTTTGATAAAGTTGAGTATTTTAAGCCAAAATCATCAAGACAAGAATCAAGTGAAATATTTATAATATCTAAAGGATTTAGATTGAATGAAGAGTGAAACAGAAACTATTTTAATTGTGGATTATGGATCACAATATACACAATTAATAGCAAGAAGAATTAGAGAGTTAGAAGTTTTTTGTCTTGTATATCCTTTTAATAAAATTACCAAAAAAATTTTAGATGAAATCAAACCATCTGCTTTTATTTTATCTGGAGGTCCTAGATCAGTTCTAGATAAAAATGCTCCTAAATTAAATCAAGAAATTTTAAAAATGAAAAAACCAGTTTTAGCCATTTGTTATGGTATGCAATTAGTAACAAAAAATTTGAAAGGTGTAGTAAAACGTTCTACGCATAGAGAGTATGGCCACACAATTATCAATATTAAAAAAAAATCACTTTTATTTAAAGGAATTATTAAAAAGAAAATTAAAGTATGGATGTCTCATGGAGATAATATCAATAAAATACCAAAACTTTTTTCAATAACATCTTTATCAAATAATAAAATTATTTCATCTATTGAAAATATTCAAAATAAAATTTATTGCCTTCAATTTCATCCTGAGGTCTATCATACAGATTTTGGTTCAAAAATAATTAATAATTTTGTTTTCAATATAGTAAATATAAAAAATAAATTCAAAATTCAAAAATTTATTGAAAATAAAGTGTTAGAATTAAAAAATGAAATTAATAATAAAAAAATAATTTGTGGTTTATCCGGTGGAGTAGATTCCACAGTTACTGCATATTTGTTAAGTAAGGCTGTTAACAAAAATCTTTATTGTATTTTCGTTGATCACGGTCTTTTAAGAAAAAATGAAGCTAACGATGTTTCAAAAATATTTTCCAAAAAATTTGGGAAAAACTTTATTAAAATAAATGCTTCAAATATTTTTTTAAAAAAATTAAAAAAAGTTTCTGATCCTGAGAAAAAAAGAAAAATAATTGGCAAAACATTTATAGAAGTTTTTGATAAAACAGCTAAAAAAATATCAAATGTAGATTATTTAGGACAGGGGACTCTTTATCCAGATATTATAGAAAGTATTCCGTTTTTTGGAGGTCCAACAGCTAAAATTAAAAGTCACCATAATGTTGGAGGCTTACCAAAAAAAATGAAACTTAAGATTGTTGAGCCTTTAAGAGAATTATTTAAAGATGAGGTAAGAAATGTTGGCAAGCAATTAAAAATAGATAAACATTTACTTTTAAGACATCCTTTCCCAGGTCCAGGTTTAGCAATTCGTATACCGGGGGTAATTAATAAAAAAAAGATCCTAATTCTACAAGAAGCAGATCATATTTTTATAAAGTATTTAAAAGAGAAAAAACTTTATAATAAAATTTGGCAAGCTTTTGTTGTTCTTTTACCAGTAAAATCAGTAGGTGTTATGGGAGATGAAAGAACATACAATTATTCTGTTTCACTTAGAGCTATTACTTCAGTTGATGGAATGACAGCAGATTTTTATATGTTTACTAATAATCAACTCAAGGAAATATCTTCACGTATAATCAATAATGTTAAAGGTATAAACAGAGTTTTGTACGATTTTACTTCAAAGCCACCAGGAACAATTGAGTGGGAGTAGTATTATGATAAATTTAAACGATGAAATAAAATTTCCGTGTGGCTTATCAATGAAAAATAGATTTATGCTTGCCCCATTAACAAATACTCAAAGCCACGAAAATGGAATACTTTCAGAAGATGAATTTAATTGGTTAACTATGAGAGCTAAAGGAAATTTTGGACTTACCATGTCTTGTGCTTCTCATGTACAATCTATTGGTAAAGGTTTTCCTGGTCAATTAGGTATTTTTGTTGATGCACATATAGAAGGTTTAAAACGATTAACTGATGAAATTAAATCTTATGAAAGTTTAGCTGTTGCTCAATTACATCATGCTGGAATGAAATCACCTAAGGATATTATAGGTGAACAGCCAGTTTGCCCTTCAGATGACAACAAGACAAACTCAAGAGCTTTAAAACTAGATGAGGTCAAAAGACTAAGAGATAATTTTATTGAAGCTGGAGTTAGAGCAAAAAAGTCAGGATACGAAGGAGTAGAAATACATGGAGCTCATGGTTATATTCTGTGTCAATTTTTAAGCTCTGAATTCAATAAAAGAGAAGATGAATACGGTGGAAGCTTAGAAAACAGATCTAGAATAATATTTGAAATTATTAATGGCATCAGAGATGAGTGCGGTTCTAAATTTCTATTGGGAGTTAGATTATCCGCAGAAAGGTTTGGAATTAAATTGGGAGAAACAAAAGAAATATGCAAAAAACTAATCAATACTAAACAAATAGATTTTTTAGATATATCACTTTGGGATTCTTTTAAAAAACCTGTAGAAGAAGAGCATAAAGAAAAGAGTTTGCTAAATCATTTCACAGAACTTGATTTTAAAGATGTTCAATTAACGGTAGCGGGAAATATAAGAACAGGTGCGAATGTTTACGAAATTCTTAATAATCAAGTTGATTTTGTAACTATAGGAAGAGCAGCTATTCTTCATCACGATTTTCCCGAGAAAGTAATGAAAAATCCGAATTTTGAACCAATTGAGCTACCAGCTTCAAGATCTTACTTAAATAAAGAAGGTCTAAGTGATAAATTTATTGAATATATGGAAAATTGGCCAGGTTTTGTTGGCAAGTGATTTTAAGATGTCTTATGCTATATATTCAAAGATTTTAATTATTTTTCTTTCAATTAAATATTTAATTGCTCTTCAGCTGTCATTGTCTAATGAAGATACTATTAAAAACCATTAAATATGCATTTTAAGAATTATTAAAATGCTATTATCGTATTATTTAAAAATTGTCATTTGATCTAACCTTATCACTTAATTAGGAGGTAAAATCAAATGAAAATATTTTTAATATTTATTACTTCAATATTCTTATCCTTTAGTAGTTTTGCTGATACAAAAATATCTTTTGCTTTAGATTGGAAATTTGAAGGACCAAGTGCACCATATTTCTATGCAATAGATAAAGGATATTTTGGCGAAGAGCATTTAGAAGTTGAAATATCTGCAGGTAAAGGATCATTGGATGCTATTCCAAAAGTCGCTACAGGAGCTTTTCCTATTGGCTTTGCAGATATAAACAGTTTAATCAAATTTTTAGATCAAAATCCTGGAGCGCCAGTTATGGCAGTTATGATGGTTTATGATAAGCCTCCATTTGCAATTGCTGGAAGAAAAAGTCTTGGTGTTACAACTCCATCTGATTTAGAAGGAAAAATTCTTGGTGCGCCCCCACCTGATGGTGCATGGGCACAATTTCCTCCATTCGCTTCAGCAAATAATATTAATGTTGATAATATAACAGTTGAACCAGTAGGTTTCCCGACAAGAGAACCAATGTTAGCTGATAAAAACGTTGATGCTATAACAGGTTTTTCATTTTCAATGTTTTTAAATTTAGTTCGTCTTGGTGTTCCTGAAGATGATATATCAATTATGCTGATGGCTAACTATGGATTAGAATTATATGGTAATGCTATAATAGTTAATACTGATTATGCAGATGCAAACCCTGAAATAATAAAAGGCTTTTTAAACGCTGTATCTAAAGGATGGGTAGAAGCTATGAAGAACCCTGAAGATGCAGTAAAGAGTATGGTTGAGCGAAATCCAGCTGCTGACTTAGCTTTAGAGACGAGAAGATTGATACTAGCAATTGAAGGAAATGTTAATACTGACTATGTACAAGAAAATGGTATGGGTAATATTGACATTGTAAGAATGGAAAAAGCTTTAGGACAGTTAGCGGAAACATACGAATTCTCATCTGATCCAGAGATTTCATCATTTTTTACTGATAAATATTTACCTTAATATATTTTTATGGGGTAGACTATTTCTACCCCATATACTAATCATAATTTATGCATATCAATATTGAAAAGGTTTCTCATCAATATGAAACTAAACAAGGTATGCTTCCTGTTCTAAAGAATCTTTCTTTATCAATCAAAAGAAAAGGTTTTACTGCTATCGTTGGACCTTCAGGTTGTGGAAAATCAACAATAACTAGATTAGTTAGCGGATTAATTAAACCCACTCGTGGTAGTATTTTTATTTCAAATAAAAGAATTACATCTCCCCTTTCTACAGTAGGTATGGCTTTTCAAAATCCAGTTTTGTTAGAATGGAGAAATGTAATTAAAAATATAATTCTTCCACTTGAGATAGTAGCAAAAAATATGACTTATAATCAAAAGAAATCGAATGCATTAGATCTACTTAAGTTAGTAGGATTAGAGGAATTCGAAAATAATCTACCATCTGAATTATCTGGTGGGATGAAACAAAGAGTTTCACTTTGTAGATCTCTAGTTCATAATCCAGAAGTATTAATTTTAGATGAACCTTTTGCAGCTCTTGATGCATTTACAAAAGAAGATTTATGGGATGTGATGCACAAATTAAAAAAAGAACGAGACTTCACATGTATATTAATAACTCATGATTTAAGAGAAGCAGTTTATTTAGCAGATCAAGTAATTGTTTTATCTGGAAGACCAGCTTCATTACAATACGATGTTAAGACTAATTTTAATCAAGAAAAAAAAATCTCTGATTTATATTCTTCAGAAGTTTCACAATTACTCGCAACACTTAGAAATCAAATTGAAATAGCTCAGAATAAAAATGATTAAAATCAATAATTTTATCATACCTTTATTTAGCCTTATAATTTTTTGTTTGTTATGGGAATTATTGGTTTGGTATAATAATTGGCCAAATTATAAAATGGCTTCCCCCTCAGATTTATGGCCAGCATTTTGGAAATTTAAACATCTTTTTTTAATATATGGTTGGGAAACATTTTGGAGAACGGTTGTAGGATTAATATTGTCTGTTTTGGTAGGATTAAGTTTAGGTATTTTAATGGGGTTTTCAAAAACTATAAGAATAGGCTTATATCCTATCCTTGTTGGTTTTAATGCTATTCCTAAAGCAACAGTAGTTCCAGTAATTGCACTAATATTTGTCGGAATGCACAATATGAATACAATTATAATTGTAATTCTTATTTCATTTTTCCCCATCTGTGTTTCAATTTCGATTGGATTGTCAACTCTGGAAAGAGAATATGAAGACATACTTTTATCTTTAGGTGCCAACAAATTTGAGATTTTTTATAAAATTGCTTTACCAAAAACATTACCAGAATTTTTTGGAGCATTAAAAGTATCAACAACACTCGCATTTATTGGAACTAATTTGATGGAGATTATTGAACCACATGGAAAAGGATTAGGTCATTTGTTTGACAGTGGAAAAATTAGCGCAGATTATCCATTAATGTTTGCAGTATTGATTACCTTGGCTGTTATGGGAATATTTTTATATTATATAGTTGTTTATCTTGAAAATATTTTTGCCGGTTGGGCCATTAGAAAATAAAGTGTATAAAGATTAAGTTTGATAATATGAATTATTGAAAAAAATTTTTAATATCTAATCTACTAACTTTAAAATGTTTCGATTTAAAGATGAAATAAGTGAGTCTAAACTTTCAAATTTCTTATTTTGATTTTTTGATTTTAAATTATAAAAAATTTTCCTTTTTTTTCTCTCAAAAGATTTATTAAGTATACATTCTGGAGCTGCTAGACTATGTTTAAATATGTAAAAAAATGCATTATTCCTATTAAAATCAATTGCGTAATCTTTCCATTCCCCACTTGAGACTCCTTTAGAATAAAGATTTAAGATTTTAGCAAGTTCATCTTTGGAAAAGTAGAGATTGTGATTGTTAGTTGAAGCACTAGATGTTACTAAACCCATAAATTAAGAATATAATAAAAATATATGCCTGTAAATGCTCCAAATGATAATCTAGATGTATTAGCGCCATCATTTAATCTTAAAAATATTAATAATGAGATGACTTCTTTGGATAATGCAAAAGGATTAAACGGTACTGTTATTGTTTTTATATGTAATCATTGCCCATACGTTAAAGCAATTGCAAGTAGATTAAAAAAAGAAGCTGATGAGTTACTTGAGCACTCAATAAATACAATTGCTATTATGTCAAATGATGTGATTAAATATCCAGATGATTCATTTGATAATATGAGAATATTCTCAGAAAAATATAAATTCAATTTTCCTTACCTGTATGACGAAACACAAGAAATAGCGAAAAATTATAAAGCTGTTTGTACTCCAGATTTTTTTGGTTTTGATAAAGATCTTAAATTAAAATATAGAGGCAGAATAGACTCATCTGTAATGAATGCAAATCAAAATTCTAATATTGAAAGAGATCTTTTTAATGCAATGATTAAAATTAAAAATGAGGGAGTGGGCCCAACTAATCAAATGAATAGTATAGGTTGTTCAATAAAATGGAAATAGTATGAATCAAGAGATTAAAAATGAAAATTTTTTTAAAAAAATACAAAATTTTATATTTAAAAACTACATACAATTAATAATTTCATTAGTAATTTTGCTAATTATATTTATTGGTTTCCAAACTTATAATTATTTTAAAATTCAAGATATTAAAAACTCCAGTATAAGTTTTTTTGATATTATCCAAGATGATCAAAATGATTTAAGTAGTTTAGAAAACTTAATTGATGATGATAATATTTTTTCTATTTTATCAAAATTAAAATTAATTCAAAAAAATATACAAGATAATAATTTTGGTTATGTTAATGATTTATATAAGGAAATAATTTTTTCATCAGATTTAGATCAATTATATAAATCTGCCATTGCTGCAAATGCATCTTATACATTCATTAACGCATCTTATTACAAAAAAAGTGATATTTATTTAAAAGATATTTCAATTTATATAAATAATATTAGCGATAAGTTAGACGGATATTTTTCAATAAAAAAGGAATTAGAATATTTATTAATGATTACAGAAATTGATTTAAATAAATCTGAGTATAAAAATAACTCAAAAGCTTTGGATAAATATAATGAAATATTTAATTCAACTTTAGTTTCTGCCTCTATAAAAGAAAGAGTGAAAAAGATTCATGAGTTTCAACTTTATAAGTAAGATATCGGTATATTTATCTTTCATTTTATTTATTTCATGTCAAGATACGATTTCATCATTAAGAAATAATGATAATATAAATTCTGTTGATTACAACTTTCAATTAGAAGCGGAAGAATTTTTAGATTTTAGTTTTTTTTGAAGATTATCGAGATAACATAATTGATAATTATACATACAAAGCATCTGATTATAATTTTTTAGATAAAGATCTAGATAAATTAAAAATTAATAATTATGAAGCTAAATATATAAACAATAATCCAATAAATGTCATATACCTAGGTCAAAATTTTTACTCTATCAATAGAGATGGAGATCTTCTAAAGTTTGATTTTAATACTGGAAAATTAAATGAAAAGATTAATATTAAATTAGATCAATCCAAAAAAGTACCAATATCTTTCTCTCTTTATAAAAATGATTTTATTATAGCATTTATATCAGGTGAAGTTGTTAGAGTTAATCAATTAGGTCAAGTTATTTGGAAGTTTAAAAATAATGATATTTTAAATACTCCAGTTAAAATATACGATGACTATTTAATGATATTATATCCAGATAAAATTATTTTTTTATCAAATTTAAATGGAGATATAATTTATGAAAAAAACTTTAAAACAAGAAATATAATTCAATCATCAGGAGGAAAGATTGCAAATTATCATAACATTGTTTTCTTTATTCTACCAAATAGTGAATTTAATTCATTAGATACATATTTATTTGAGGAACATAATTTAAATTTTGAAACTATTGAACTTAATACATCATTAAATAATCTAAGAGATCAAATACACGTTTACAAAAATCTTCTAGTTTATCTTGATAATGGAAATATCTTTCATACTTATGATATAAATAAAGATAAGTTTATATTAATTGACTTCATGATAAATAACTCATCTTCATCAGTTTTATTTAATAATTCATTAATTTCAAAAAATGATAATTTTGTTGAATTTTATAATATTAAGAATGGTAATTTATTCTCAAGAATTAATATTAATAAAATATTAAATAAAAATTCAAAAATTATAAATATTTTTATTATCAATAATAATATCCATTTATTTACAGATTATGGTGAAATAATTATTCTAGATCGAAAACTTGAAATTCAAGAAATTATCAATCTTCAAATTAAAAAAATTAATAAAGTTTACAATTATCAAAATAAATTTTTTGTCAGCACTGAACAGGGCATTACTTACATTTATTAAAATGAATATATTAATTTTAGGTATGCCAAATGTAGGCAAATCATCACTGTATAATTTAATAACAAATAAAAATAATAATATAATTCATAACACCATTGGTACAACAAGAGATTGGCATTTATCACCTCTTAAATCAAATAGTAATATTGATGTATATGATACACCAGGGATAATTAATCACAAAAGTTTAGTATCAAAAAGTGTCAGTAATATAATAAGGAAAATAGATATTTTTGTTTATGTTATTGACTATAAGGCAGAGAATTACTTTACAGATAAAGAATTGATCAATGAATTAAGAAAATTTAATAAAGAAATATTAGTTGTTATTAATAAAGATGATAATTTAAAACAAGATAAAAAAATTGACAATCTTGGTATCAAGAATATTTTTTTTATCTCATGTTCACATAATTTGGGCATTGATGTCTTTTTAGATTTTTTATCAAAATATAATGCTAAAGATAATAAGGTAATAAATTACGATTTTTCATTAGGTTTATTTGGAAAAACAAATGTAGGGAAAAGTACTCTTTTAAATAAATTAGTAGGATTTGAAAGATCAATTGTTAGTAATCAACCAAAAACCACAACTGATATTGTTTCTTCTTCATATAAATTTAAAGGTAATACATATTCAATTAAAGACACAGCAGGTTTAATAAAAAAAAATAAAATTGATAAAAAAAGTCTTGATTTTTATGTCA
>CACNPW010000002.1:5000-62988 GCA_902622475.1 uncultured Alphaproteobacteria bacterium | reverse complement strand
ATATTTATTTCTCAAGATTATATGAGAATTTACCACCATAAAAATACTGTTTCACATTTAATTGGTTATACAAATAAACCTAATCGAGAAGAAGTAGAATTACCCTTTATTGCAAATATGCCTAATTTAGAAATAGGGAAAGATGGTATTGAAAAAAGTTTTAATCCTAATCTAATTGGTAAATCAGGACAAAGAGAGATTGAAGTGAATTCTTATGGAAGAGTAATCCGTGAAATATCAAGGCAAGATAGTCAAAAAGGGAATGATATTCAGATCACTATCGATCTAAGAATTCAACAATATGCTTTGAATTTACTAAAAGAACATAAGGCAGGATCAGCGGTACTTATGGATATTAAAAATGGAAACATCTTATGTATGGTTTCTACCCCATCTTATAATCCTAATAAAATTATACAAAAACCAAATAAAGAATATTGGGATTCAATTTTAGAGAATGAACTCTCACCACTTACTTATAGATGTATTCAGGGTTTGTATGCCCCAGGATCAACTTTTAAAATGATTGTTGCAATTGCTGGAATAGTGCACGGGGTAATAGATACTAATACAAAACATTTTTGTAGTGGAAAAATTGGTTTAGGTGATAGACTTTATCATTGTTGGAAAAATAATGGTCACGGATTAATGAATATAAGTGATTCAATTAAAGAATCATGTGATGTTTTTTTCTATGAAATCTCGAAAAAGATAGGCATAGATAAAATTGCAAAAGTTGCTAAAGATTTTGGTTTGGGAAAAATTTATGATGTGCCGTTGCCCAATCAAAAAAAGGGAATCATTCCTTCACGTGATTGGAAAAAGGAAAAATATGATGAAAGTTGGTATCCTGGAGAGACTTTAATCTCAGCAATTGGACAGGGTTTTGTCCTAACTAATCCACTACAACTTGCTGTCATGACCTCTATTATCGCTTCTAATGGAAGAAATGTAAAACCAAATATCATCAAACAAAATAATGAATATGAATTTGAAAAATTAGAACAATACCAAAATGCAATTAAAATTATTAAAAGTTCGATGTTTAAAGTAGTTAATGACAATAAAGGTACAGCCTATAATTCAAGATCTGAAACTGCTCCTTTTGCAGGCAAGACTGGAACTTCACAAGTTAGAAGAATAACTGTAGCTGAAAGAGAAAGTGAAGATTTTAGGAAAAAAGAAATAGAATGGAAAAAAAGAGATCACGCTTTATTTGTTGGATATATGCCGGTTGAAAAACCTAGATATGCTGTTTCGGTTGTTATTGAACATGGAGGGTCAGGCGCATCAACTGCTGCGCCTATAGCAAAAGAAATTTTTCAATTTACAAAAAAATTAGAAACTTAATGTTAAATAAAATTCAAAACTTAAATTATTTATTGATTTTTTTAATAATATTAATTTCATTTATTGGAGCAGCAGGTTTATATTCTGCTGCAGGAGGATCATATAGTCCTTGGGCATCAAGACATTTAATTAGATTAGTTTTTTTTATTTTTTTAGCAGTTATTCTAGCCTTATTAAATATCAAGTATATTTATCAATTTGCGTATATCTTTTTTATTTTATCTTTTTTACTCTTGCTCTCTGTTGAATTAATTGGTGTTTTTGGGAAGGGTGCAACTAGATGGATAAATCTATTTGGTTTTAGTATCCAGCCATCAGAATTAATAAAAATAACTATAATACTATCGCTAGCAAGATTTTATCATGATTTAAAATTTGATGAAATTAAGCGAATAAAAAATTTATTTTTTCCAATATTAATTTTATTTTTACCTTTTACTTTAGTCGTTATACAACCAGATCTTGGAACTGCTTTAAGTATAGCAATGCTTGGGATTCTCATTCTATTTGCAAGTGGAATAAGAATTTGGAAGTTTGTATTAGGGTTTTTTGTTCTTATTTTATCAATTCCATTGTCCTTAAATTACTTACAACCATATCAAAAAGATAGAATTTTCTCTTTTTTAAATCCTGAAGCAGATGCTCTTGGAAGAGGATATCAACTTATACAATCAAAAATTGCTTTAGGATCCGGTGGTTTAACTGGCAAAGGATTTTTGGAAGGCTCTCAATCTTATCTACAATATCTACCTGAAAAACAAACTGATTTTATATTTACGTTAATTGGAGAAGAATTTGGTTTTATTGGTACTATGTTCATAATTTTACTATTTCTTTTATTAATATCAGTTTGTTTTTATATAAGCATTAAATCAAATCATATATTTGGTAGGATTCTTTCTATAGGAGTTGGCAGTAATTTATTTATATATGTGATAATGAACATATCTATGGTATCTGGATTAATGCCTGTTGTTGGAATTCCATTACCTTTAGTTTCTTATGGGGGATCAGCAATGCTTGCTATAATTATATCTCTAGGACTAGTTCTCAATGCAGAATTGAACGGAAATTTAAAGAAATTACATAATGCTAGAAATTAATAATGTTAATAAATTTTTTGGAGGTTTAAAAGCAGTCCATAACGCATCAATGAAAGTTGAAATGGGTTCAATTACAGGTTTAATAGGTCCAAATGGAGCAGGAAAAACTACATTATTTAATACTATTGCGGGATTATATGATCCAGATGCGGGAAATATAATTCTTAATAATGAAGATATTTCTTTTTTAAAACCTCATGAATTGTTTGCAAAGGGAGTTCTAAGAACATTTCAAATTGCCCATGAGTTTTCAACCTTAACTGTTCTTGAAAATTTAATGATGGTGCCATCAAATCAATTTGGTGAAAAATTATCATACGCTCTTTTAAGTAATGCAAAAGTAAAAAAGCAAGAAGAAGAAATAAGAGCTAAAGCAATTGAGGTAATTAATTTTTTAAATCTAACTCACTTAACTCAAGAATTAGCAGGTAATTTATCTGGCGGTCAAAAAAAATTACTTGAATTAGGGAGAACTATGATGGTTGATCCAAAAATAGTTTTACTTGATGAAGTAGGAGCTGGTGTTAATCGTACACTTCTTAATGAAATTACAGATGCTATTTTACGATTGAATAAAGAAAAAAATTATACTTTTTTTGTTATTGAGCATGATATGGATCTTATCCAAAAAATTTGTGACCCTGTAATAGTCATGGCTGAAGGCTCAGTTTTATTTAAAGGAAATTTTGAAGAAGTTAAAAATAATGACATAGTTATAGAAGCATATTTAGGTAAAGGTATTAATAAAAAATAAAATTTTATGAATAATTTAAAAGGTAAAAACTTAACTGCTGGATATGGAGGGGTTGATATTATTAAAGATGTCAATGTAGAAGTAAATGAAGGTGAAATTGTTGTTATAGTTGGTCCAAATGGAGCAGGTAAATCAACAGCAATGAAAGCTTTACTTGGCATGCTAAGTTTAACATCCGGGTCCGTAGAATATTCCACAAAAGAAATTTCTTCAATGTTACCTCAAAATAGAATTAACCTGGGATTGGCATTTGTTCCTCAAACAAACAATGTTTTTACAGGTATGACAGTAGAAGAAAACTTAGAAATGGGGGGTTTTTTAAGAGATGATGATATTATTCATACGATAAATGATATTTATGATCTTTTTCCAATTCTTAAAGAGAAAAGAAATCAAAGTGCCGGAGAATTATCAGGAGGTCAGAGGCAACAAGTTGCATTTGGAAGAGCATTAATGACTAGTCCTAATATATTAATGTTGGATGAACCAACTGCTGGTGTTTCACCAATCGTTATGGATGAGTTATTTTCTAGAATAATTGAAGTTCGTAAAACTGGTGTTGGAATACTTATGGTTGAACAAAATGCTAAACAAGCACTAAGTATTGCGGATAGAGGATATGTTTTAGTAAATGGAAAAAATAGTCATGAAGGCTCAGGAGAAGAGCTTTTAAATAACCCAGAAGTTCGAAAGTCTTTCTTAGGAGGCTAAATGATTGATTTTTTAAACTCTGTTATTGTCCTTCTTAATTTTATTATCATACCTGGAATAACATATGGTTCTCAATTAGCAATCGGTGCACTTGGTGTTACTTTTGTGTACGCTATTCTGCGTTTTGCAAACTTTGCTCACGGAGAAATCATGTCATTTGGCGCAATGATAACAATTTTATTTACTTGGTTTTTTCAATCACAAAATATTGGATTAGGAATTTTACCCACAGCTTTAATTGCATTACCCATTGGTATACTAGCTACTATCATTTTATGCATTATTTCAGATAAATTTGTTTTTCAATATTATAGATATCAAAAAAGTGTTCCAGTTGTTTTAGCAATGGTCTCTATTGGGGTAATGTTTGTAATTAATGCTATAATTAGAATTATTATTGGAACAGAAACAATTAAATTTTCTGACGGTCAAAAATTTATCATGAAGGCCAAACAATTCAAAATAATGACAGGTTTAAATGAAGGTTTAGCCTTAAAGTCATCACAAGTTATCACAATATTAATTACTATAGCTTTATTAACTTTTACGTTTTGGTTTTTACAAAAAACAAAAACTGGAAAATCAATGAGAGCTTTTTCTGATAATGAAGATTTAGCATTATTATCTGGTATTAACCCTGACAGAGTAGTTTTCATTACTTGGGTCATTGTTGGAGTCCTTGCCTGTGTCGCTGGTACTTTGTATGGTTTAGATAAAAGTTACAAACCAATTATTTATTTAAACTTAGTCTTACCTATATTTGCTTCTGCGATTGTAGGCGGTATTGGTAGCCCTTTTGGCGCTGTAGTAGGTGGTTATGTAATTGCCTTTTCTGAAATAATGGTCACCTACGCTTATAAGAAATTTTTTGTATATATTTTACCAAGTTCATTAGAGCCGTCAGGTTTAGTACAACTACTATCAACAGATTATAAATTCGCTGTATCTTTCTCAATATTAGTCATTGTTTTATTAATAAGACCATCAGGTATATTTAAAGGAAGAGTCTTATGATGAAATTCGAGAGATATGAATGGGTAGCAATTGCTATAATGATTTCTTTGTTTATTTTTGTTGGCTTTATTCAAGGGTGGTCAGTTAGTTTAGTAATTTTAAATATGTGTATTATTTCAGCCATTATGACGATGGGAGTTAATATTTCATGGGGTTATGCTGGTGTTATTAATTTTGGTGTCATGGGTTTTCTTGCTATGGGAGGTCTTGCAGCTGTCATTGTTTCTTATCCTCCTATAACTGAATCATGGAAAGCAGGAGGTACTGGCATTGGTATTAGTTTTATTTTACTTGTTATTTTAGTTACTGCTGTGATGTACATTAATAAGGCTGTAACAGATAAAAGAAATAGGTATATTTTTAATACAATAGTTATCATTTTTGGTATTTTAGTAATCAGATATTTTTACTTAAATGCAACTGAGAGCATTGAAGATGTTAACCCTGCTATTGCAGGTTTTTTAGGCGGACTTGGTTTACCAATAATATTTTCCTGGATTGTGGGAGGATTTTTTGCTGCTGGTGTTGCCTTTATAATTGGTAAAGTTGCCCTTGGATTACGATCTGATTATTTGGCAATTGTAACTCTAGGTATTTCTGAAATAGTAGTGAGTGTTTTAAAACATGAAGAATGGCTTTCTCGAGGTGTCAAAAACGTTATTGGATTAAAAAGACCAGTTCCATATGAAATTAATTTACAAAATACAGATTGGTTCATAAATCTAATTACATATCTTAATTCTTCAAAATTAAATAATATTGTTGATGTGAGTGATAGACAGCAAGTTTTAAATAATCTTATTATTGATGGCTCAGGAATATTTGTAAAATTATCTTATGCTGTTTTATTTTTAACTGTAATGTTCATCATTTTTTACTTTGCAAATAAAGCTCAGTTATCTCCTTGGGGAAGAATGATGAGAGCTATAAGAGATAATGAAACAGCAGCAAATGCAATGGGAAAGGATGTCGTAAAACAACATTTAATTATTTTCGTAATAGGGGCTGCAATTGTAGGAGTTGCTGGGGCAATGCTTGTCACTTTAGATGGATTATTTACTCCATCAGGATATAGGCCTCTTCGTTTTACTTTTATTATTTGGATCATGGTTATTGTTGGGGGTAGTGGAAATAATTTAGGAGCTATATTTGGTGGTTTTGTTATTTGGTTTTCTTGGATCGAAGCAGCACCACTTACAACATTTATTATTAATCAACTTACAGCAGGATTAGAACCAACTAATGCTTTAAAGCTTCATTTACTAGATAGTGTTCCTTACTTCAGATACTTATTTATGGGATTAATTTTATTATTGATTTTACGATACAGACCAAAAGGAATTATTCCAGAGAAAGTAAGACATTCTTAATGAAAATTTTTATTGTTTTATTTGTTTTTTTTATATCTTTTCAAACTGTAGCTCAACCACCTGTATTAAAGTGTGAAAAAGATTGTGGCACATTAGATATTAATGATGATTTTACTTTTCAAGCTAGAATGGCACAAGGTGAAGATATGTGGGGAGCTAATGTAACTTTTATTGAGGATGATATTATATTAAGCTCAGCACACATTTTAGGTTTTGAACCCGATAGAAAAAAAACTCTTTCTTGTGGAGCAGAAGCTGCAAATAAAAAAAAGACCGACTGGTATAATCATAAAGAAAATATGTATGTTGTGGATGGAAAAAATTATCCTAAGAAAAAAATTATTATTGCAAAAGTATTAGATATATCAGCAAGGGCTACCGGCGTCCCACCAGGTTATGATATTTTGGTTGCACATGTCGACCGAAATTGTAAAAAATGTAAAAAAGGTCAAAATATTCAAATCTCTCCTATTCCAATTGCAAATAATTTACCTGAAATGAATACAGAAGCTCTTCACATAGCTGTTCCTGGAAATAGCAAAATGAGCAAAGGAAGATTTTATAATGATCATTTGCTTAATGGAAGAATATGGGGATCCAAAAGAACTCCTTGCTCAAGACAAACTATAAAGCATGATGGTAAGAATAATCCTCCTATGCTTTTTGATACATCGGGTAGCCCTGTGATTTTCAAAGAATGTGGAAAATATGTTGTTCATGGATTGCATGGAAATGGATCAGATGATGGCAAATATATGTACGAATTTCTTCAATTACTTCAAACACAAAAAGAATGGATCCAATCAGAAATTTATAGATGGACTGGGAGAACAGTGATGATTGATTCTTGTTCACCAACAGGAACAAGATCTTTTATGCCTGGAAGTGATTTTGATATACCTCAAAGTAATTGTAAGAAAAATAGATATGATAAACATCCTGCAGAATTTCCATCTTGCAAAATCACAGATCAAAACGGGGCTATAAAATTTCCTCTTAATTAATTTTTAAACCAAAAAAAACCCAGCTAATAAGCTGGGTTTTTAAAACAAATTATTTAATAAATATTATTACAGAGCGCCAACAGTAACGAATTCACCACCACTAACTTCTAGCTCTTTAAAAGCACCAGCTGCATCACCTAATGCATTAAACTCTACGTCTGTTGCACCTTGGTAATCAATATCTTTTCCATCAGCTAACATTTGTAAACCGTAAGATAGTTGACCAGGGTTAATTATAATACCTGGCGCATTAGATACTTTTCCAATATTTTTTAGAATAGATTGCTTATCAGCCGATCCTCCAGCTTGAATTGCTAAAGCAATAATTGCTGCAGCATCGTAAGATTCACCAACATAAGGTGCGCTTCCATCCATGCCATTAGCAGCTGCTAATTCGCCAAATTTAGCTGAACCTTTTGAAATAGCACCTGGCATAGAACCAAATGATCCTTCTAAGTCTGCACCAATATTATCTACAATTGATTGACCAATCATACCATCAGATAGCACAAAAGTGTCAAATGCACCTGAATCTAAAGATGCTTCGATCATTCCTTTTCCACCATCATCAATATAACCAATTACTAATAGAGCATCACCACCAGCTGATGCAAGAACGCCAACTTCTGATGAATAATCAGCTTTACCATCTTCATGTGAAGCAGATGCAGTGATAGTTCCTCCACCCTTAGCAAATGCGGCTTCAAACACCTCAGCTAAGCCTTTTCCATAGTCATTGTTAGTATATGTTACTGCAATACTACTAATTCCTCTGTCTAGTGCTAGTTTAGCTAGTACTTGACCACCTTTTGCATCTGATGGGGCAGTACGCCAAAATGTACCAGCATCAGCAACTTTACTTAAACCAGGCGAAGTTGCAGATGGAGATACCATTAAAATACCATTTGGTACTGCAACGTTAGCATTAATTGCACCTGTTACACCAGAACAATCAGCACCCATTATTGCTGATACGCCTTGTGCAACTAAATCCTCAGCAGCCGCAGTTGCAGCAGCAGAGTCTACACAAGTTGAGTCAGCTTCTAAGATAGTAATTGTTTCACCACCTAAAAGATTTCCAGAGTTTGATGCTTCATCAAATGCCATTCTAGCACCATCTCTCATAGCAGGAGTTAAGGATTCAATTGGTCCTGTAAAACCAAGAATAATTCCTACTTTAATTTCTGCCATTGCAGCAGTCGTTACAGTCGACAAACTTACAATAACAGCTAGAAGTAATTTTTTCATATTTCCTCCAAAAAAGTATACTTTTTATATATGGTACCTCTTATACTAGTTCCAAAAATCAATCATGCAGTTTTTTCATAAAAATATGTAAGATTTTAGCCAAAAACCATAAATTGACTTCATTTGCCTCACCGGATAAAGATCAAACTTATGACAATTGGAATTCTTGGCGGAGGAGTTTGGGGAAGTGCGCTTGCTCGAGTTTTAAGTAAAAATAAAGTTATAATTTATGCTCGAGATGAAAAAATTGTTAAATCAGTAAATGAACATAAAATTAATCCAAAATTAAAATACAGTTCTTTTAATGAAAATGTCACTGCTACTACCTCTTTAAAAGAAATTAGAGATGTTAAATTTTTATTTATAACTTTACCTGCACAAAATATACGGGAAGTAATTAAGAACTCATCTTTACATAATAAAAATCATCATATTGTTATATGTTCTAAAGGCATTGAAATATGGTCATCAAAATTTTTAACAGATGTATTTCAAGAAATGATGCCTTTTAAATCAATTAGTATTTTATCAGGCCCATCATTTTCAAATGAAGTATCTCAAAGTTTACCAACTGCAGTAACACTTGCAACAAAAGATAAAAAAGATTTTGAGAATATTTCTAAACTAATACCTAACAAGGAGTTTAGAATTTATTATTCAAATGATTTAATCGGAACGCAAATAGGCGGTGCGTTAAAGAATATATATGCAATAGCTGCAGGTATTGCAGAAGGTTTAAATTTAGGTGAAAATGCGAAAAGTGCACTTATATCAAGATCTTTTGCAGAAATGACACGATACGCAAAAAAATTTAAAGCTGATAAAAATACATTATTTGGTTTATCAGGGCTTGGTGATCTCATTTTAACATGCAGTTCTAAAAATTCACGTAATACGCAGTTTGGTATTAAATTAGCTTCTTCAAAATATGATAATTTTTTAGATCTTTTACAATCACAAGAAGTAACAGAAGGTTATTATACAGTTAAAGCAGTTTATAATATTTCACAAAAAAAAAATATTGATATGCCAATTATGGAGTCTGTATACAATATACTTTATAAGCAACATGATTTAAAAGAAGAACTAAGTAATTTACTAAGTAGACCAATAACAGAAGAAAAAATTTAATTCGATGACAAAGAAAACATTTTATAACTTAGATACAAGCTGGGTGAACAATACACAGATTAATTTAAGTGCGGTAGAACGTCGAACATCTACCTTAACTAAAAGAAGAACTGTAAAAAAGGAATTTCAAGCCGCTTGGTTGTTAAAAGCTATTACTTTAATTGATCTTACTACGCTAAGTGGCGATGACACTTTTGGAAAAGTTGAAAGACTGTGTAATAAAGCCCTTAATCCGATTGATGATTATATTCTTCAGGATTTAGGCATAGAAAATAATGCAGTAAGGGTAGGAGCTGTGTGTGTCTATCATCATCTAATAAAAGATTGTACAAAACTTATTCAAAACAAAATCCCAATTGCAGCAGTTTCTACGGGTTTTCCTGCAGGTTTATCATCATATACGACTAGAAAAAAAGAAATTTCTGACTCTATTAAAGATGGGGCAGATGAAATCGATATTGTTATCAATAGAGGATATGTTCTCCAAAATAACTGGAAAAAATTATACGATGAGGTTCGCAGTTTTAAAGAAACTGCAGGTAAAACAAAAATTAAAGCTATTCTTGGTGTTGGTGATCTTGAGACTCTTCGAAATGTAGCAAAAGCTTCTTTGGTTTGTATGATGGCTGGTGCCGATTTTATTAAAACATCAACAGGAAAAGAAAGCATAAATGCAAATCTTAATAATAGTCTTGTTATGTTGAGAATGATTAGAGATTTTCATACAAAAACTGGAAAAAAAATTGGTTTTAAACCTGCAGGTGGAATATCAACGGCCAAATCTGTTTTAGAATTTTTAATATTAGTAGCAGAAGAACTAGGATTTGAATGGGTTAATCCTAAATTATTGCGAATTGGTGCTTCTAGTTTATTAATTGATATAGAAAGACAACTCTATCACTACACTAGTGGCAGGTATGCAAACAAAGAGAAGCTTGCAATAGGATAATATGGATAAAGTTATTAAAAATTTTCAAAATATAACTTACGGACCAGCACCAGAAGATAGCAAGGAAGTTACAAATTGGATTAAAAATTTAAAAAATCCTAATAATATTTTTATAAATGGAAAGTTTGTAAAGTCATTTAGCTCAAAAAAATTAAATATAATAAATCCTTCCACAAATAAAAAAATTGCGACATTGTCTGTTGCTTCAAAAAAAGATGTAAATGCAGCAGTCAGTTCTGCAAAAAAAGCTCATATCAAATGGTCAAAACTTTCATCTTTTGATCGATCAAAGTATTTATACGCCCTCGCACGTCTAATACAAAAAAATTCAAGATTTATTTCTGTTTTAGAGACAATTGATAATGGTAAACCAATACGTGAAACAAGAGATATAGATATTCCACTTGTTGCTAGACATTTTTATTATCATGCCGGGTGGGCTGCGAGGAATACAAATAATTCTGATAACTCTATTGGTGTTGTTGGACAAATTATACCGTGGAACTTTCCCTTATTAATGTTAGCGTGGAAAATTGCTCCTGCAATTGCTCTTGGAAATACAGTAGTCTTAAAGCCTGCAGAATATACTTCTTTAACAGCGCTTTATTTTGCTGAACTTTGTGAAAAAGCTAAAATTCCACAAGGTGTAATTAATATTATTACGGGAGATGGTTCTACTGGTGAACATATAACATCACATAAAGATATTAAAAAAATTGCCTTTACGGGATCTACTGAAGTTGGAAAGAAAATAATTCAAACAAATACTAATCCAGATAAAAAAATGACAATGGAACTTGGAGGCAAATCACCTTTTATTGTTTTTGAAGATGCTGATTTAGATAGCGCAGTAGAAGGTGTCGTTGATGCGATTTGGTTTAACCAAGGTCAAGTATGTTGTGCTGGATCAAGACTGTTAGTTCAAGAAAGTATTGAGAAAAAATTTATCCAAAAACTTAAGAAAAGAATGGAAAAACTTCGTGTTGGTGATCCATTAGATAAGTCTATTGATATTGGAGCTATAGTTGCACCAGTCCAACTTAAAAAAATTAATTCTTTAGTAAATAAGGCACAAAAGGATGGAAATAAATTATGGCAACCTTCATGGTCATGTCCAACAAATGGTTTATTTTATCCGCCATCTTTATTTACAAATGTAACACCGTCATCTTTTATTGCACAAGTAGAAATATTTGGTCCAGTTTTAACGACAATGACATTTAGAACACCTAGTGAAGCTGTATCCATTGCTAATAATACGCCTTACGGACTTGCGGCAAGCATTTGGTCTGAAAATATTAACTTAGCTTTGGATATTGCTCCAAAAGTAAAAGCTGGCGTCATCTGGATAAATTCTACAAACTTATTTGATGCTGCATGTGGTTTTGGTGGATACAAAGAAAGTGGTTTTGGAAGAGAAGGTGGTTCGGAGGGTATTAGAGCATATTCAAAATTACCACTTCCTCTTTCTAAATCAAAAAGAGGAAACAAGTTGTCTAAAGGTTTATCATCTAACTCTATCGATAGAACACCAAAATTATATATTGGAGGGAAGCAAAAAAGACCTGATAGTGGTTATTCCTTTTCTTCATATGATGCTCAAAATAATTTTATTTGTGATGTTCCAAACGCAAATCGTAAAGATGTAAGAGATACAGTTGAGGTTGCTTCTAAAGCAGTTGGCAAATCTTCTACTAACTTTAATAGAGCTCAAATTCTTTATTACTTAGCAGAAAATTTGCAAGATCGAAAAAATACCTTTTCTAATTTACTATCATCTCTAATTGGTATTTCGCAAAAAAATGCTGAAAAAGAATTTGATCAATCAATTGAAAGATTATTTTATTATGGGGCTATGGCTGATAAGTTTGAAGGCTCTATACATAATCCCCCTATAAGAGGTTTAACACTAGCTGTTAAAGAGCCAATTGGTGTTGTTGCAGATATTTTAAATGATGATTTTCCACTATTAAGTTTAATTACTACCTTAGGAGCAAATTTTGCTGCAGGTAATGCTAGTATTATTATCCCAGGACAAAAGACATCTCTTTTAGCAACAGAATTATATCAACTACTAGAAACCTCTGATGTTCCAGCTGGATATATTAATATTCTAACAACTAAACAAAATAGTTTGAATAAAATCTTAGCAGAACATGAAAATATCGATGGTATTTGGTATTTTAGTGACAATAATAATGAGCGTTTAAAGGTTATTCAAAGTACAACTTCAAATTTAAAAAGAAATTGGTGTCCACAATCTAAAAATCTTGATTGGTCTTCCAAAGAAGAAGATTTCTTAGAAGAGTTTTTATATCAAAGTACACAAGTAAAAAATATTTGGATCCCGTATGGAGAGTGATATACTAAGAATATGTTAATTAACGTCGATCCTATTTTAAGTCCTGATATATTAAAAACATTACGTGAAATGGGTCATGGTGATAGACTCGTTATATCCGATATTAATTATCCCGCTCATTCGAACCACAATAGAGTTCACCGATTAGATGGACTTGATATGACAACTGTCATGAGAGCTGTTTTATCTGTTTTTCCATTGGATAGTTTCGTAGACTCAGCTGTTCACCGTATGGAAGTTGATAATCAACCAGATGAAATTAATGATGCGAACGAAGAAGTAATTGATGCAATTAAGGAAGTATCAGGAGATCATTGGAAAATTGGTTCATACGAAAGACAAGAATTTTATAAGCAATCAAGATCAACCTATGCATATATTACTACAAGTGAAAGACGACCTTACTGTAATTTTATTTTAACAAAAGGTGTTATTAAACCAGATGGAACTGTTTGGATAATCGATAAATAATTATGTCGATTAGTATTCTTGGTATTTTTGTTGCTGATCTCGTTTTTTTTGGAGAAAAAATTCCAGCAGAGGGTGAAACTATTCTTGGTAAAAATTTTGTTATTGGTCCTGGTGGAAAAGGATCAAACCAAGCTGTAGCTGCGGCTAAGGCAGGTGCAAAAACTTTTTTTATTTCAAAGATTGGTGATGATCAATTTGGCTCTATGGCAACAGAGATTTATAAAAATTCTGGTGTTGATTATAGTAATGTAATTATTTCAAAAGATCATTCAACCGGTGCAGCTGGCATACTTGTTAATCAAGGAACAGGAGCTAATGCTATTAATGTTTTTCCAGGTGCAGCAGGTGCAATTACTATTGAAGATATAGATAAAGCAGAAGAGGCAATTAAAAATTCAAGTATATTTCTTACACAACTAGAGGCACCAAAGGATGTTGTTACCTATGCATTAAAAAAAGCACATAGTTTAAATGTAAAAACAATTTTAAATCCTGCTCCAGCTGCTGAAATAGATGAATCTTTATTTTCTATGATTGATTATTTTACACCAAATGAAACGGAAGCAAGTTTTTATGTGGATCATAATGTTGAAACACACGAGGATGCTGAGAAAGCTGCTACACAATTATTAGAAAAAGGTATTAAAAATGTCGTTATTACTCTTGGAGAAAAGGGAGCTTTCTTTGCTAATAGTGAAAAAAAATTCTCTTTACCTATAGCTAATCTTTCAAATCCAGTAGTGGATACCACTGGTGCCGGCGATGCTTTTAATGCTGGTTTTGCTGCAGCACTTACTGAGGGTCAAAATATTAAAGATGCTCTAAAATTTGCTAGTGCCACAGCAGGCCTATCAACGACGAAAATTGGTACAGCAAATTCTATGCCTTCTCGAGAGGAAATTGATAAACTTCTATAATTATTGTATAATAGATTCATTATGCAATTATTTTTAGAAAGACTGATCTATTTTTGGGCTGGAATTACAGCTATTGGTCTTTTAATTGCTGTAGCTTATTGGGCTATTGCTACTATAATTTACGTAGCCTTTATATCTCTTTTTGTTGCTATCGTAGCTACTCTTTTCTATCATTTTTATTGGTCCAAAAGAGATAATTAATAGTCTATAAATACCAATAAGGTTATTTATCAGTGTCAAAATATATATTTTACGATTTAGAAACATCCGGAAGAGGTAAGAAAGAATATCCAACTGCTTTTGGCACTACTCCAAAATGGGAGCAGATAATGCAAATTGCTGCAATAGTTACTGACTCTAAGTTTAATCAAACAAATCAAAATATGAATGAGTTCTGCAGACCTCGAACATCAGTGATTTCTCAACCTGGTGCATTAATAACAACACTTAAAGGTATGAGAGAGGCACTTGATGCCCCTCAATCATCTTATGAATTAATGAAAAAAATTAATGAAACTTTTGATGAATGGAAAAAAGATGATCCAAGTTCTACTTTTATAGGACACAACATAATAGAGTTTGATGAATCAGTTCTCGAATACAATTTGTTTAGTCATATGTTTTATCCTTATGTAACTAGAAAGAGTAGGGGTGATACATTAAATTTAGCGAGAGGTTTATATGCCATTAACCCATCAAGTATAAAAACACCTTTAACAGAGAGAGGTAATCCTAGTTTTAAATTAGAAAAAATTGCAGAGATGAATAACTTGCCTGTCGAATTCGCTCACGATGCGTTTTCAGATGTTAAGACATCAATTGCCCTTACAAAATATATTAACGAAGCAGACACAACTAATTGGAATCAACTTCAAATGACGATGAGTAAAGAGGATGCCATTGCATATATAAATAAAAATAAAGGTTTTTGTTTTATGACAAGTTTTGGAGGAAGAATTAAACTCCAAGCTTTATCGATGGTATGCGAATCTCAATACAATGGTTGGTTTCATACAATTGATTTAGCTCATGATCCGACACCATTACTAGATGCTAATTCTGAAGAATTTAAAAAACTGATCAAAAGAAAAAATAGATACGTTATTACTAATCAGCATCCTATTATTCTACCAGGTAAGATTGCTTCTAATTACGAGCCTTACGATGAGATTGATTCAGATATTCTAAATGAAAGAGCAAAAATAGTTTTTAAAAATAAAGATTTAGCAGACAAGTTTAAACTTATGGAAATAGATAGGCGTATTGAAAAAGAAGATGAAAAATCCCAAGATAATGTATTTCCAGAAAGTGCAGCAAATGCCTTTCTTGATTTTAAACAATCAACAGAAATAGCTAAATTTCACGAACAAAATGATTGGAATGAAAAATATAAAATTGCTCTTTCAATTAAAGAGCCAAGAGCAAACTTTATTTTAAAAAGACTTATATTTGATGAAAGTCCAAAAACCCTATTAAAAGAAGATTTTAAAATGGTTCACCGTGAGTTACATGAAAGATTAGTTATTAATCAAGAAAGACCTTTTACAACGATACCAGAAGCAATGTCTCAAACTGATACGGAATTAGTTAAAATGGAAGAGAGCGATGATGAAAATAAAGCTCAAAAAATGCAAATTTTAAAAGATTACAATGTTTATTTAAATTTTATGGAGAAATATTTTTCTAACAAAAATGCTGAACCTCTTCCAAGTGGTAAAGAACTGAGCAAAATAATTTTTGGTTAATGTTTGAGCTTCAATATTTTATTATTGGCATTGTCCAAGGATTTACTGAATTTTTGCCAATTAGTTCTTCTGGGCATTTAGTTCTTGTATCACAATTAACCAGTTGGCAAGATCAAGGTCTGTTTACTGATGTTGCTGTTCATGTTGGAACATTATTAGCAGTTATAATTTATTTAAGATCTCATATAACATCATTAATTAAGAGTTTTTTTTCTTTCCAGCTTACTCAAAATGATAATTTAATTAAAATTATTATTGCAACAATACCTGCAGTTATAGTGGGATTTTTTATTTTTGATTTTGTTCAATTATATTTTCGAGATATCAAAGTTGTTGCAGTCACAAGTGTTGTTTTTGCTGCTCTATTATTTGTAGCAGATCATTTTAAAATGAAAATATCTTCATGGAAGAATATGAGTTATTTGCAGGCCTTTATCATAGGTGTGTTTCAAGTTTTAGCTTTTATACCTGGGGCAAGTAGAGCAGGTGTTACAATTACTGGAGCTCGCTTCCTAGGCTTTGATAGATCATCTGCAGCAATATTTTCTATGCTTTTATCCATACCTATTATTTTAGCATCTCTAGTTTTAAGTAGTTTTGATTTAATGATTAGTACTGAGATAAATATAAATTTATATCAATCATTATTTGCAGCAATTGTTGCATATATTACTGCGGTATTATCAATTAACATCATGATGAAAATAATAAAAAGATACACGTTTAATATATTTATTATATATAGAGTTATTTTAGGATTTATATTATTATACTTTTATGCTTAAAATAAGTGGAGTTTTTAGTGCAGCTTTAACTCCAGTTAAATCAGATCTTACAATTAATCAGGATCTTTATTTGCGTCACTGTCAGCATCTTATGAGACAAGGACACGATGGGCTTGCAATTTTTGGAACGACAGGTGAAGCAAATTCATTCAGTCTTACTGAAAAAATAAGTAATATAGAGTTTTTAATAGACAATAAAATTAATCCAAAAGTTTTGATTCCAGGTACTGGATCATCTTCTTTAAATGATGCTATTGCAATGACTAAGCATGCTTCAAAAATGAATGTAAGAGCAGTTTTGCTTTTGCCTCCATTCTTTTATAAAAATGTAACAGATGAAGGTGTTATAAATTATTATAGAAATATTATTGAAAGTGTTGAAAACAGAAATTTCCAATACTTACTTTATCATATTCCTCAAAATACTTATGTCCCAATTAATTTTAAAATAATTGAAACATTGCTAAAACTATATCCAAAAAATGTAGTTGGGTTGAAAGACTCAAGTGGAAATTATGATAATATGTTAAGATTAATTAAATACTTTAATGACTTTGCTGTTTTTTGCGGAGATGATTCTATTGCCTTAAATGTAGTTAAAAGGGGAGGAGCTGGCGCTATAACCGCAGGTACAAATGTATCTGGTAAATTATTGTGTTATATTTTAAAAAATTTAAAAAACGAAAACAATTTAAAAAATTTTAATGAATTACAAGATCTTCAAATTAAAATTAGAAAAACCGTTACCTCAGTAGAGTTAATAAGTTTAATGAAAGCTTTTTTTTCTATAGAAGATAATATACCTGAGTGGAATAATGTACTACCGCCTTTAAAAAAAATTGAAGATCCCAAAAATCACAAAACTGTTTTGCTACTAAAAGAATTAGTAAACAAGATAGATCCGCTAATATCTAATTCTTGAATTAAAATATTTTTTAGCTTTATTTGAAATTAAATTTTGAATAGGTTTAAGAAATATAACAAAACCAATACAATCAGTAAAAAATCCAGGAGTAATTAACAACAAACCTGATACTAGTAGAAAAATGCCACCTTTTATCTCTTCAGTGGGCATTACACCTTGTGATAAATTTTGTTGTGCATCAAATAATAATTTTATTCCTTGTCTTCGAACAAGAAATATCCCAACTAAAGCAGTAGTTAGTATGATTGCGATAGTATTTAAAATTCCAATATTTGAACCAATTGTTATAAAAATACTTATTTCTATTATAGGAATAATAATAAACGCTAGAAAGATCACTAACGTATTATATCAGTTTTTTCATCCTGAATGTTTTTTTCTATTTTATTCTCAAATTCTCTTAATCTTTTATAAACACTAGCTAATTCAATAATTGTAGGCCATGCTCTGAATAAATATTGTAGTGAACCTTCTACTCTTCCGAAAGCTCTTATAATTTGTTGCATTACACCAAGAGTCATTACACCTGCAACAATTGCTGGTGCTAAGAATATGTAAGCCGCAAGTACATTTGCTTGTAAATAAGCAAGTCTACCGATACTAAAATAAAGATAATAAAGATAACTTTTAAAGTGAATTTCTCTAACGCCTTGAAAAAGTTCTTCTAATGATTTTGGTCGAATGCTTCCATCATCTTCAGCAATAACCAGAATTTTTCTATAAGCTGCCTCTTTTTTTTGAAGATCATATTCAATCCCAACCAGTCTCAGTAACCAAGCTAGCACAATCATTAAAATAGTGCCACCTACTGCCCAAATAAATGCTCCAGATACTAAACCATACTGCCAGTCACCAAACCACAAGATTGGTATACCAACTGAAAGAGTCATTAAGAGAGGAAAGAACTCTACAAGTACTAAAACAGATTCAATTAAACTTGTTCCAAGGCCTTCCATAATTCTACTAAACTTAATGGTATCTTCCTGAACTCTTTGACTTGCACCTTCAATTGTTCTCGCTTGATCGTAAACACTATGATACCACTCTACCATCGCAGTTCTCCATCTAAATAAAAAATGCGAAGTAAGGAAAGAGATAGCTAGACCTAATGCAATTGAAATAGCAGCAAGTTGAGCAAAACTGAAAAGAGCTCCCATATATTCTTGCATAGTTATTGCATTTGGTGTTCCAAGTGCTTTTTGAATCATATCATAAAATTCACCAAACCATTCATTGATCTGTACATCAATCTGAACTTGAACCCATATTGAAGTAAGAATGACTACAGAGCCTACATAAGCCCAGACGTACCATTTTGGTTCAGTGAAAAATTTAAACATTTAATATATATAGATTGAAATATTATTTAAAAAAGAAGCTGAAAATGTTAATTATTTCTTCTTTTGACGCTTTTTGTTTCTTCTATACTTAGAACCTCTTTTACGTCGGCCTCTATGTTTTTTTGGATATCCCATAATATGGATAAGGTATACAAAAATAAAAAATTAAGTCAAAGACTAATAATGCCAATCTTTAGCTTCATTAAATAAAAAATCCCTAAAAACTTCGAGTCTTCTATCATTTTTAAAGGACTCAGAATAAACAAAATATGTTTGATAAGATGGCCCTTCTAAGTTGGGTAGAACGCGAACAAGTTGAGGTTTATCTGAAACCATATAATCAGGTAAAGATGCTAGACCACCACCCTTTTCGACAGCAAGCGACATTGCATAAATACTGTTTACTCTAAATTTAGGTCTTCTTTTTATACCTTCTTTCCCAATTTTTAATATCCAGTCAATATTTGAGATAGGAGAAGGTAAGCCTGCTCCAAAGCAGATTAAATCATGTTTATCTAAATCATTCACATTTCTTGGTATGCCACTTTTCTGTAAATAATCTGAAGAACCATAAATGTGGTTATGGAAGTTAACAAATTTTTTAAAAATTAAATTTGCTTGTGTTGGTTTTTTTACTCTAACTGCTACATCAGCAACTCTTGCTGCTAGATCAACTTCTTCGTCACTCATTACAAGACTCACATCAATCTCGGGGTACTGATTAACAAATTTATTTATTCTTGGTGTCAACCATGTTGAGCCAAAACCAACTGTAGTACTTACTGTTATTTTTCCAACTGGCTTAGTTTTTTTATCTAATAATTTTTTTTCAAAATTAGAAATAGAAAAATTAATTTGATTAACAGTATTAAATAAATTTTCACCTTGCTCCGTTAACCTTACACCTTTTTGATGTCTTATAAATAAAGGTGTCTTTAAGTCGTATTCAAGATCTTGTATTTGTCTGCTAAGTGCAGATTGACTTATATTAAGTTTTGCACTTGCTTTAGAAATACTTCTTAAGATTGCAATTTCGTAAAATGATTTTAATTTATCCCAGTCCATTATCTTAGGGAATTTATAATTTCACTATAATTATCTTGATTTTGAGATAATAAATAAGATCCTACTGCTAACACATCTGCTCCATTATCCTTACATATTTTTGCATTTTCATTATTTACTCCACCATCAACAGTTATTTCATAATTATAATTATTATTTTTTCTAATTTCATCTAAATCTTTAATTTTTTGTACTTGATCGTGCATAAACTTTTGACCTCCAAAACCTGGTGTGACTGTCATTACTATTATTTGTTGAACTTCATTAAATAAATGGTCAATGTCTGAAATATTTACCTTAGGATGAATAGCAATTCCTGCTTTAATTTTAGCATCACATATTATTTTAATAATTTCTTCCGCGCTATCATCAGCTTCAGGATGAAAGGTAATGATATCTGAGCCAGCATCTATAAATTCATTAATATATTGTTTAACTGGTCTAATCATAAGATGTACATCTAAGATTTTAGAAGTAACTTTTTTTAATGATTTAACTATATTTGGTCCAAAAGTAATATTGGGGACATAGTGACCATCCATGATGTCTATATGAATATAATCAGCGCCATTTAGATCTAAAGATCTAACCTCGTCTTCTAATTTAAGAATATCCGCTGATAATATTGATGGTGATATTTTTATCATTTATAAAGAGATATATAATATATAAATAAACATTCATAATGAATTCTATCACAGAAAAACCTTGGGGATCGTTTGAGATACTAAAGTGGGGTAAAAAATTCCTAGTAAAAAAAATTTTTGTAAAACCAGGAGGAATTTTATCTCTTCAAAGTCATGAACATAGATCTGAACATTGGATTGTAGCTGAAGGAGAAGCTGAAGTCACAATTGATAGGAAAGTCATTAATTTAAAAGAAAATGAGAACATTTTTATTCCTAAAGGTGCAATTCATAGAATGGCTAATAGAAAAGATCGTGATTTAGTTATTATAGAAATGTGGTACGGTGATAATCTTGATGAAAATGATATTAAAAGATACGAAGATATTTATGAAAGAATTTAATGCTTATTAATACTCCTATATCGCTTGGCGAACTTGTAGATAAAATTTCTATATTAATTATTAAACAAAAAAATATAATTGATAAAACTAAGCTTGATCATGTCAAAAAAGAATTAGATTTTCTTCAAAAAACATTAATGAATTATGTTCAACAAGAAGAAATAAATAATTATTTAGAAAATTTAATAAACATTAATTCTAAACTTTGGAATATAGAGGACGATATTAGAGAGTGCGAAAGAAAAAAATTATTTGATCAAACATTTATTGATCTAGCTAGAAGTGTCTATTTTACCAATGATGAAAGAGCTAAAGTAAAAAAAGATATTAATAAAAGCTTTGGCTCTGAATTAGTAGAGGTAAAATCTTATGAGGAATATTAATTAATAAATTCTTGAAACGCTCTTTGTAACAAGAGAAACTAATTTTTCTTTGTAAATATTATCTTTAAATATATCAACTGAGTCTACAGCTACATTTGAAAAGTGATTAGCTCTCGTTAGAGTATCCTCAATACATTGGTATTTATTTATTATTTCTAAAGCCATTTCAAAATCACCATCATTTTGGTTAAGATTAGATATTGTTCTTTCCCAAAACTTTTTTTCTTTGTCATTTGATCTTCCATATGCTAAAATTATTGGAAGAGTAATTTTACCTTCTTTGAAATCATCTCCAGTATTTTTTCCCAATATTTTTTTGTTTGAAGAATAATCAATAGCATCGTCAATTAACTGAAAAGTCATGCCAAAGTTTGTTCCAAATGATTTCAATGCATTAACTTCGGCTTGTGTACCAAGACCACTAATTGATCCAACTTGACATGCTGCACTAAATAAAGAGGCAGTCTTTGCATTTACAACTTCAAAATAAATATTTTCATTTATTTCTAAATTTTTATCATTAGCAAGTTCTAAGACTTCTCCTTCAGAAATTATAACACTAGTATCAGCTAATATTTTTAACGTTTCAGTGTTGCCATATTTTGTCATTAATTGAAAAGCTCTACTGAATAAAAAATCACCAACTAAAACACTTGTTTTATTTTTCCATTTCTCATTTGCTGTTTGTTTTCCTCTTCTTTGTTTACTTTCATCTATTACATCATCATGTAATAGTGTTGCTGTGTGAATAAATTCTACTGCTGCAGATAGACCGATATGATTCATATTATTTCTAATTTCACTAGTTCCATTTCTTGTCATATGAAAACTTGAAACAGTTAAAAGAGGTCGTAACCTTTTTCCACCTGATAAGATAAGGTATTTTCCAACTTCATGAACTAAAGGAACATTACTATCTAATTTATCAAGAATTATGGTATTTACAGAAACTAAATCTTCTTTGCATAGATCTGTTAATTCTCTGATTTCATCTTGAAATGAAATATCTTTTTTTCTAAGTGGAAGAACATTATCCATTTTGTTTAACTATTAGAATATTATGTTAATTCATTAACTTAATTGACGCACTTAAACTCAAAATAGCAAAATTATAAACAAATACTACATAACTCTTTAAGAAAAGATTAACATTTGTTATTAGATATTATGTTTAAAAGGTTTTTTTCAAAGAGTACTACAATACCGGTTTTACGTTTATCTGGCATTATTTCATCGCAATCAGGCTTAACAGGTTCTGGTTTAGCCATCAATAATTTAGAAAAATTAATTGATAAGTTATTTGCTGATAAAAAATCTCCTGTTGTAGGTTTGATCATTAATTCACCTGGAGGCTCTCCTACACAATCCTCATTAATTGCAAAAAAGATCATTGATCTAGCAAAGGAAAAAAATAAAAAAGTTTTAGCATTTGTTGAAGACGTTGCAGCTTCTGGAGGTTATTGGTTAGCATGTGCTGCCGATGAGATATATATTGATCAAAACTCTGTTATTGGATCAATTGGTGTTATTTCACCAGGTTTTGGTTTTGTAGATCTTTTAAAAAAAATTGGAATTGAAAGAAGAGTTTATACATCTGGAAAAAGTAAAAGTTTTCTTGATCCTTTCAAAGAAGAAAAACAGGAAGACATTGACAGATTAAAAAATATTCAAGAACAAATTCATGATAATTTTATTAATTATGTAAAAGATAGAAGAGGCTCAAAGCTTGATAAGAATAAATTAGACGATATCTTTTCTGGTTTATTTTGGGTTGGTAACAAAGCTATCGATTTAGGTTTAGCAGATGGTATTGGTGCATTGAAACCAATTTTAGAGGAAAAGTTTGGAAAAAAAATTAAAATTAAAATGATCAGTCAAAAAAAATCATTTTTACAGCGTCGGTTTTCTTCTGCAATATTTGATTCTGATAAAATCTTAAATAAAATTGAAGAACGAATTATGTTTTCTAGGTTTGGTTTGTAATGAAATTTCTAGTTTTATTTGTAATTTTAGCTTCTATTATATTATTTTTAAGGTTTAAGAAAAAAAAACAAGACAAATTCACTAATAATAAAGTAAATAATGACTCAGTAATCGATTTAGAGAAAGATCCAAAAACAAAAGAATATAAACCAAAAGATTAAGAGTTATATGACTGCAAAAACAATGGAAGAGTTAGTTTCTCTTTGCAAAAGAAGAGGTTTTTTATTTCAATCAAATGACATATATGGTGGTATTAAGGGGTTATATGATTATGGACCAATGGGAGTTGAATTCAAAAATAATCTTAAACAAGCTTGGTGGAAATCAATGGTATACGAACGAGACGACACCGAAGGTTTGGATGCTTCAATTTTAAGTTCGCCAGTTGTTTTAAAACATTCAGGTCATGAAGATACTTTTACCGATCCTTTAGTTGATTGTCGTGCATGTAAATCTAGGTGGAGAGCAGATCAATTATTAGAAGATAATAAATGCCCAAATTGTAAATCAAAGGATCTTACTGAGCCAAGACCTTTTAATTTAATGTTTAAAACTGCAATTGGTCCAGTGGATGATGGTTCGTCATTTGCATACTTAAGACCAGAAACGTGTCAGCAAATTTTTACTAATTTTAAAAATATATTAGATTCAACGTCTAGAACTGTTCCTTTTGGTATCGCACAAATGGGAAAAGCATTTAGAAACGAAATAACACCTAGAAATTTTATTTTTAGAGTAAGAGAATTTGAACAAATGGAATTAGAGTTTTTTGTTAAACCAGGTACTGATGATGAATGGCATGAATATTGGATAAATAAGAGAATAGAATGGTGGGTTAATCAAGGAATAAAAAAAGAAAATTTAAAAAAAATTGAAGTGGAAAAAAATGAATTAGCTCATTACTCAAAAAGAACTGTTGATATCAATTACGTATTTCCTCATGGTGAAGAGGAACTAGAAGGAGTAGCCAATAGAACTGACTTTGACTTAGGTTCTCACACCAAAAATCAAAATGATTTTAAAATTACATCGGAAGTTATGAAAAATTCTTCTTCAACCACAAAACTAGCTGTGCAAGATTTAGAAGAAAAAAAATGGTATATTCCTTACGTTATTGAGCCATCAGCTGGTGTTGATAGAGGAGTTCTTGCTTTGTTAAATGAAGCTTATCGAGAAGAAAATGTAGATAAAGATAATAAAAGAATTCTTTTATCTCTAAAACCTCATCTTTCACCCATTAAAGCGGCAGTTATTCCTCTCAAAAAGAATAATGAGGAATTAGTTAATTTATCTAAAGAAATAAAATTTAATCTGCAGAGATTGGGATTAGGTAGAGTTGTTCTAGAAAATTCAGGAAACATTGGTAAGAATTATAGAAGACATGATGAAATAGGAACACCAATTTGTCTAACTGTAGATTTTGAATCTCTACAAGATAAAAGTGTTACTGTAAGGGATAGGGATACTATGAAACAGGAAAGAGTTTCTATCGAAAAATTATCTGAATATTACAAAAAATATTTCAATTAATAAAATTGTATGAAAAAAGTAAGTGATATTCATGCAATAAAAATTATTTTTTTTATAACTGCTTGTTATGTAGGACTTTGGTCAATTAGAATTCCAACAATTAAAGACCAATTATTTACAGACTATATAGGAATTGGACTAATAATGCTCTCGTTTGCAATTGGCTCTATACTTGCAATGATTTTTGCTAATTTCTTAATCTTGAAAACATCAACAAAAACTATTTTGACTTTTACTTTGATAGCTGAAGGATGTTTATGGCTACCTGTGCCATTTATTGAAGATCTTTGGTTATTTATGATATTTTCTTTTATATTTGGAATGAGTTATGGGGCATTTGAAATTGCATGTAATGTTTATGCATCAAATTTAGAAATTAGAGAAAAAAAATCTATGATGTCTGGTTTCCATGCGTTTTGGAGTATGGGAGTATTAATAGGTGCATTAATTACTGGTGTATTACTAGAATGGAATTATTCATTCATATCTAATATTCTTATTTATGTATTGGTACTTTTACCATTAAGTTTATATTTTGTTTTATGCTTAGAAAATCAAACTGATCATAATATTGAAGAAGGAAGTAAAAAAAATATTTTTTTTATTTGGCCAACACTTATTTTTTTGTTGGCTATAATATCAATGGCTAATGCATTAACTGAAGGGAGTGTTGATACATGGGGCGCACTATATATGAGAGATTTTGTCAAAGGCAGTGGTTATGAAGTTAGTGTAGCAACTATTAGTTTTAATATTTTTATGGTTTTAGGAAGATTAAGCGGAGATTGGTTAAGAGATAAAATTGGTGTTTTTTGCCTAATAATAATTTTATTCCTTTCCACTATTTTTAGTTTGATAATTTTGATTAATTTTAATATGTTTTTAAATTACTCTTGGATTGAAGAATTTCTTCAGGTAACAATTGATACTATTCCAAGATTTCAGTTTTTAACTCCAAATTTACTACTAGCTGCAATCGCCTTTTCTTTTTTAGGATTTGGTGCATCATCAATAGTCCCAATTGCTTATAGTCTAGTAGGAAAAATCAAAGGAATAGATAGTGGTGTAGGGATAACTATTATTTCAATTGCTGTTTATGGAACATTTATAGGGGCTCCAGCTTCATTAGGATTTATAGCAAACAACTATGGAATTAATAATATATTTGTTCCAATGCTAATAATTTTTATGATTTTAATAATTCCAGTAAGTTTTTATAGAAATAAATTTTCAGTTTAAAAAATCAAAGGATAATGAATCATTAATTACTAAATTTTGATTTTTATTTTTTATTTCATTAACAAAATTAATATTTAATGTTGCAAAAATATTTGAATTTGCTTTTGATACAATTGTGCCTATTTTTTTATTATCTACTATCAATTCATCTCCCTCTAGCACATCTCCACTTTTTATTTTTAAAGCATAAAGTTTATTCTTAAGTAATCCACGGTATTTCATTCTTGCAGTAATTTCTTGACCCACATAGCATCCTTTATCCCAATCAATAGCATTTAAATTATCAAAATTATTTTCTAATAATAAAGATTTATTTTCTAAAATATCAAATGGTGAATAGGGTGTTGTATGATTAATTAAAATTTCATGATATGCTGTTTCATTAATTTCTTTTAATCTCTCTTTTTCAATTAAAATTTTTTTATTCGTTATAAGTTTTTTACCTAAGTTTATTTTTCTAGGATCATTTAAATAAACATTATAATCACCCTTATAATCTATATTAAATAATGAATAAGAATGTAGATTATTAATTTCTTTAATTTCAATATCAGAGCGAAGTTTATAAATCTTTAATCGTGATAATAAATTATTAAAAAATTTATCATTTATTTCAAAAATATAGTTTCCATTTCTATTGAATATAAAAAAATCTGCTAAAAATTTACCTTGAGGTGTTAATAGACATGAATAAATAATTGATCCATCGTTACATTTTTCAATGTCATTGGTAATTAAATTTTGAATAAATGATTTACTATCTTTTCCAGAAATCTGAAAAAATCTTGAATTCAGATGATGAAAAAAGTATTTATCTTTCATAATTATCTAAATATATATTGAATATATTAAAAGTGTAATATTTCTGTGAAAATTCTTGTTATTTCATCAAATCTTATTGGAGATACAATTCTATCAACTGGAGTAATAAATTATTTTAGTAATAAATATCCTGAAACTAAATTTACATTTGTAATTGGTCCATCTGCTAAATCAATTTTCAAAAATTTTAAATCTGTAGAAAACATAATCACTGTTTCAAAAAAAAGATACAATATGCATTGGTTAGATATAATTTTTAATTGTTATGGAAAGAAGTGGGATATAATCATAGATTTTAGAAGTTCGTTGTTATCATATTTTGTAAAACATAAGCAAAAATTTATTTTTAAAAAAAAATCTAATCTAAACCATGTACAGCAATTATCTAATTACTTTAAATTTGATTGTTCAGATTTGTTTATTGAGACAAATACAGAAGAAGAAGAAATAGTTACAAAACATTTGTCCGATGATTTTAAATATTTTGTTATATTTCCTGGTGGAAATTGGAAACCAAAAATTTGGAATATTAAAAATTATAATTCACTGTTAATCAAAATTTTATCTCAAAATATAAATATTAAATTTATTTTAGTTGGTTCAAAGTTAGAAGAAGAACATTATTTAAATGAAATAACAAAAAATATTGATAGTAATAAGATAATTAATTTATTTGGTGCATCATTGACTCAAACTGCTGCTTATATGAAGAAATCAAAATTATTTATTGGAAATGATTCAGGATTATCACATATGGCTTCAGCCACAAAATTAAAGTCTATAGTATTATTTGGGCCAACAAATGATGTGATTTACGGTCCATTTATGAAAGATTCACAAGTTATAAGAACAAATGAAAGCTATGACTATTTTAAAAGTATAAATATTGATAAAACAAAGTCCTATATGGACTCTATAAGCGTAGAAAAGATTTATTCTACATTACAAAAAAATAATTATTGTGAATAAAAATATTGAAATAATTCAGCCTGATGATTGGCATGTACATTTTAGAGAAGGTGACATGTTAGAAATGGTTACTAATTTTTCCTCAAGAATAAATAATAGATGTGTGGCAATGCCAAATACAGAAATTCCCATAACAGATACTAATAAAGCCTCTGCTTATAAAAAGCTTTTAAATAAAGCATCTAGTAATAATTTTGAACCACTTATACCTTGTTATTTAAATGAAAATTTAGATTTAGAAGATTTTAGAAAAGGTATGCAAAATAAAGTTTTCTTTGGGTCTAAACTTTATCCTTCAAATGCAACTACAAACTCAAGTCACGGAGTCAGTGACATTTCAAAAATCTTTAAATTTTTAGAGATTTTAGAAGAAGAAAAAAGTCCATTACTAATACACGGTGAAAAAGTTGCTGAGGATATAGATATTTTTGATAGAGAAAAATATTTTATAGATGATGAATTAAGCATTATTAGAAAAAAATTTCCGCTTTTAAAAATCACACTTGAACATGTATCAACTTCATATGGAGTTAATTATGTGAAAGAAAATGAAAATATTGCAGGTACAATTACACCTCACCACATGCTCTTAACTAAAAAAGATGTATTTCATGATGATTCTATTAATCCTCACCATTTTTGTATGCCAGTTGTTAAAAACGAAACAGATTTAATAGAATTAAGAAAAGCTGCATGTCACAATAATTCTAAATTTTTTTTAGGTACGGACTCAGCTCCACATCCAATTCAAGAAAAAAAACCAGATATGTCATCTAAGCCAGGAATATTTTCATCTCCTTGCTCAATAGAATTATATGCAGAAATTTTTGACCAAGAAAATGCAATTGATAAATTAGAGATATTTTGTTCAATTAATGGTGCAAAACATTATAGTTTTCCAATCAATGATAAAAAAATTAAATTAGAAAAAAAAGAATGGATTATGTCAGAATTTTCTAGTTATAATGATATTCAGGTTAAGAATTTTTATGCTAATAAAAAAATTAATTGGAAAGTAGTCCATTAATCTTTATAGAAATATTAATGTCATTAGGAACAAAAATCTATACTTGGCTTAAGGGAAACTTAGTTGGTAGTGACGATTTAGGAAATAAATATTATTCAAGCTCCAAAGATTTTAAAGATTTAAAAGCAAAAAGATGGGTAATTTTTAATGGTGAAATAGAAGCATCAAATATACCACCGCACTGGCATGCTTGGCTTCACAAATCGATTGATAATCCTCCACTTGACTATTCACATAAATATAAATGGCAAAAAAATCATAAACCAAATATGACTGGTACTTCTGATGCTTATTTCCCATCATCTCATCCACTTTCAAAAAATTATGACCCAGAAAAAAAAGAAGAAGAATATAAATCTTGGACTCCTAATTAGAGTAACATTTTTTTTTCTTCTACCGCTAACTGTTTCTGCTGAGATTATTGAAAAAAAATATGCTTCTTTTAAGTTATTAAATAAAACTACTAATAAAGTTACTACAAAAGATATTTTGGTAAGTTCTAAAATATCATGGGAAACTTTAAATATTGAAGTTTTGTATTGCGGTAGTACTCCTCCAACTGAAATTCCTGAAGATTATGTTTTGATAGATGTCTACGATACTATTAATAATGAAAATATTAATATTTATAGAGGCTGGATGATTTCATCTTCCCCCGATGTTACTCCGTTAGAAAATCCTATTTATGATCTTTGGTTAGTTGATTGTAGCAACGATAAGACTTCTTGAAAATTAAAAACTTCCTTAAAAAAACTTTCACTCTCTAAACTTTCTTTTAGTTTATTTTCATAGATTTTAGTTTCTATCTCATATGCTCCAAATTGAACTAAATGAGGATTGAAAAACTGTGAATCTAAAATAGAAAAATTATTTTTTTTCAATATTGCTAATAAATAAAGTAGACAAAACTTACTTGTATTGGTCTTTAAACTAAACATACTTTCACCAAAAAAACACGATCCTATATGTAAACCGTATAAACCACCAACTAGATTATCATCATCATAACATTCTACACTGTGACATTTACCTATTTTATGTAATTCAATATATGTATCTAAAATAATTTCATTAATCCAAGTGTCTTGATCTTTTCTTTTAATCTCTTTGCATAACTCTATAACTTTTGCAAAATTTTGATCAATTTTAAAACTATATTTTGTTTTTTTAAACTCACTAAAAAGTTTCTTTGGATAATGAAAATTTGAAATTGGAATGATAAATCTTAATTTGGGTTTATAAAATTTTATTTCTTCAGAATACTTATTATCAGCCATAGGAAAGTAAGCTTTTTTATAAAATTCTATTAAGCTGTTTAAATCAATTATTTTACTCAATTAAATTTGACATAAAATTAATGTTGTAACTTCCTCTTTTAAACTCATCAGTTTGAATAATTTTTTGATGGAGTTGTATATTAGTATTTATTCCCATAATTACATATTCTTCTAGTGCTCTATTCATTTTTTTTAGAGCTTCTGATCTTGTTGCGCCGTAGGTAATTAGCTTACCAATCATACTATCATAGTGGGATGGAATTGAGTATCCATCATAAACAGCTGAGTCTACTCGAATACCTAGTCCTCCAGGTTGGTGATATTGCGTTATCTTACCAGGTGATGGTATAAAACTCTCTGGATGTTCGGCATTAATTCGACATTCAATTGAACTACCTTTAAGTTTTATATCTTCTTGTTTTATTGTAAGTTTTTCACCATTAGCAACGAGAATTTGCTCCTTAACAAGATCTATTCCAGTAACCATTTCTGTGACTGGGTGTTCAACTTGTAATCTTGTATTCATTTCCATAAAATAAAATTCATTATTTTCATATAAAAATTCTAATGTTCCAACTCCTTCATATCCGATTTCTTTCATAGATTTTCTACAAAGTTCAGAAATCTTTTCTCTATTTTCATTTGTTAGGACTGAACTTGGACTTTCTTCAATAAGTTTTTGATGCTTCCTTTGAATTGAGCAATCTCTTTCTCCAAGAGTAACAACATTTCCAAATGAATCACAAAGAACTTGAATTTCAATATGTTTAGGAGATGTTAAAAATTTTTCTAAATAAACATTTTCATCATTAAATGATTTTTTTGCTTCAATTTTTGCTTCATTTATAGCTTTATTTAAATCATCTTCTTCTGTAACAATTCTCATTCCTTTTCCACCACCACCACTTGCTGCTTTTACTATAATTGGGTATTTTACTTTTTTTATAAAATCTTCAATTTTATTTTTATTGCTTAAGTCATTTATACCTTTTACTGTTGGCACCCCAGTCTCATCCATTATTTTTTTTGCATCAATTTTGTTACCCATCATTTTGATATGTTTCGATTTTGGGCCAATAAATTTAATATTGTGTTCTTCAATAATTTCAGCAAACCTTTGATTTTCACTTAAAAAACCATATCCAGGATGAATTGCATCTACATCAGTTAATGTTGCAGCAGTTATAATTGCAGGTATATTTAAATAACTAGATTGTGCAGAGGCTGGTCCAACACAAATACTTTCATCTGCCATTCTTACATGCATTGCATTTTCATCAACATCAGAATGAATGGCTACAGTTTTTATTCCTAATTCTCTGCAGGCTCTAAGAACACGTAAAGCAATTTCACCTCTATTAGCAATCAGTATTTTTTTGAACATTATTCAAAAATTATAAGTGTATCACCATATTCAACGGGCTGGCTATTCAATGTAACTATTTTTTTGATAATACCAGATCTAGGAGCTTTGATTTCATTAAAAGTTTTCATTGCTTCAATTAATAATAAAGTATCACCAGCTTTTACATGTTGACCAACTTTAACATAAGGTTGCGAATTTGGATCAGAAGAAAGATATGCTACACCAACCATTGGAGACTTCACAATATTATCTTCATTTACAACTTCATTTTTATTATCAACCTCTTTAATGTCATTATTTTTCTCAAATTTTTGAATTGAAACATTATTTTCGGTAAAGTTATTTGAGGTAATCTCTATTTCATAATCATTTTTTTTAACTTTTATCTTAGCAACACTATTAATTTTTGATTCTTTAACGATTAACTTAATATTCTCTAAATCTGTTTTATCTATTTTAGTCATACTTATTTATAAATTAATTTGCATATTGCTTCAATTCCTAGAAGATAACTATTTCCACCAAATCCACAAATTAGACCATGTACTCCTTCAGAAGTAATACTTTTTTTTCGATATTCTTCTCTTGCATAAATATTTGAAAGATGAATTTCTATCTTAGGCTTATTTATTGCTCTCAATGAATCTAAAATGGCTATTGATGAATGAGTAAATGCTGCAGGATTAATAATTAGACCATCAAATTTATCATTTACTTCATGAATTTTATCAATTATTTCTCCTTCATTATTAGATTGGAAAAAAATAACTTCTAATTTCTTCTCTATACCTTTTTTCTCACAATCAGATTTAATCTTATCTAAACTGTCTTTTCCATAAATATCATCTTCTCTATTACCTAATAGATTTAGGTTAGGGCCATTAATAATTAATATTTTTTTCATTCTATTTAAAATGCTTACTTAATTTTAAACCTTGGTTCTGATAATTTGATTTAATATCTTTTCCGTATACAATATTACTATTTTTGTTCAACTTTTCATATTTTATTCTAGCTATAGTTTGACCATCTTCTAATAAAAAAGACACTTCATTTGTTTTTACTTCCAAAACAGCATATGATCCTCTACCTAGACCAAAACCAGGATCAAAAAAACCTGCATAATGTGCTCTGAAATCTCCAATCCCTGTATCGTATGGTATCATTTCTCCAGCTAAATTTGATGGTATCACAACCTTCTCTTTTGATCTCAAAATATAAAACTTGTTTTTTTCAATTACTAATTTTTTATTGTTTTTTCTAATTACATTCCAAAAATCATTTATTTTATGACATTTAATTTTAGAAAAATTAAGAACTGGAGTGTGTTTTTTGGCTACGTAAGCAACTATATTTGACCCAGCTAGATCAACTGATAACTTTAATCCGTTATCAATTTTAACATTGTCTCTAGTTTGATTTAAAATTTTTTGTTTTTTATTCAGGATAATTAGTTGTTTATCAGTCAAATAATTATGATTCTTATTTACAAGTCTCAATTGATTTAAAGAATTATTTTTTTTAAAAGATACATCAAATGATCTTGATGTTATTTCTAAAAATATCTCACCTTTATAATTTTTAGGAATTTTTTCGTATTCTTCTGCATAATCAACAAGTGTTCTACAAAAAATATCTAATCTCCCAGTGCTACTTTTAGGGTTGCAGTGACCAAATATATTATTTTTTAAGTTAAGACTTTCATTAAGCCTAACAATGTAAGTCTTGTTTTTTCTAAATATAAATTCTTTACTTAAATTTATTTTTTTAATAGCTAAATCTTCTAATTTATCTCTAACTTTTGAATTATAGGATAAGAAGCTATACTTAATTTCATAGCATTCCTCACTTAATGACAAGTCCATGCTTGATGGTTGTATTTGTTGATTTCTAATATTTTCAGTTATTACGAAATTTTTATTAATTAAATTTATGTAATCTTGATATACCAGAGATCCGTTCATTAATTTACATTCTGAATTATATTAACAAGTTTTAATAAATCACTATCTTTAGTAGTTTTAAAATTTTTTATTTCAATATCAAAAACTTCTTTATCAATATCATTAATTGATAAAAGAAAGTTAAAGAATTGTAACCATTCTTTTTTATTTAATTTTTCTGCTAGTTCAAAATATTTTAAGAGAACATTTTTATTATTATAAAATTTATATAAAAGATCTTTATTACTATGAAAGATTATCTCTGTACCACTATTAGATAAATTTTTTATTTCTATATTTTCAAATATTCTAATTTTTGCATAATAATTTAAAGGATTTTTTTCTAAATTTTTTTTATAAAATTTTTTAGCTTCTTTAGTATATCCATAAGAGTATAATATATCTGCTTTAGTTTCTAGTAGAAAATTATTTTTATTCATTTTAATTAATTCATTTAAATTTTGTAGGGACATTTTTAGGTTTCCACTTCTAGCTAATTTAATTGATTCTGCATAAGCTTTAAATGGTTCATTTAATTCATTTAACCCTTCCTCATCATCACTATAACCTACAAATTTTGCTCTTATGTAGTTAAATTTTTGATTGTAACTTTCATTGAAATTTTTTTCTTTATTTTTTTCGAAGTTTTTTATTAATAAAATCCTATCCTCAAAATATGGGTGTGTACTAATTCTTTGTTTATCTTTTGAAAAACCCTGATTTAATAATTTTTGTTCTATCGTTTCTAATAATGTTTGAATAGATTTAGAATTTGTTTTTAGTAAATTTAGTGTTTTTAATGCATATAAATCTGCTTCCATTTCTTGATCTTTACTAAAAACAATATAGTGATTTGATAAAGCGGCTGAAGTCAGAATACTGCCTTGTAACAATTTAGGGTTTTGAGTTAATGCTGATCCAGCTATTACAGATAAAAGGCCTAAGGTATTATATTTTTTATTATTTTCTATTGTTTTTTTTCTTAGTGCAATATGATTAAGATCTATATGACCAACTTCATGCGCTAAGACTGACAATAAAGCAACATAATCTGAGCAATGAATAATTAAGCCAGAATTAATATGTATTACATTATTAATATCTACAAAAGCATTAATTTCATTACTGTTATTTAATTTAAAATTAATTTTTTTATTTATTTTATTTACTTCAGTAATATCTTTAATAATATCTTTAATAAATTCTTCTGTTTCATAATCTAGTATTTGTGAACTATAACTAATGTTTGAAGAAAAAATAAAAAATAACAAATAAATTGATATTTTTTTAAGACCACCATCCAGTTTTTTCTTCATCTTCATTTATCTCGCCTTCTCTTAAATCAACATCTTTTTGTATATTAATTTTATTTTCTTTATTTATTTCATTATCACTTGTATTATTATCTTTGAGACTTTCCTTCTTTTTTTTAGTTTTTATAATTTTCTTTTTTTTCGTAACTTTAGTAGTTTTATTTTTCTTTTTTTCACTTATTTTTTCAGTACTTTTAGAATTATTATTTTCATCAATTTCGATTAAAGGATCATGTAAAGAATATTGTGGATTGAAGAAAAAATTAATTTTAGATTCAAATTTATTTTCCAATGAATGAATCTCACTCTTTTTATTATTCAATAAATTTTCTGCTAAACCACTATTACACTTTACATTTATTATTGAATTTTTGTTATTAGAAATTTTTTCTTTAATCACTTTTATTATTTGATCTATAATTGATGAAGAATTTAATATTAATCCCGATCCTTTACAATAATTACATTTTTCAAATGATTTATCTATCAGGCTTGATCTTAATCTTTGTCTAGATAGTTCCATTAATCCAAACATACTTATTCTACCAACTTGAACTCTCGCTCTATCTCTCACAAGAGCAGTTTTTAAACTTTTTTCAACTTTAAAATTATTTCGGTAATCATCCATATCGATAAAATCTATAACTACCAAACCTCCAAGATCTCTTAATCTAAGCTGTCTAGCTACCTCTACTGCAGCTTCTAAATTTGTTTTTAGGGCAGTATTTTCAATATTTCTTTCTGATGTATTTTTACCAGAGTTTACATCTACTGCAACCAAAGCTTCAGTTGTATTAATTACAATTGAGCCACCAGATTTTAGTTTTACATTTAGACTAAAAAGATCATTAATTTGTGTTTCAATATTATTGGAAGCAAAAAGTGAGTTTTCAAGAGATTTGTATTGTTTTACTTTTTTAACGAATGTTGGTGCTAAGTTTTTAGTAATTTTTTTTACTTTATCGTATCCGTCCTTCCCTTCAACTAAAATTTTATCAACATCTTCACTTAGCATATCTCTAATTGCTCTTTTCAAAACATTACCTTCTTCATGAATCATTTCTGGAGCTTCTGATTTTAAAGTAACTTCTCTTATTTTATTCCATTGGCTTACAAGAAACGATAGATCTTTTGAAATCTCTTTCTTTGTTCTTCCAATACCTGCAGTTCTTACAATGACTGACATTTTTTCTGGTATCTCAACTGATGACAATATTTTTTTTAATTTTTTTCTTTCCTCGATATCTCCAATCTTTCTTGAAATACCATCACTATTCATACTATTTGGCATTAGAACACAATACCTTCCAGCAAATGATAAAAATGTTGTTAGGGCAGCACCTTTCAAGCCCCTTTCTTCTTTATTGATCTGAACAAGTAAAACTTGTTTTGGACGTATTACATCTTGAATTTTGTATTTCCTAAAAAAATTAAAATACTCTTTTTTTGGACTTAATTTTTTATTCCTTCTTTTTTTAATTGAAATAACTTTATCTTCATTATCATCATCACTTTCTTTAAGTTTACCTTCAATATTATTTTCGTCTAAGTCCTCTAATTCGTTCTCGTTATCTGTATTATTTGATTCTTCTTCATCATTATTATTTATTTTTTCTTTTAATTCGTTTATTTTCAACTCATCTGCTGCTGGAATTTTATAGTAATCAGGGTGTATTTCAGTAAGAGGCAAAAATCCATTTCTGTTAGTTCCAAAATCAACAAATGCAGCTTGAAGAGAAGGCTCTATTCTTGTAATTTTTGCTAAATATATATCACCCTTTACAGCATTTTTTTTGCTTGGTTCAATTTCAAAATCATCCAGTTTACCATCTTCAGTGACTGCGATTCTTGTCTCAATGTTATTTGTTGTATCAATAAGTATATTCTTTGACATAATGCCGAAACTCCGTAAAAATTTTCAAATGTTAAAATCATTTCTGTAATGTATAATATTTGCCTAATGTCATATTTTTAACTATTTCACAATGTAGATTATCAATATGACTAAATTAATTAATTATATAAAATTATTATTAATTTTACTATTCATATTTGGATTTATATCAATTTTTATAATTTTTTATACACTTTGGAGATACTCATCAGAATTACCATCATATGAAAAAATTGTTGAATATAAACCAAATCTTTCTTCAAGAATTTATAGTTCAGACGGTTTTCTTCTTAAAAGTTTTTATACTGAAGAAAGGATATTTATTCCTGTAGACAGAATACCAAAAAATATTAAATATGCCTTTCTAGCATCTGAAGATAAAAATTTTTACAATCATTATGGAGTAGATATTATTGCAATCTTCAGAGCATTCCTTACAAATATTATAAATATAAATTCAAGTAAAAGGGTAGTTGGCGCATCGACAATTACTCAACAAGTTGTTAAAAATTTATTACTTAGTAATGAATTGAGTTATTCTAGAAAAATAAAAGAAATTATTTTAGCCATAAGAATTGAAAATATTTTAGATAAGAACGAAATATTAGAGTTATATTTAAATGATATTTATTTGGGTTTTGGTTCTTATGGAATTGGTTCTGCTAGTTTAAATTATTTTAATAAATCAATATATGATCTTGAACTTCATGAAATAGCTTTTTTAGCAGCACTACCTAAAGCACCAAATAATTATAATCCTAAATCAAATTATATAAAAGCTATAGATAGAAGAAATTGGGTAATAGATAGAATGTATGCAAATAAATTTATAAAAAAGGAAGATCTTGAATATAAAAAAAAACCCTTAGAAGTATACAAGCGAGTTAATATTGAGTTTTCAGATGCCGATTATTTTTACGAAGAAATTAGAAAAGAGCTTTTTAATAATTTTGGTAAAGAAAAACTTTATTCTGAAGGGCTCATAATTAAAACATCGCTTGACTCAAGTATTCAGCAGAGTGCCAATCTCAGTCTAATTGAGGGATTAATTGAATACGAAAAAAAACATGGCTGGAAAGGTCAAATAGAAAACACAAATTTAGATGAGTTTTTAAATAAAAAAGATTTTTATAATGACATAAACCCTTTTGTTTCAAAATGGGAAACAGTTATTATTAATACTGTAAATAAAAAAAAATTAGAAGTAATTAATCTCAAAAAAGATAAATTTGAGATCAATTTAGAAAATGAATTTAATAACTGGCTTCTTAATGTAACTTTTAATAAAGGTGATGTAATCTATGTTGAAAAAAAGAAAAATAGTTACATCATTAATCAAGAGCCTAATGTAAATGGTGCAATAATTGTTATAGATCCCTATAATGGCGATATTGTAGCTTTATCAGGTGGATATAGTTTTAAGAAAAGTGAATTTAATAGAGCGACACAGGCTAAACGGCAACCTGGATCAGCTTTTAAACCAATTGTATATTTAGCTGCTTTAAATGAAGGTTATTCTCCTGCTACTTTAATACTAGATGCTCCTTATGTAGTCGATCAAGGTCCTGGCCTTCCAAAATGGAAGCCTTCAAATTATACTGATGAATTTTATGGTCTTACAACAATGAGAACTGGTATAGAAAAATCTAGAAATCTTATGACTGTTAGACTTGCAAACAGAATAGGGATGAAAAAAATTCTAGATATGGCAAATAATTTTAATATTAGTGAAGGCTTTGATACTAATCTTTCAATGTCTTTAGGCTCTGGTGTTGTTACTCTGAAAGAATTATCAAATGCTTATGCAATCATCGCAAATGGAGGAAAAAAAATTGAACCAAAATTAATAACTAGTATTTACTCAAAAGACGGAAAAAAAATTTACGACACAAGATTAAAAAAATGTCTTGATTGCAAAATTAAAAAACTATTATCAATAAACAAAATTCCTTTTTTAGATGAAGCAAAAAATATAATAGTTGATCCAAGATTTGCTTATCAAATTACATCAATGATGCAAGGAGTTGTAGAAAGAGGTACAGCAAAAAATTTAAAAGATCTTAATGTTCCAATAGCAGGAAAGACTGGAACAACAAATCAGAATAAAGATGCATGGTTTATTGGATATACACCTGATTTAGTTATAGGAGTTTACGTAGGTTTTGATCAACCAAAATCTTTAGGATATAAGCAAACTGGTTCTAGTGTTGCGGTTCCAATATTTAAAAAATTAGCAAAAAAAATAAAAATTAATAAAAATAAAAAACCATTTAGAGTTCCCGCTGGTATAAGTTTTGTACGCATTGATCCTAATAGCGGCACAGTTTCTAACCAAAAAGAAAGTATTGTTGAGCCTTTTATTCTTGGATCTGAACCGTATTTAGATAATATAAATGTAATTGATGGATTAGAAAATTTTAATAATAATTCCATTTCTGGCACAGGTGGTCTATTAAAATAAATAATTATGGCAGATCTTGAAATTATTGAATTAAATTTAAAAAAAATAAGATCAAATTATGATCTTATAAGGAGGGGAGTTTGACTACAGCTCTCTTAAAAAAAAATTAGAAAATTTAAAATTAAAGAGTTCAGATCCTAATATTTGGAAAAAAGATGATGCTAAAAATATTTTTCAAGAAATTAAAAATATTGAAAGTACAATTAGTGATTTCAATAAGTTAGAGCAGTTAATAAATGATAATCAAGAAATATACAATTACCTTCAAGAAAATAGTGATATATCATTATTATATGAGCTTGATAAAGAAGTTAAGTTTACTTTAAAATTATCTGATAAAATTCGTTATGTTAGTTTATTGAATGGAGAAGCTGATCATCTTAATGCTTTTATTGAAATTCATGCAGGGGCTGGCGGTACAGAAAGTCAAGATTGGGCTGAAATATTACAAAGAATGTATTTGAGATGGTGTGATACTAGAGAAAATTGTGAAGCAATATTATTACAAGAAATGCGTGGTGAGGAAGCTGGAATAAAATCTTGTACATTAAAAGTTGTTATGAATTACTCATATGGTTGGTTAAAAGCTGAAAGTGGAATTCATAGACTTGTAAGAATTTCTCCTTTTGATAGTAATAAAAGGCGACATACTAGTTTTGCTAGTGTGTGGGTCTATCCTGAAGTTGATGAAAAAATTGAAATTGATATAAAAGACAGCGACCTAAGAATTGATACATACAGAGCATCTGGTGCTGGTGGTCAACATGTGAATAAAACAGATAGTGCCGTCCGCATTACACATCTTCCCACAAACATTGTTGTTCAATGTCAAAGTGACCGATCTCAACATAAAAATAGATCTAATGCGATGAAAATGATTAAATCAAGAATTTATGAAACGGAGCTTCAAAAAAGAAAAGATAATGAGAATATAAAAAATAAACAAAAAAAAGATATTGGTTGGGGTAATCAAATAAGGTCATATGTTTTACATCCTTATAAGCTAATAAAGGATTTAAGAAGTGGCTATGAAACATCTAATGTAAATGAGATTTTGGACGGCAAGATTGATAATTTTTTAGAAAATTCTTTAACTTTATAATTTAACTAAAGAATTTTTAAGATCCCAATTTTTTTCTTACCGACTGATATTTTGATTTCTTTAGAACCTAAATATTCTTTTAAAGATAAATTACTATTTTTATATAATTGATCATTTACTTTAACACCATCAGATTTAATTAATCTTTTTATCTCACTTCTACTTTTAACTAAATTTAGCTTTTCTATAGCATCTAAAATTGTAAAATTTTCATTTTTTATATCTAATTCTTTTTGAGAAATATTTGGTAACCTTTCATCAATAATTTTCGAATTGAAAGTATTGTCTGCAATTTCTAAAGCCTCATCAGCATCATCTTTACCTCTAACAATTTTAGTAACCTCATAAGCTAATATTTTCTTTGCTTCATTTATTTCCTGATTTTTTAAAGCCGATAGTTTAACAATTTCATTGATTGGCAGTTTAGTAAATAAATATAAGAATTTAGACACATCATTATCATTAATGTTTCTCCAAAATTGAAAAAAATCCAAACTAGATATTTTATTTTTATTTAACCATATTGCACCACTTGCTGTTTTGCCCATCTTTGATCCATCACTATTTGTTATCAATGGAGAGGTAATGCCATATGCATCTTTATTATTAATTTTACGAATTAAATCAACTCCACTTAAAATATTACCCCACTGATCTGATCCTCCCATTTGTAAAATACAATTATAGTTTTTATTTAGATAAACAAAATCATATGCTTGTAAAAGCATATAATTAAATTCTAATATTGTTAATGGTTGTTCACGATCCAATCTACTTCTTACAGAATCAAAAGTTAACATTCTGTTTAATGTAATTTTTGATCCAAACTCTCTTAGAAAATCTATATAATTTAATTTAGAAAGCCAATCATAATTATTTATTATTAATGCATCTTTATTAAAATTTACAAATCTACTAAATATTTGTTTAATACTATTTATATTTTTATTGATTTCTTCTTTACTTAATATTTTTCTTGTTTCGTCTTTACCTGAAGGATCACCAATTAATGTTGTACCTCCACCAATTAAGCAAATTGATTTATGCTCATAAAAATCAAGCCAGTGAAGAAGCATTAATTGAATTAAGCTTCCAACATGCAGACTATCACTGGTTATATCAAACCCTATGTATCCAGATATTTTATTTTTAGAAATTATTTTATCTAAATTTACGATATCAGTTTCTTGATATACAAATCCTCTTTCTTTAATTTCATTAAGAAATTCAGATTTAAATTTCATTCTAAATTATTTTCTATCAATTGTTTGGTCAATATATTCATTTATTGATTTTTCAAATTCACTTGAGTAACTTTCGTAAAAATGATCAGCACCTTTAATAGATTTAAATTTTATATCGACTTTCTTTTGTTGTTGCAGTTTTTCGACTAATATTTTAGTTGAGTCGAAAGAAGCAATGTTATCTTTGTCGCCATGAACAATTAAACCTGATGATGGACATGGTGCTAAAAAACTAAAATCCCTTAAATTTGCTGGAGGTGAAATACTTACAAAGCCATTTATCTCCGGTCTTCTCATTAAAAGTTGCATCGCTATCCATGCACCAAATGAAAAACCTGCTACCCAACAAATTTTTGAATTAGTGTTATATTGTTGTAACCAATCTAACACACATGCAGCATCACTTAATTCACCTTCTCCGTCATCAAAAATTCCTTCGCTTTTACCTACCCCTCTAAAATTGAACCTAATTGTAGAGAAACCAGCTTTAATAAAAATTTTGTACATCTTAAAAATTATTTTGGTATTCATTGTTCCTCCTTTCGAAGGATCGGGATGTAACAAAATTACTATAGGTGAATCATCTCTTTTATTATGAGAATATTTAGCTTCTATTTTTCCTTCTGGACCGGGGATTAATAAGTCTACCATTTGATAAAGCTAATATTGAAGTTATATGAATTTGTAAATATAGATGTTTTAAATATATGAATTCTCTTGGTTTTGATAAGTCAGAAAAAGATACAAAAGTAGTTGTTGCAATGTCTGGTGGTGTAGATAGCTCAGTTGCTGCTGTAATGCTCAAAAAACAAGGTTATGATGTAACTGGCATTACACTAAAATTATACAATAATTCTAGTGTATCCAGAAGTAAATCATGCTGTGCTGGCATTGATATTGAAGATGCCAAAAATGTAGCTCTAAATAATGATTTCAAACATATAGTTTTAGATTATCAAGATAAATTTTTTAAAGGGGTAATTAATAACTTTGTTGATTCATATGCAAATGGCGAAACGCCTTTACCTTGCGTTAAATGTAATGAAACAGTTAAATTCTCTGATTTACTTAATGAAGCAAAAAAAATTGGAGCTGATGCACTAGCTACAGGACATTATGCAATAAGAAAAGGATCTTTAAATAATGCTAGTTTGCACAAAGCTAAAGATTTTTCAAAAGATCAAAGTTTTTTTCTATTTGCCACACAACAAGAACAATTAAATTACGTTAGATTTCCATTAGGTGATTATAGAAAAAAAGAAATTAGAAATTTAGCTGAAAAATATAAATTAATTGTAAGTGATAAACCTGATAGTCAAGATATTTGTTTTGTAACATCTGACTCTTATAGAGATCTTGTTAAAAATCTAAATCCAAATGTGAATAAAAAAGGTATAATCTACGACGAAGATAATAAAATTCTTGGAACACATGATGGTATTAGCAATTACACTATCGGTCAAAGAAAAGGCATTGGTATTAGTGGTTCAAAACAAGCTTTATACGTTATAGAAATAAATAAAGATCAAAACTCTATTACTCTTGGTACTAAAGAAAAATTAAAGAAAAATGTTATAAATTTTAAGAATATTAATTGGTTGGGAGGAGATATTCTGCCCAAAGGGCTTGATTGTTCTGCAAAAATTAGATCAACTCAAGAGGATTTACCTGGAATTCTCGATATAAATAGTGATCGCGGGACTTTTACATTTGAATCAGATGTAGATAAGACTTCTCCTGGACAAGCTTGTGTTTTTTACAAAAATGACCAATTACTTGGAGGTGGTTGGATTACCGCCTAAATTTAAAATCAGTTCTAAATTTGGTTAATTTTTGTTGAATTAACTAGATTTTTTAAATTAATGAATTAGATGAAGTACTGTGAACTCTGAAACTCTAAATACTCTAGATACGTACAGTAAAAATAAATACAAATATGGTTTTGTAACAGATATAGATAACGAGAAGCCTAAAAAAGGTCTAAACGAAGATACTATTAAATTTATTTCATTTAAAAAGAACGAACCAGATTGGATGCTTGAGTGGAGACTAAAAGCATTTTCAAAATGGAAAAGAATGAAAGAGCCAAAATGGGCAAACCTTAATTTCCCTGAAATAGATTATCAAGATATTTACTATTATTCCGCTCCAAAAGGTTTTGAGAAAAAACCTAAAGATTTAAGTGAAGTAGATCCAAAGCTTATAGAGACATACAATAAACTTGGTATTCCTCTAGAGGAGCAAAAAGTATTAGCGGGAGTTGCTGTTGATGTCGTGTTTGACAGTGTATCAGTTGCAACAACTTATAAAGGTGAATTAGAAAAGCTTGGAATAATTTTTTGCTCTATAGGAGAAGCTATTCAAAAACATCCTGACTTAATAAAAAAATATTTAGGATCAGTTATACCAGCTGGAGACCATTCATTTTCTGCATTAAATTCAGCTGTGTTTACTGATGGATCATTTGTGTACATTCCAGAAGGTGTAAAATGTCCAATGGAGCTATCAACTTATTTTAGAATTAATGCAGAAAACACTGGCCAATTTGAGAGAACTCTAATTATTGCAGATAAAGGTAGTTATGTTAGCTACCTAGAAGGTTGTACTGCTCCAAAAAGAGATGACAATCAATTACACGCTGCTAATGTAGAATTAATTGCTTTAGAGGATGCAGAAATAAAATACTCAACTGTTCAAAATTGGTATCCAGGAGATGAAGATGGTAAAGGTGGAATTTATAATTTTGTTACTAAAAGAGGTCTTTGTGCAGGTAAAAACAGTAAGATATCATGGACTCAAGTAGAAACTGGCTCTGCTATTACATGGAAATATCCTAGTTGTATTTTAAAAGGAGATAATTCAATTGGTGAATTTTACTCAGTAGCAATAACAAATAATTTTCAACAAGCTGATACAGGAACAAAGATGACTCATATTGGTAAAAATACCAAAAGTAAAATTATATCAAAAGGTATTTCTCTTGGTAAATCTCAAAATACTTACAGAGGTGAAGTTTCTTTTTTAAGAAAAGCAGATAAGGCAAGAAATTATACTCAATGTGATTCTTTGTTAGTAGGAAACAAATGTGGAGCGCACACAGTTCCTTACATTGATTCAAAAAATAATACAGCAGTTATTGAGCATGAAGCTTCGACTTCTAAAATAAATGAAGACCAACTATATTACTGCAGACAAAGAGGTTTAAGCCACGAAGAAGCAGTTTCATTAATAGTTAATGGTTTCTGCAAGCAAGTTTTACAAGAACTTCCAATGGAATTTGCAGTTGAAGCACAAAAACTTGTATCTATTTCTCTAGAGGGAAGTGTAGGGTAATATGTTTTTAGAAATCAAAGATCTATCTGTAAAGATTGAAAATAAAAATATCCTTAATGGACTCAACTTGAATATTAATAAAGGTGAGGTGCATGCAATAATGGGCCCAAATGGATGTGGGAAAAGCACATTAGCAAACGTTCTAGCAGGTAAAGAGGATTACGAAATCTTAAATGGCAAAATTAATTTTAAAGATAACGATTTATTTGATTTAAATATTGAAGAAAGAGCACAAGAGGGAATGTTTTTGGCTTTTCAATATCCAGTTGAAATACCTGGGGTAAATATCACACCATTTTTACATTCTGCAATTAATTCAAAAAGAAAACGTATGAACGAAGAAGAAATTGATAATTTATCATTTGCTAAGCTTTTAAAATCTAAAGCTAGTGATTTAGATATAAATATTGATATGCTTAAACGATCAGTTAATACAGGATTTTCTGGTGGAGAAAAAAAACGTTATGAAATTTTACAAATGAGCATTCTTAATCCAGATTTAGCTATTCTAGATGAAACTGATTCAGGACTTGATATTGATGCTCTTAAAATTGTTACTGAAGGGGTTAACAGACTTAAAACAAAAAATAATTCGTTTTTAATTATTACTCATTATCAAAAACTGTTGGATTATATTAAACCAGATCATGTACATGTTATGGTAAATGGTTCTATTGTTAAATCAGGAGGATCAGAAATTGCAGCTGAAATAGAAAAAGATGGATTTCAAAAATTTCAGTAATGAATATTCAAGATAATTATCAAAAAAATAAAAAAAATATCTTTTTTTCAGGTAATAAAGATATCCAAAGTCATAGAGAAAAATTAATAAATATTTTTGAAACAGATAGATTTGATAGAAAAAATAATGAAAGTTTAAAAAATATAAATCTAAAAAAATTTATTGAATTTAAATACAAGTATCTCGTACCTGAAGAAACATCAGTAATAAACAATAATCAGGATAATAGTTATTCAATAGTTTCTGTAAATGGTCAGTGCTCGAGTTTCAAAGATGATAAAATTGAAATTACTAAAATTTTAGATGAAGATTACAATGATTTTTCTAAAAATAATACAATTGAAAAAAATGATCATTTTGTAAATCTTAATTCATTATTTTTAAATAGTGGTTTTAAGATTGTTATTAAAAAAAATAATAATATTAAAATCAAAATATCAAATATTGTAACAGATGATAATTTAACAATTTTCCAAAAAAATAATTATATTTGTGAAGAGGGATCGTCTCTTAGTCTTATTGAAGAATATGAAAATAAAAATAATTCTACATCTAATATATTAAATGTAATTAACTTAGAAAATAATTCCAAATTAAATCATTTTCTAATACAAGACAATTCTTCAAACCATAATTTAATAATAACGAGTCATTCCTCATGTAAAAAAGATTCAACCTACACTCAAAAAGTATATAATTTTTCAGAAGGCTATGTAAGAAATTTTCATTATTCTGAACTGATAGAAATTAACTCAGAAGCTGATTTACAAGGCATATTTTTTCTAAAAGATAATAATACATCAAATAATAAAACATTTGTTAAGCATTTAGCTGAGGATTGTAAAAGCAATCAAGTTTATAAAGGCATTTTGAATGATCGCGCTAAAGCAACATACTTCAGCAACACTTATGTCAATCAAGTTGCTCAAAAAACAGAGGGGTACCAACTCAGCAAAGGGATACTTTTATCTGATAATGCATCTTATTTTTCTAAACCTGAATTAAAAATATACGCTGACGATGTAAAATGTAGTCATGGTTCAACTATTGGACCTATAGATGAGAATGCCGTTTTTTATCTTAGATCTAGAGGTATGAGTAAAATTGCAGCAACTAAAATATTGATATCATCATTTATTAACGAAGAATTAAGTAGTATTAATGATGATTTAATGTCTGAAACAATACAAAAGAAATTAGTACGATATTTAAGTAAAGTAAAATGAATATTTCAAATCTAAAATCAAAATTTCCTGTATTCAAAAAAAATCCTAATCTAGTTTTTTTAGATACTGCCGCTTCCGCATTAAAAGTTGATGAAATGATTGAAGCTACCAATAATTGTTACACAAATGAATATGCAAACATTCATAGAGGTAATTATGAATTAAGTTCTAAATTAACAAAAAAATTTGAAAATGCTCGAAAAAAAGTTGCCGATTATTTAAATACTTCTCAAAAAAATATTATTTTTGTAAAAAGTGCTACTGAGGGTATTAATTTAATTGCATCTTGTATGTCTAAAAGATTTTTAAAAGATGGTGATGAAATAATCTTAAGTTATCTTGAGCACCATGCTAATTTAATACCTTGGCATTTAATTGAAAATAAGATTAAAATTATTCCTCTTGGTTTAAATGAAAATAGTGAAATTAATTACGATGAATTACATGATAAAATTAACTCAAAAACCAAATTAATTACATTAACTCACATGTCAAATGTGACAGGATCAATAACTAATTTTGATAAAATAAAAGAAATTGCGAAAAAAAATAATATACCGCTACTATTAGATGGTTGTCAATTTGCTCCTCACAAAAAAGTTGATCTTAAAAATTTAGAGCCTGATTTTTATGTCTTTTCAGCACATAAAATGTACGGGCCATCTGGTCTTGGAATATTGTATATGAAAGACAAATGGATAGACGAATTTTCTCCTTACCAAGGGGGAGGGCAAATGATTCATGATGTAGATATTGACAAAAGTACATATGCAAATGGATACGAAAAATTTGAGGCAGGTACACCTCCTATTGCTCCAGTTATTGGATTTTCATCTTCATTAAATTTTATGAATGAAGTTGATCCAAATGTTATTTATGATCATGAAATGAAACTTCATGATTATGCTTATGAAAAACTTTCAAAATTCAATAATATAAAAATATATGGACCTAATAAAAACAAAGGGGCAATTATTTCATTTAATATTGAGGGGGTGCATAATTCTGATTTAGGTGCAATGTTAGATAAAAAAAACATAGCAATAAGAACAGGGCATCATTGTTGCCAACCTCTTATGAAACATTTTAATGTTTCTGGAACATCTAGAATTTCCTTTGGAGTATATAACACAAAAGAGGACGTTGATCATTTAGTAGATAGCATTCATGAAATAACTAAAATCTTATTATAATTAATGGAAGAAAAACAATTAAAGGATTTTTTACCAGATAAAAAATCAAGTTATTTAAAAAAATTTAATAATTCAAACATCACTAATACAATTAATAAAGATCAAGTTATTGAGTGCATTAAGACTGTTGTTGACCCTGAAATACCAGTTAACTTATATGATTTAGGTTTAATATACGAAATCAAGATTAATAATAAAAATGATATTAAAATTAAAATGACCCTAACAAACCCGAACTGCCCAGTCGCAGGTACTATGCCTGAAAGTGTTGGAAAATCAGTGGAAAAATTATCAAATCTAAATTCTATAGAAGTTTCTTTAGTTTGGACCCCTAAGTGGCATAAAGATTTAATGTCTGAAGAGGCAAAACTTGCTTTAGATATTTTTTAATTTAATTTATAACAAATTTATGAATAATGTTTTATCTATAACAATAAATGCAATTGACCAAATTAAAAAAATAATTTCTAACGCTCCCGATGGCATGGACTCCATTGTTATAGGAGTTGATAAGTCTGGTTGTAGTGGATACTCGTATAAATTAGATTTTGCTAATTCATCTAATTTAAAAAATTATGAACTTATTAATCAAGATGGTGCAAAAGTATTAATTGATCCAAAAGCAACTATGTTTTTATTAGGATCAGTAATGGATTACAGAACTGACAAACTCTCAAGTAGATTTGTCTTTGATAATCCAAATGAAAAAAGTACATGTGGATGTGGAGAATCATTTACGATATAAATTCATTAAATGGCGGAGTAGCTCAGTTGGTCAGAGCGCACGGCTCATATTCGTGATGTCGGGGGTTCAAATCCCTCCTCCGCTACCAAAAAATTATGAAAACTAAAGCTGCAATACTAATCAAACAAAATACTGATTTACTTATAACAGAGATTGAAATTCCTAAACTAAGTTTTGGTCAAGTTTTAGTAAAAATGTATAGTTCTAGAATATGTGGATCACAAATTGGTGAAATAAAAGGAACCAAAGGAAAGGACAAATTTCTACCACATCTCCTTGGTCACGAAGCAGTTGGAATAGTTTTAGAAATTGGACCTGGTGTAAATAAAGTCAAAAAAGACGACAAAGTGATATTGTCATGGATTAAGGGATCAGGGATAAATGCAGACCCTCCAAAATATAGATATGGAAATAAAATTATAAATGCAGGACATGTAACAACTTTTAATGAAATAAGTGTTGTTTCTGAAAATAGAGTAACAAAAATTAATTCTTCTGTATCTAATGATTTAGCAATTTTGTGTGCAGATGTTCTTTCAACTGGTTTTAATAGTTTCTCTAAAATGTTGAATTTTAATTTAGGAGATAATGTAATTATTATTGGAGCGGGAGGAATGTCCTTAGGAGCAATTTTAGGGGCTCATCTTGCAGGCGCAAATAAAGTTTGCGTTATTGATAAATATAATTTTAAAATTAGAAATTCATTAAAATACGGAGCTAATCAATCATTTTGTATTAATGAAAAAATAGGTATTAATCAAAACATTAATAAATTTAAGAGCAATATAGATACAACTTATGATCATATTATTGATTATTCAGGTAATAACAAAGTAATAGAATTTTCACTAAATTTTGCAAAAAAAATTTCAACTTTATTAACAATAGGTGTAATGCCAATTAACCAAAAATTAAGTTTGAATACTCTAATTTTAAATTATGGAATCAAAATCATTGGTTCTAGTGGCAGCAATACTGATCCAGATATAGATTTTGAAAAAATAATTAATATAATTCAGAGCAGAAAAATATCATTAAAAAACTTCTTTTCTCATTCTGATAAGTTAGAAAATATAAATAAACTAATTAAATCTCATATTCAGGGAAAAGTTATTAATGCAAAAATAAAGTTTTAAATTTTATCTATATTTGTAATTTTAACTTGTTTTTATTTGTATAATATTTAAATGTAATTCTCAATCGCGGGGTGGAGCAGCCCGGTAGCTCGTCAGGCTCATAACCTGAAGGTCGTAGGTTCAAATCCTACCCCCGCAACCAATTTCTTGAAATAAATAATTTTAAACTTAATTCTTATATTTTATTCACTTAATCTTCAGAATTTTTTAATCTTCTCGTAATTTCAAAATCCTTAAATCTAAAATACATATAATTTATTTTTAGATTTAGATAATCTGCATGTTGTTTGGCAGCAGTATGATTATCTATATGGTAATATTTTAATCTCAGGTATAATTTAGAAAATCTATTAATTAAATCATTATCTCCTATGAACCAAAAATCTAATAAACCACGATTTTTTTCTAATGATAAATTATTTAGTTTTACATTTAATTTATAATTATTTTCTGGTGTCGGACCCTCATTCCAGTTAGAACAATATAAAATATTTTTTTTTAAATTATTAAGATGAATTTTATTTAAAAAAGATAGATCCATTCTAATTAATATTATAAAGTCATATTTTAATTTCTTTTCGATTTCATAATTTTTCATTATTTCTAAAACTTTATATGCAGTATACCATCTGCTATAGGCACAAAAAACTCTAAAGTTATGTTTTGTTAAATACTGTTTTATTCTAAAAATATTTTTTATACATTTTAAATAAAAATTCAAAGTATAGAAGCTAGGATGACTTTTATAATTTTTGAACATTTTTTGATTTTCAATTAAATATTTCTTTGGTTTTAGTAATTTAATTATTTCATTTTTATTTTTTAGTGATTGACTATGAACAAAGATATCAAAAGAATGAGTTTTATTACATTCAATTACATTTTTAACAAAAGTCTTATAACTTTCTTCTAGGTTTAGATTTTTACCGAGTCCACCTTTATTTGTTGATCCAACTAATCCATGAAAACATACTGCAAATTTCATAATCTAATTTTATATTATTGATACTCTAAATTACAATTAAAATATGTATTAACGATTTAATATCTAGTATTTTATAAAAAAACATTTTTTAAAAATTAAACTTTAAATTTTTCAAAGGATTTAACTGATTAGAATAAAGATCTCCATTGAAATAAATTTTAATATTTTCTTTTTCATAATATTTTAAATAATGTTTTTCAAGGTGTGGTGGCATAATATAAGTTAATCTTGATGGTACAGTTGCAAATACTGGTACAGTAATTGTTTTTAGATCATTTTTAACAGCGTTATCAATTATTTCCATTCTCATTATATTTTCGTTATTTAAACTCTTATTAGATAAATAGCCAACAAATCCGTCAAAGAAAAAAACACATGAAATTATTACAAAGATAAAATTTTTAAAAATTAAATGATTTCCCTCAAAATTAAATTTATTTAAATTATAAGAAAATTTTAATGCAAAAACATACAGAAAAAATATTGCATAAAAAGTTGTCCTTGTTGAGGTGTGATCAACTATTGGCAACATAACCAATAAAGTAAGTATACTAATAAAGAGCCAAAGAAATGATTCTTTAAATGAGCTTAAATTGTACTTTAAATAAGGATTTATAATATAAATCATTAAAAAAATTGATAACCATAAATTAGAACCTGAGTCTTCGTCTCCTAACTTAAAATAACTAGAAAAAAAATATAAAATAAAAGTTATCATTTTTGATATAATTTTTCTCTCTTCTAATAATCCCATTCTTTGATAATTTCCCGGAGCAAAAAATAAAACACAAAAACCAATTATTACTGAAAGTATAGAAATAATAATTAATAATTTTTTTGAGGTATTAAGTGATTTGCTTTGAAAAAATAAAAAAAATAAAAAAATTATTGATACAATAGATAATTGTTCTGATGATGAACCTAATAGAAAGCCAATTATGGAAACAAATAAAATTTTGAAATAAATTTTATTTATTTTTTTACTATTTAAAAATATATTTAAAAAATAAATTAGATTGAAAAAATAAAATATAGAAAACAAATATGTCACTGAACCACATGACCAGATAATTGTTTCATCTAAAGCTGGAAGAGAAAGCCACAAACATATTGAAAACAGAAAAAATATCTGCAATGAATCAATATTATTAAACTTATTATTATTTGTAATTATTTTCCACATTAGAAAGCAAGTAATTATATAAATTGGATATGATGATGCTTTGAATAATAATAAAAAAAAATCATTATTAAATATTAAATAAGTAAAAATTATTTGAGATATTCTGCCTGTATGATTGAAATAATAAAAATTAAAGTATTCAAAAAAGTCAGAATTTTTATTTACATTAAATTTGAAAGCTAGATCATCTCCAATTATTGGATGATATATTGAGGCTAAAATAATAAAAAAAGATCCTAAAAAAATAAAAAAATATCCTAGTAAAGGAAACTTAAAAATTAAGTTTTTTATAAAATTATTATAATAATTAAACATTTTTAAAAAATTAAATTATTTATTTTAATTAAAATCTTTTCTATATTAAATTATTTTTTTTTATATAAGATAATAATGATGAAAAATTTAATACATGATTTTGATGAAGGAAGTATAAACATATGTCAAATTTGCAATTCTGAAAATTTGGATTTGGTTATTCATTTGGGCCATCAACCTCTCGCTAACACCTTTTTAGATGAAAACAGTTACAACAAAGAAACTGTTAAATTATATCCGATAAATGTATTAAGGTGTTGTAATTGTGGTTTGGTTCAAATAGATCAAATTGTTAAGCAACGAGATGTTTATCATCCCGGTTATCCATACATACCTTCGATCACAGGATTGGTTGATTTTCAACAAAAAGAATTTGCGCAAAATTGTTTTGAAAGTTTAAATCTTAAAAAAGGTGATTTAGTAATAGACGTAGGATCAAATGATGGAAATTTATTAAATTACTTTAAAGAATTGGGGTGTAGAGTTGTAGGTGTTGAGCCAACCTCAACATATAAAATTGCAAAAAAAAAGGGTATAAAAACATACAATGATTTTTTTAATGAAAAGATAGCAAAAAAAATAGTTTCATTACATGGAAAGGCTAAATTGATAACGGCAACTAATGTATTTGCGCATATGTCAACAATGGGAAGTGTAATGAGATCAATAGATCTTTTGCTCGATAAAAATAGTTTTTTTGTATTTGAAAATCATTATTTAGGAAACGTAATCAAAGATATGCAATACGACACTTTTTATCATGAACATTTGAGAACATATTCTGCTCATTCATTAAAATTTCTTTTTAATTATTATAAATTAAATTTTTATAATGCTTATAAAGTTCCAAGATATGGAGGTAGTTTGCGTTGCTTTGTGTCTAACAATAAGTCATTAAAAAAAAGCGATAGCTTAAAAAAAATTATTAAAAATGAACAAAACTGGCTTTTTTCCAAAACTCATTTTAACATCTTTAAAAATCATATTATTGAATCTAGAAATAAATTGAAAGATAAAATTTATCAAATAAAAAATAAAAAACAAAGCCTAGTTGGAAAAGCTTGCCCTGCAAGGGCAGTCGTACTTTTAAGTTATAACAATATAACAAAAAATGAATTGTCTTACATTGCTGAACAATCAACTTCTCTAAAGCTCGGTTTAAAAATTCCCTCACTAAATATTCCAATTATTGACAGTGAAATTTTAATGAAAGATAAGCCAGACTACATTCTTCTACTAGCTTGGCATCTAAAAAAACCAATTATTAATAAATGGAGAAGTAGAGGTTTAAAATCTAAATTTATTGTACCTCTGCCAAATTTACAAATAATATGATCTAAATGAATAATGAAAAAACTTATTCTATAGTTTTACCTGCTTATAATGAAGAGAAATCATTAGATAAGTGTATTAAAGAGATTAAAAAGAGTAATATTTTTAGTGAAATAATATGTGTAGATAATAATTCTACAGATAATACAAAACAAATAATACTAAGTAATAAAGTAACGTACTTAAATGAAGAAATACAAGGTTTTGGAGCCGCTGTAAAAAAAGGTTTAGATAATTGTAGAACCTCTCATATCTTTATTTGTGAGCCTGATGGGTCATTTAATATAGATGATATAAAAATATTTTTAGAAAAAAACAAATATTATGACAACGTATTTGGTTCAAGGTATAGCAATCTTAATGTAATATATTTAAAATTTGGAAATTTGCTTTTTGCTAAATTAATAACCTTTTTTTTCAAAGGACCAGTTCTAACTGATGTTGGTTGCTCATTTAGGATAATTAAAAAAACAACATATTCAAAATTTATGCATAATCTAAAATACACCGGACCAGAGTTTCAGGTCGAGTTGACTCTAAATATTATAAAGTTTTCAAAAAATATTATTGAAATTCCAGTAAATTATTATCAAAGGTTAGGTAAATCAAATTATACTGGTAGTTTTTTTAACTCCAGTAAGGTAGCTCTAGCAATGTTGAAAGTTATTATAATCTACTTTTTTAAAAATTTTTCCTAGCATAATCAAAAAACATTTTTAATCCTTCGTCTATTTTAATTTGAGGAGAGAAACCAAATTCTCTTTTAAATTTGTCAATATTTGGACTCCTTCTTTTAGGTTCATCTGAAGGGTAATTTGCTGGATAATTAATATTTACTATCAAAGATGAGGAATTTGTAATTTTGAGAATCTTGTTAGCAAGAGTGTTTGCACTCATCTCATCTTTATCATTTCCTATATTATAAACAAAATCTTTTCCAAAAAAAATAATTCTTATGATCATCTCTATTGCATCATTAATATGGCAGTAAGTTCTAGTTTGGCGACCATTTGAAAAAACTTTTATTTTTTTATTTTCCAAAGCTTGTAAAAAAAACTGAGGTATTACCCTTCTATCATTTTTTTTCATTCCTTCTCCATAAAAATTGAAAGGTCTAATTATTTTACAATCTAAATTAAATTTATTTTTATATATATATGTCAGAGTTTCACCCATTCTTTTACTTTCATCATAACATGACCTATCAGAAATTGGTGAGACTAATCCTTGATAAGTTTCTTTAGTCGGAATATTTTTTTTATCAGGATTCCCATAAATTTCACTTGAACTAAAATAAATGAATCTTGATTTGTCTTTTAATGATTTTTCTAAAAGAATTTTTGTTAAACTTTCATTTAGAATAACTGTACCTAAAGGATTCTCTTTATAAAAAGTTGGTGAGGGAATACCAGCTAAATGAATTATATAATCAAATTTCTGATTTTTTAGAAACTTGTTAGAAAATTTTAATAAGTTTTTATTTAGAAAATTAAAATTAGCATTTTTTTTTATATTTGATTTTACCTTATCTACTCCTAAAATATTACAGTTCGAAAATTTTAAAAGATATTTAATTAGGTTTACGCCAATAAATCCAGATGAACCTGTTATAAGTATATTTTTGTTCTTAGGTATCTTAATTGCTTTATTTTTTGTATTCATTTTTGATAATGATTATGTACTAGATTATTAAGTTTGTTGCAAATATGATGAGCTAATTGATATTTTTTTATTTCCTTGTTATCTGATTTTTTTAGAATTTTCTTTATCAATTTTTTATATTCTTTTGTAGTTAGGTCAATGCGACTTTCAAAGCTTTTTTCTAATAATAAATTATTTTTAAAAATTTTAAAATTTTCTGTCCATTTCTCTGATGTGTTTAATAGTTTATATTCATTATGTTTATTTTTTAAAGACAAACAATGTATTCTCTCATTGCAATTAATATCAAAATTAATTTTTAAAGGTATGTCATTTATACTACCATTAATTTTAATTTTTTCTAAATGTTTACTATTTTTATCAAATTCTACACTATCAATCCTTAAATTGTCAAATAATGTAATTAAATTATAAGCTAAATGTATAAAATAAAAGTTTATTAAACCGCCACCTTCATTTGTTTTAGTTTTCCAAGTTTTTTTTTTATTTATGAAATACGCTTGTTTAAACTTCCATTCGTATATTATTTGATTTATTTTAATTTTTTTAGATATTTTCTTAAAACTTTTTAAAATTTCTAAGTTTGCAAAAATGAAATTAACATTAAAAAAAATTTTCTCTTTTTCTAGTCTTTTTAATATTTTTTTAGTTTCCAAAAATGAATTTGAAATTGGTTTTTCTAACATAATTCCCAGAAATTTTTTTTTATAATTTTTTTTAAAAATATAATTAATTATTTCAGTTTGTATTTTTGGCAGTGTTGATAAAACTAATATACCCTTATCAAATTTTTCAATTGCTTCATAATAAGATTGATACTTATTAATTACTAAACCAATTTTTTTTTTATAAATATTTGGACTTGCAATTGAATCTGGAATCAAACTAGCTTTTTTTATTGCTTTAGAATGACCTTCTAGCCCAAAGTTTGAACCTATTATCAGGCACTTCATGTGTTTATAAATATATTATTTTTTAATTAAAAATAGCTCTTTAGAACTTAGTTATTTTTAAAAAATAAGTCTAAAATTGTTAACCAGGGATGTAATGAAAACAGACTAAAAATTGCTAGATTCTCTAATTTTTTTGTATTATTCAAATATAACTAAGATTATCCCCAGAAATACTACATTTTTTTTTATTTTTTATGATTTGACAAGGAAATTTTATACTATTATAGGCACATTCTCTTTTCTTAGAAAAGAACAATCCTCATTTAATTTTATCAATTTTTTGAGGTATTGTATGCTCTTTAAAATGTTAATAAGATAATAAAGAGATACGTAGACAACAATTCGTAATTTAAATTTTACGAAAGTTAATGGAATACGTATCAACAAATACTTTTGTTTATACAAGAAGTATTCCGCTTTAACGGACGTTCCGTAATTTTTGACTTCGGTCAAATTTACTTAACTTAAGAGTTTGATTATGGCTCAGAACGAACGCTGGCGGCATGCCTCATACATGCAAGTCGAACGAGATCCTCGGATCTAGTGGCGCACGGGTGAGTAACATGTGGGAATCTACCTGAAGGTTCGGAATAACTGCGGGAAACTGTAGCTAATACCGGATGTGTCTGCAAAGAGAAAGATTTATCGCCTTCAGATGAGCCCGCACTAGATTAGCTAGTTGGTGAGGTAACTGCTCCACCAAGGCTACGATCTATAGCTGATTTGAGAGGATGATCAGCCACACTGGGACTGAGACACGGCCCAGACTCCTACGGGAGGCAGCAGTAGGGAATATTGGACAATGGGGGAAACCCTGATCCAGCAATGCCGCGTGAGTGAAGAAGGCCTTCGGGTTGTAAAACTCTTTCATCAATGATGATAATGACATTAGTTGAAGAAGAAGCTCCGGCTAACTTCGTGCCAGCAGCCGCGGTAATACGAAGGGGGCTAGCGTTGTTCGGAATCACTGGGCGTAAAGCGTATGTAGGCTGATCAAAAAGTTAGATGTGAAATCCCTGGGCTCAACCCAGGAACTGCATTTAAAACTAGTGATCTAGAAATTGGTAAAGGTTAGTAGAATTTCCAGTGTAGAGGTGAAATTCGTAGATATTGGAAAGAATACCAGAAGCGAAGGCGACTAACTAGGCCACTTTTGACGCTGAGATACGAAAGCGTGGGTAGCAAACAGGATTAGATACCCTGGTAGTCCACGCAGTAAACGATGAGTGCTAGTCGCTGGTACATTAGTATCAGTGTCGAAGCTAACGCATTAAGCACTCCGCCTGGGAAGTACGGTCGCAAGATTAAAACTCAAATAAATTGACGGGGGCCCGCACAAGCGGTGGAGCATGTGGT
>CACNPW010000001.1 GCA_902622475.1 uncultured Alphaproteobacteria bacterium | reverse complement strand
TTTCTAAAGCTATTTTAGTTTTTTTATTTTCATCTTTTATAAATTGAATGGTTCTCATATTATGCAATCTATCTGCTAATTTTACTAAAATTACTCTTAAATCCTTTGTTGTGGCTAATATAAGTTTTTTATAATTCTCTCCAAATTTTTGATTATTAACTTTTAATGAATATTTATTTATTTTTGTTAACCCATCAACAAGTTCAACTATTTGGTGCCCAAAATTTTTTTCAATTTCTTCTATTTTTAAGTTTGTATCCTCTAAAGTATCGTGGAGGAGGCCAGCTACTATAGAGTCAGCATCTAACTTTATTGAAGTTAATATTTTTGCAACTTCTAAAGGATGAGTAATAAAGGGATCGCCAGATTTTCTTAATTGATTACTATGAGCTTGCTCGCTTAGTCTTAGGGCATGACTTACCTTATCTCTTTCTGTATTCGTAAGATACGAAGTAATTAATTCTATTTCTTTGTGAATTTCTTTAGTCATAAATAATATTTAAATTATTTATTTTTAATTAAAATTTAGTTTTATAATATTTCTTGCTCTTTTTCATCATCTGATGAATTTTCTAAATTATCCTGTGAGGTTTCTGAAGATGCTTCTTCATTAAGTTGATCATCATTCTCAAGATCTTGGTTTTCTATATTAACATCTGCTTGGCTTAAATCATTCACTTTGTCGTCGCTACTATCTTCAATTTCATTTAAATCTTCATCCTCACTAAAAGTACTAGTTTGATATTCTTCAATTAAATCATTTTTTAATTGTTCTTTCGATAAAGTTTCTTCAGCAATTTCTCTTAATGCAATAACAGTATTTTTATCGTTATCAATTTCAACTGTTGGATTTTCTCCTGCATATAATTTTCTAGCTCTATTAGAAGCAACTAAAACTAATTCAAATCTGCTTGGAAATTTGTCTATACAATCTTCAACAGTAATTCTTGCCATAAGTGGCTTATAGTGATCAAATTTTAAAAGTAAACAGTTAATTATTTTTAAGCAATCTCTGCTTTTTTATATTCCAATCCCTTTTTTTTATTGTTTCTCTTTTATCTAATTTTTTCTTACCTTTGGCAATTCCACAAGATAACTTGGCAAATCCTTTATCTGAGAAGTACAAAGATAGTGGTATTAAAGTAAATCCACCTTGTTTAATTGAACCAGATATTTTGTTAAATTCTTTCTTTGTAACTAACAATTTTCTATTTCTACTTGGATCATAATTTTTATCAGTTGCATTTTGATATTGTTTTATAAAACAATTTGAAAGCCAAAGTTCACCATTTTTCTCAATGATATATGAGCCTCGGATAGATCCAGTATTAATTCTTAGAGATTTGACTTCTGATCCAGTAAGTACAATTCCAGCATCTATCCTATTTGATATAATAAAATTATAATTTGCTCTGTTATTAGCAGCAATTATTTTCATCTACAAAAGTTCTAATTCTTGAAGACATTTTTTTACTAAATGTTTTGTATCATTTTTTAACACAGTTAGTGGTAATCTAGTATGCTCATTACATAAACCTAGCAATGATGCAGCATATTTAACTGGTCCTGGACTGGATTCAATAAATAGGGCCTCATGTAAAGTAGATAATTTTAAATTAATTTCCTGAGCTTTAACAATGTTTGAATCTTGCCATGCAGAATGCATTTCAGCACATAATTTTGGAGCTACATTTGCTGTAACTGATATGCAACCGTGACCGCCTTGCGCAAGATATGCCAATGCAGTTCCATCTTCTCCAGAAAGATAACAAAAATCATTTTGCATTTTTTTTCTCGTAATTAATGGTCTAAATAAATCATTTGTTGCATCTTTAACTCCGATAATGTTTTCAATCTTTGATAACTCAACCATAGTGTCAATATTCATATCAACTACAGATCTCCCAGGTATGTTATAGATAATTATTGGAATTTTTGTTTTTTCAGAAATTGCTTTAAAATGTTCATACAAGCCTGATTGAGTTGGTTTATTATAATAAGGCGTTACAATTAATGCAGCATCTGCTCCTGATCTTGCTGCGTGGTCCGTATATTCTATTGCTTCTAAAGTATTGTTGGAGCCTGTACCAGCAATAACAGGAACTCTTTTGTCAGCAATTCTTATTGTTTCTTCAATAATTTTTTTATGTTCATTGTGAGATAAGGTAGGTGACTCACCAGTTGTGCCGCAAGGTACAAGCCCATGAGATCCATTTTCAATTAAGTAATTCAACACTTTAACCAATGACAAGTAATCAACTTTATCATTTTCAAATGGTGTAATAACTGCAGGTATACTTCCTTTAAACATACTTATATGGCGGAGAGAGAGGGATTCGAACCCTCGGAAGGAATTACTTCCTTCGCAGGTTTAGCAAACCTGTGGTTTAAGCCACTCACCCATCTCTCCTGTAGTTGTTCTTTCAAAGTTGACCTTTCTAACTTAAAAAAAATCAAGTAAAAACTAGTTTTACCCTCTTCTATAAAATATTATTTAACATAAAACAAAGTAGGATTACACTAATTAATTGATCAAATTTTGATTCAAAGTGGTACGTAGGTGGTACGAAATTGATTAAATAAAATTAATTCTTTCAAAAAACCAATATAACCCAATACTAGAAATTAATATAGAAGATGGAACTTGAAATAAGATTCTGTAATTTTTATTTTTTGCAAAATTTAAAGCAATCAATAGATATAAAACCAATACAATAGATATTTGCGCTACTTCAATACCAATATTAAAAGATACAAGATTTATAAATAAGTCTGTACTCCTATAACCTATATCACTCAAAACTAATGCAAATCCTAAACCATGAAGTAATCCAAAAAACAAAATTACAAAATATCTCAAATATTCTTTTATATATTTTTTAAAAATATTTTCTATTCCTATATAAACTATAGAAAGTGCAATGATAGGCTCAACAATTTGAGGATTGATTCTCATTAAAGATAAAGAAACAAATATAAGGGTAATTGAATGAGCAATAGTAAAAATAGTTATTTGAGAAATTAATTTTTTTAAAGATGATGAAAATAAAAAAAGTCCAAATATAAATAAAATATGATCTAATCCTTTTGGAATTATATGTTGAATTCCTAATACAAAAAATTTTGTGAAGCTATTAAATGTTTTACTAAAATTATTTTCCTTAAACGAAAATTGACTTGATTCAATTCCTGATTGCAAATATTCTGTAACTAATTCATCTTCTAATTTGTTATTATTATTCTCTCTTAGAATAATTGGGCCGTAGTTTTTAACCCATCTAAATGTAAATTGTTCAGAATTTTCATCCAATAAAACTTTAAAATAAACATGCGTATCTCTACTTATTTCAAAATTTTTTATATCTTCAACTTCAGTTTTAATTAAATTTATTTTCTTTGTTTCATTATTAATTTTAATATCAATATTAGAACTTATTTCACTCCAAGAATTTTGAAACATTTCTTCAAGGTCTTTTTTACTTAAAATTCTAAATTCATCATAAATTTCACTTAGTGATGAAGAGTCTGTATTAGAAACAGTAGATGCATCAATATTAGATAATATCAATTCAGCGTTTAATCTTATTTTAAAATTCAAATAACTTTCATTATAAGTAAAATCTGCAATAGATGGCTTGATTTCATGACTAATAGAAGATGTTGAAAATAAATTTAAAAAACATACTGGAATTAAAAATAGATATAACTTTATAATTTTTATATAAGAGAACATGATGAAATTTACTTTAAAAAGATTAATATTTATTATTATCTTAACTTCAATAACAAAAATCTCTTTATCTCATGAATTTTGGATTGATCCAAAAAATTATCACTTATCAAATAATGAAAAAGCTGTGGCAAATATCTTTGTAGGAGAAAATTTTGAAGGATCACCAATACCATTTACAAAAGAATATTTTAAAATTGCATTCCTGTATGCTGAAGATAATAAATTAAAAATTAAAGGTAGATTAGGTGATATTCCAGCTCTTAATATTAAAAAAACGTTCAAAGGATTAAATGTAATACAAATTGAATCAGTTACTAAATATGTTGAATATGAAAAATTAGTAAAATTTGAAATTTTCACAAGAGAGAAAGGATATCCAAATTTGGCTCAAAAACATAGAGAAAATAACTATCCAGAAAATTTTTATGAAAGTTATAAAAGATATGCAAAGTCATTAATTAGTGTGGAAAATTTTGATGGTAAAGATATCGATACAAATATGGACTTTGAATTAATTTTTTTAGACAATCCTCTTAAAAATTTAAATGAAAGTAAAAGAATTCTATTAGAATATAAAAATAAAATACTAGCTGATCATAAGGTTTCTATTATGAGTTTAAATAATGGTTATTTTAGAAAAGAATACGTTAGAACAAATAACGGTGGATATTTTAATTATCTCTTTAAAAAAAATACAAAATATCTAATTGAAAGTGTTGTTATAATTGAAGGCAGTAATAAGAAAAAAGATTATTATGCTAAATGGCATTCTTTATGGACTTCTTATACATTAAAAACACCGAATAAATGATTTAAGAATGTTGAATTGCTATTAAAAATTTTATGAATAATTATAATATTAAAGTTAAATAAAAATGACTAATACAAACATAATAAAAGATTTTTTTGAAGGAAAAATAAAACTCTGGAAATCCTATTGGTTAGTTGGTGAACTACTAAATGGTATTGTTTTGCTTATTATATTTAATCTTGAAATTTATTTTTTTAATACAGATAGCTCTGTTTCCCAAATACCATTTTTAGATTTTACTAATCTTGCGCTAATCTCAAAAATTTTTATTTTTATTTGGACAATATTTATTTCTATTGGAATTTGGAGAGCAGCAGAAAATTATAAAGGAAGTATTATTTGGATAGTTTTAACATTTATAATTGTTGCTTATAGATGCTATTCTTTACGTTTAATTTTTTTTATTTAATTTTTGTTTTAAAATATCATTTAACATTTTTGGATTAGCTTTTCCTTTAGTTAATTTCATAGCTTGGCCAACAAAGAAACCTAATAACTTATCTTTACCTGCTAGATATTGTTCGACCATTTTTGGATTTTCTGCAATGACCTCATCAATAACTTTTGCTATTTCACCCTGATCTGTAACTTGTTGCAAACCCTTTTCATCTACGATTTGTCTAGCTGTTTTTCCTGAAGAAAACATATCTTCCAATACATCTTTTGCAATTTTGCCAGAAATTTCATTTGTAGAAATTAACTTTATAAGTTGTCCTAAGTTTTCAGGTGATACTGGAGAGTTATTTAAATCTTGGTTATTTTTGTTTAATAATGAAAACAATTCAGAAGTAATCCAATTTACAACTATTTTTGCATAATTTTTTAATTCTGGATCTGAATTAATTGTTTCATTAAAATAATCAGATGTTTGTTTCTCTGCAGTTAATACTGAGGCATCATAATTAGACAATTTATAAGTCTCAGTAAATTTATTCTTAAGCTCATCTGGAAGCTCTGGTATTGATGATTTAATTTTCCCTATTTCTTCTTTAGAAATTTCCAGTGGTAATAAATCTGGATCAGGAAAGTATCTATAGTCATGAGCTTCTTCTTTATTTCTCATGGGTCTAGTTTTGCCAGTAGATGTATTAAAGAGCATTGTGTTTTGCTCAATAGAACCGCCAGACTCCAATATTTCTATTTGTCTTTTTGCTTCATAATTAATAGCCTGCTTTATAAACTTTATAGAGTTTAAGTTTTTAATTTCACATCGAGTTCCATATTCATCTCCAGGTTTTCTTACTGAAATATTTACATCTGCTCTTAAAGAACCCTCTTGCATATTTCCATCACATGTATCTAAGTACATTAAAATTGATCTGATTTTGGATATATACATTCCAGCTTCATCAGGCGTTCTAATATCTGGCTCACTAACAATTTCCATTAAAGCAACACCAGATCTATTAAGATCGACATATGTTTTTGAAGGATTTTGATCGTGTAAACTTTTACCAGCATCTTGTTCTAAATGTAATCTTACAATTCTAATATCTTTCGATGTTCCATCTTTAAAATCAATTGTAACTTTTCCTTCTCCAACAATTGGATATTTGTACTGACTAATTTGATATCCTTGTGGTAGATCAGCATAAAAGTAATTTTTTCTATCAAAGACAGAATAATTATTAATTTTTGCATTCAAACCAACTCCAGTTTTTACTGCCTGTTCTACACAGTACTTATTAATTACTGGTAACATTCCTGGCATAGCAGCATCGACTAAAGATACTTGACTATTTGGTGATGAGCCAAATTTTGTTGATGATGAAGAAAATAATTTAGAATTTGATTTTACTTGAGCATGTATTTCGAGACCGATTACCATCTCCCAATCATGCTTTTCACCTTTTATTAAATTATTCATATGATCTTTCTAGAGATACAGCGGCATTAAAAACTTGTTGTTCATCAAAGTGTTTTCCTAATATTTGAATACCTAGTGGTAAATTATTTTTATCTTTCCCAAAGGGAATGGAAATACCTGGTAGGCCAGCTAAAGAAGCAGGAACCGTAAACACATCATTTAAATACATTTTGATAGGATCATTTTGTTTTTCATTTAAGGGAAATGCAGCGCTTGGTGCAGTAGGAGTAACTATAAAATCACATTCTTTAAAAGCTTTATTAAAATCATCAGCAATTAATTTTCTTACTTTTTGTGCCTTAAGATAATATGCATCATAATAGCCTGCAGATAATACGTATGTTCCTATTAAAATTCTTCTTTTTACTTCTCTTCCAAAACCTTGAGCTCTTGTATTTTCATACATTTCATCAAGAGAATCAATTTCATCAGATCTAAAACCATATTTTACTCCATCATAACGAGCTAAATTTGAGGAAGCTTCAGCAGGAGCAATAATATAATAAGTAGGAAGTGCATATTTAGTATGAGGAAGTGAAATATTTTTAATTTTAACACCTTTTTTTTCTAAAACCTTGATAGCATCTTCCCATATCTGACTTATTTCCATTGGTGTACCATCAATAGAATATTCTTTTGGTATACCAACAGTTTTCCCATTTAGATCATCATCTAAATTTTCAAAATAATTTGGAATATCTACTTTAGCACTTGTACTATCTCTTTGATCAAACCCAGCGATGGATTGTAATAATATTGATGCATCTTCAACATTATGAGAAAAAATTCCTGCTTGATCCAAACTAGATGCAAATGCAGCTATACCCCATCGGGAACATAAACCATATGTTGGTTTGATACCCACAACACCACAAAAACTAGCTGGTTGTCTTATTGATCCACCTGTATCTGTTCCAGTTGCCCCTAAACATAAATCTGCAGCAACTGCGGCTGCGGAACCGCCAGAAGATCCACCAGGGGCTAAAGGCTCATTCTCTTTTGATAGTGGATTAATTGTATTTCCAAAAAAACTTGTATTAGTAGCTGAGCCCATAGCAAACTCATCTAAATTTGTTTTACCAACAAAAATAGATCCTTCATCTAATAATTTTTGAGTAACAAATGATTCATAAGTTGGATTAAAATTTTCTAAAATCTTTGAAGCTGCGGTTGTAGGCATACTTTTAGTACAAAATAGATCCTTGATTGCAATCGGAATACCTTTTAATTTTTTTGCTGAATTATCATTCTCTAAGTTATCTAACTGCTTTAAAACATTATCTTCACTAAAATGAATAAAAACATTTAAGTTTTCATTTTCCTTAATTCTTTTTAAATAATCCTGATTTAATTCTCTTATTGATATTTTTTTTGTATCTAGATCTTTTAATGTTTGTTTCAAAGATGATTTAGGCATTATTCAACCACCTTTGGTACCGCAAAAAAACCCTCGAGTTTATCAGGAGCATTTTCAAGAATTTCCTCACTAGAATTAGTATCATTAGATACATCTTCTCTTTTAGGTAAAATTGATGATGATATGTTACTTAACGGTTCTACATTTTCAGTATTTACTTCATTTAACTGCTCTACCCAGTCTAAAATGGAATTAAGATCCTTAATATAATCTTCAGATTCTTTATCATCTAACTTTATTCTAGATAGACGAGCAATTTTATTTATTGTATTTTTATCAATCTTCAATTTATGAGCTCCATTATATGAATGATCAAAATAATTTAATCGATGGCCTTAATACATCACAAATACTTGTAGGTCTAGACCTAGGAACTAAAACGATTGGTGTTGCAGTAAGCGATAGATCGAAAATAATCGCTACACCTCTTTCAATTATCCAAAGAAAAGGAACTAATAAAGATTTAATTATCATGAAAGATATTTTGAAAGAGTATGAAATTGGTGGATTTATTCTTGGTCTACCGATTAGCCTAGATAATAGTGAAAACAAACAAAGCCAATTAGTAAGAGATTTTAATATGAATCTTCAAACCTTTTTTAAGAAACCTACAGCTCTTTGGGATGAAAGATTTTCATCAGATGTAATCTTTAAAGAAATGAGAAAAGCCGATTTAAGTAAAACAAAGATAAAAAGTAAACTTGATCAACAATCGGCTGCTTATATTTTACAAGGATATTTAGATAGATATAGAAATAATTAATAAATTAGTTTACACATACTTACACATTATTGACACATATGAATTCAAAGCTACTTAAATCAGGACACATAAAATTATATAAAAGAGAAAATTCAAAATATTGGCAAATGAAAGTGAAAATGCCAAAATTAAAAGCAATCAGATCATCTACAGGTTCAAAAATTCTTAAAGATGCAGAAAAAATAGCTTTAAAATATTATTCATCAATTTCTTCAAAAACAAATATCAAATTAAAAAGAAGTAAAAATATTTTTAAAAAAATTCATTTAGTAGAAACAGCTGATTTAACCAAGAAAGAAATTGAGCACATTTTAGATGAATCTAAAAAATATATAACTTTTAATAAAAGGAAAATTAAAAAAATTAATATTTTAGAAGGAAGAACAATATTTAATCTTTTTTTTGAAGATTCAACAAGAACAAGAACAAGTTTTGAAGTTGCTGCTAAAAGGCTAGGAGCAGATCTCATTAATGTAGTGGTAAAAGATAGTTCTATTAACAAAGGTGAGACCTTACTCGATACTATGACTACTATTAATTCAATGAATCCTGACGTTTTAATTGTCAGACATCCAGAGGAAGGAATTAGTAAAAAAATTTCAGAAACAGTAGATGCGTCTGTAATAAACGCTGGTGATGGAAGTCATGAGCATCCCACACAAGCGTTATTAGATGCACTTACTATTAAAAATAAATTTGAAAATTTCGCAAAATTAAAAATTGCTATTTGCGGGGATATTTTACATAGCCGTGTTGCTCGATCAAACATAATCATACTATCAAAGTTAGGTGCAAAAATAAATGTTATTGGGCCTAAAGAATGGTTACCAAAAAGTTTAAATAAACTACCTGTGAACGTTTATACAGAAATGAAAAAGGGATTACAGAATTGTGATATTGTTATGATGCTACGTATTCAAAAAGAAAGAATAGTTGGGAAAATAATGCCAAATCAAAAGACTTATTTTAAAAAGTATGGTTTAGATTACAATAAACTTAAATATGCAAAAAAAAATGCTTTCGTCATGCATCCAGGTCCAATGAACCGTGGCGTAGAAATAGACTCAAAACTTGCCGATGACGTCACGAGGAGCTTAATACAAGAACAGGTCGCTATGGGTGTTGCAGTACGAATGGCATGCTTAGACTTAATTATTAAAAACAGAGATGACTTTAGTAAGTAGTTTATCATTAATCATATTGTTTTATGTAATAGGATCATTACCCTTTGCATTGATTTTTACAAAATTATTTGGCTTGGGAGATATTAGAAAGGTTGGTTCTGGAAATGTAGGTGCAACAAATGTTTTAAGAACAGGAAATAAATTTGTAGCATTCATTGTTCTTTGTTTTGATATTTTTAAAGGCTTTCTTCCGTTCCTCATTTTACAAATGTATTTTCAAGATATTTCTTTATTGAATAAAATACTTCTCTGTCACTTTGCCATATTAGGTCACATCTATCCTGTCTGGTTGAAATTTAAAGGTGGAAAAGGAGTAGCAACGTATATTGGTTTTTTATTTGGTTTTAATCCTTATATTGGAATATTATTTTTATTAGTATGGCTCGTAACAGCTTTTGTAAGTAAATACTCTTCTCTTGGATCTTTAATTGGAATTTTAGTAGCTCCATCTTATTATATTTTTATTAATTTTAATTTTTATATTCTAATTTTCTTTATTTATTTAACTTTAATTATTTATCATAAACACACAGAAAACATTAAAAGACTCATAAACAAAACTGAAAGTAAAATTAAATTATCCAAGTAAAAATATACTTTTTTTTAAAATTTCTTGACGAATTATCTTTAAACTGAAATTTGGGGCCAAAATTTATGAATGTATTAATTGTTGAATCACCATCGAAGGCAAAGTCAATTAATAAATATTTAGGCTCTGACTTCAAAGTTCTAGCAAGTATTGGGCATGTCCGAGATTTATCAGCAAAAAATGATGCGATAGATACTGAAAATGATTTCCAAATGAAATGGGAAACAAGTGATCGTGGAAAAAAAGTGATAAAGGAAATAACAGATGCTGCAAAAAAATCTGAAAATTTATATCTAGCCACTGACCCCGACCGTGAAGGTGAGGCCATAGCTTGGCATGTAGAAAAACTACTTAGAGATAATTCATCACTTTCAAAATTAAATATTCACCGAGTAACATTTAATGAAATTACAAAAAATGCAGTTCTTGATAGTCTTAAACAGCCAAGAGAAATAGATGAAAATCTAGTTAATGCTTATCTTGCAAGAAGAGCTTTAGATTTTCTTGTCGGTTTTACACTTTCTCCAGTACTATGGAGAAAATTACCAGGATCAAAATCAGCAGGTAGAGTTCAATCTGTTGCTTTAAGAATAATAAGTGAAAGAGAACTTGAAATAGAAAAATTTATTCCACAGGAATATTGGTCTTTACAAGGCGAGTTTAGAAATAAAGAAGATAAAATTATTAATTCTAGACTAACAGTTTATGATGGGAATAAAGTAGATAAACTTGATATTAAAAATGAGAGTGAAGCGACAAAAATATTTAATGATATTAAAAATTCTACTTACACTGTTGGAAATATCACAAAAAAAGAAGCTAGAAGAAATCCCTACCCTGCTTTTACTACATCTACAATGCAAATTGAATCTAGTCGTAAACTTGGTCTTAGTGCGAGTCAAACAATGAGAACAGCTCAACGTTTATACGAAGGAGCAGATATTAAAGGAGAAACAACTGGATTAATAACTTATATGCGAACAGACAGTGTCGTCATGTCTAAAGAAGCTATTAACCAAGTTCGAGGTTTTGTTACTGATAATTATGGTGCAAACTATTTACCAGAAGCACCAAGAGTTTATAAATCTAAAGCTAAAAATGCCCAAGAAGCACATGAATGCATTAGGCCAACAAATATTTACTTAACACCAAAAGATATTAAGCAATACATTACTTTAGAAGAATACAAGTTATATGAAATTATATGGCAAAGAGCGGTAAGTTCACAAATGGCAAGTGCTGTATTAGATCAAGTAGCAGTTGATATTACAAACGAAGATAAAAAAATTGTTTTACGAGCAAATGGATCAACAATTAAGTTTCCTGGGATGTACAAAGTTTATCAAGAAGCTAAAGATGATGACAAAGATGAAGAAAAAGAAACAATTCTTCCTTCCATGAGTGAAGGAGAGAGTTTAAATCTCAAAGAAGTTGAAAAGACACAACATTTTACCTCCCCTCCTCCTCGTTACACCGAAGCTAGCTTAGTTAAAAAACTTGAAGAACTTGGTATTGGCAGACCATCTACCTATGCTTCTATTATTAAAGTTCTACAAGATAGAGATTATGTAATTTTAGATAAAAAACGTTTTAATCCTCATGATAGAGGACGAATAGTATCGATATTTTTAGAAAAATATTTCAATCAATATGTCGAATATGATTTTACTGCTGATCTTGAAAATCAACTTGATGAAATTTCTGATGGTAAGCTTGATTGGAAAGAAGTTCTAAGAAAATTTTGGGAAACATTTAAACAACTTTGCGATGAAACTGTAGGCAAATCAAATAGAGAGGTCATTGATGTGTTAGATGAAGCACTAGGTCCGCATTTCTTTCCACCAAAAGGAGCAGATGAAAAAAGGAAATGTCCAACCTGTGATAATGGAAGACTAGGAATTAAAGTTGGAAAGTTTGGAGGATTTATTGGCTGCTCTAATTATCCTGATTGCAAATATACAGTTCAGTTTAATCAATTAAACGATAAAGATGGTACTGCTCTTAGCGGACCAAAAGAAATTGGTATTTATCCTGAAACAGGTGAAATGATTACTCTTCGAAAAGGTCCTTATGGATTTTATATGCAAGTTGGTGAAGGGACAAAAGAAAAGAAACCAAAAAGAGTTTCTATTCCTAAGAATTTTGAACCAGATGAAATAGGATTAAACACAGCTATTCAATTACTTGGTTTGCCACGTAAATTAGGATTTCATCCTGAAACAAATAAAACAGTTAGTGCCGGTATTGGAATGTATGGACCATATATTCTTCACGATAAAAAATATAAAGCTCTAGAAAAAACAGATAATATTCTTGATATTGAACTTGAAAGAGCAATTGAATTAATTGCTAAACCTACACAGAGAGGTAATGCGACGTTAAAAACATTTGGTGAGCATCCAACAGAAAAGAAAAACATTACTGCTCATGATGGAAAATTTGGACCATATGTAAAATGTGGAAAAATAAATGCTTCAATTCTTGGTGATCAATCTATAGATAGCTTAAAACTAGAAGATGCCATTAGGTTAATTGATGAAAGAAAAGCTAAAATGGGTCTCAAAAAAAAGAAAAAAACAGTTAAGAATTGAATTAAGCTGAAATAGTTTTAAATAGAGAACATGGCAAAAAATATATCTCTATCAACAATTAAAACTTTCAAAAATAAATTTCTTAGAAATAATAAAAATACAGCATCAAGAAATGCATTAATTAAAAATGATTTAGCCAATGTTGCACTCAATTGGGAAAACTTTAGTCAAATCAATCATAATTTTTCTAATCTAATAAAAAAAGAACTACCTGCAACAAATCAAATGGCATCAGGGAGATGTTGGGGATTTGCAGGATTAAATCTTATGCGACTACAAGTTGTTGATAGCCTTGAACTAAATACATTTGAATTTTCACAAAATTATTTCATGTTTTGGGATAAGTTAGAGAAAGCTAACTATTTTTTAGAGAATATTATCAAATCTAGAGATGAATCATTTGAGAGCAGACTAATAACACATCTCTTAAAAGCACCAGTGCAAGATGGTGGGCAGTGGGATATGTTTGTAAATTTAATTAATAAGTATGGTGCTGTTCCAAAAGATGTAATGCCTGAAACAAATCATAGCAGTAAATCTGGTGCTATGAATTATATTCTTACACACAAACTAAGAGAATTTGCTTCTATATTAAGAAAGAAACCAGCTAAAAATTCCTCAGCTCTAAAAAAAGAAATGATGAAAACAATTTATAATCTACTAGCAATGTTCCTTGGTCAACCGCCAGATGTTATCAATTGGTCTACTAGAAATAAAGATAATAGACACATTGTCATTTCAGATATGACACCAATTGATTTCTGCAAAAAATATGCTGATATCAATATTAAAGATAAAGTTTGCTTAATTCACGCTCCAATGAGCAATAAAAAATTTAATACAATGTACACAGTTGAATATCTTGGTAACGTTGTTGAGGGACAAATTATTAAATATTTAAATGTAGATATTAAAGAATTAAAAAAATCTGCAATGGACTCTATAAAAAATAATGAAGCTGTATGGTTTGGTTGTGATGTTGGGAAGCGTTTTAGTCGTGATATGGGTGTTCTTGATATGGGTATTTACGATTATGAAAATGTGTTTCAAACATCTTTTAAGATGAATAAACAAACACGTTTAGAGTACGGTGATAGTGAAATGACTCATGCCATGCTTTTAACGGGTGTTGATATAAAAAAAAGAAATTCAACAAAATGGAAAATTGAAAATAGCTGGGGAACAAAAAGTGGTAATCAAGGATATATGATGATGACTGATGAATGGTTTGATGAATATACCTATGAAGTTGTCATTGATAAAAAATACCTTAACAAGAGACTTTTAAAATATTTAGATATGGAACCAGTTGCTTTAGCGCCTTGGGATCCTATGGGGGCACTTGCTAGATAAATTTTATAATTTATTTTTTATAAAGTAGACTTAAATTTTGACATTAAATATGGCCCTGATTGAACTGGTTTATAATTTTCTTTCTTTCCTCTACAACTTTCTAAACATTTTATCTCTGCATCCCAATTAGGTTGATGAAAAAAAGCAAGTGACCTTCTATTATTATTTTTTTTTATTAGGTACCACTCTATGTAAAGTAGAAACCCATCTATTATTTGTCCATTGGGCCATCAAGTCTCCAATATTGCAGACAAAAATATTAGGATCACTAGGTACATCTATCCATTCTCCTGCAAGATTTTTAATTTGAAGTCCACTGGTATTATCCTTTGGTAGTAATATTGTAAGACTACCATAATCAGTATGGGCACCTGCCATCTGTTGTTTTGGTAAAATTTTTTGAACTGGAGGATAATTAAGTGCTCTTAAAGCTGAAATATTTTTGTCTATGTATTGGTCAAAATAAGTTTCATCAAGATTCAATGCCAATGCGAAAGATCTCATTACGCGTGTAGATAATTTTTGCATCGAATTATAGTATTCACTCCAATATTTTTGAAAATTTAATATTTCTGGCCATAATGAAGGAGCATAGCAAAATTCAAGTGCTTCTTTATCAGATATAGAATCAGGAATTAATAATGGTCCAGCATTAAAACTTTCCTTTAAATCAGGAGGTGTTTTTTCTCCCTTAGAATAAGCTAAAGCCTCTAAACCTTTAGCAAGATAGCCGTATGGATACCCCTTATATGGAGGACTAATTTTTAGCTTAAATTCAATCGGTTGTTCAAAAAAAAGATCTACCACTGACCAAATATTATCAATTATTTTTCTATCTATATTATGGCCTGTGATTAATAAAAAACCAGTATCTTTACAGACATTATCTAAATTTATTATTAATTCCTTTTTTTTATCTCCATCTGAAAGCTCAAATTCATTTAAATTAAAGTATTTTATTTTCGAATTAGAATTCATAAAAAATAATATAGATGTTATTTTTTTTTATCCTTTAATTGCTCCAACAGTTAATCCACTAATTACATATTTGGAAAGTGTTATGGCCATAATTACTGTTGGAATTATGTATACTGCACCTGCAGCTGCAACATGATGCCATAATATTCCATATCTATTTCCCATACCAGCAAGACCAAGTGGTAGAGTCTTATATTCAGGCATGTAACCAAGAATCAATGCAATATCAAAATTATTCCAGCTACCAATAAATGTAAAAATTGCTACAACTGCTAACCCAGGTTTAATAAGTGGGAAAACTATTAAATAAATTACATTAAATTTATTACATCCATCAATATAAGCTGCATCTAAAAGTTCTTTTGGAAAATCTGATAAATATCCAAGCATTATTATAACAACCAAAGGAATTGACATAGTTGTATGAGCAAAAATTAATCCATGATAGGTATTTGTTAATCCTAATGATGAAAAAATTATAAATAGAGGAACCATTACAGCCATTCCTGGAATAAGTCTTAATAAAAAGATAAAAACAGTTGTTTGTGTCTTAAATCGAAAACGAGTATGACTTAAGCCGTAAGCAACTAAAGTACCTATTGTAACAGCAAATAACGTTGCTGAAATTGCTAAAATTAAGCTATTTTTCATATAGGTTGCAATTGGATATGTATTAAAGACCTCTCTGTAGTTATACAAACTAAATTCAAATGAAAAAATATCATATAAATTTTTTGGATTTTTAAAAGAAGCCAATGCGAACCAGATAATTGGAAATAACCATATAAACAGAGATAAGCTAATAAAGAACCAACTTATTGTTGTTAATCTTTTTTCACTCTTATTCATTGTTTGTTGATCCCATCTCTGTACATAAGTTTAATAAGAATATAAGATGCAATTAACATCATAAATACCATAATCCATCCTGCGCTTGCTGAATAACCAAATTGTCGATCCAACATTCCTGACCTATACATGTACAATGATAAAACATCACTACTCATGGCTGGGCCACCTTGCGTGAGTCCATAAATTAAATCAAATATTCTAAATGAATCCATTCCTCTTATTAATAATGTCACAAGAATAATAGGTTTTAAATGAGGAAGTATTATATAGCGAAGACGATGATAAGCATTCGCACCATCAATTTTTGCAGCATCAATAATTTCAGTTGATAAAGTTGTTAACCCTGCAGAAAGCAAAAGCATAAAAATAGGAACACAAGCCCAAATCTCAACAATTATACAGCTGTACAAGGATATTGCAGGATCAGCTATCCACAATGGTGGCCTTTCCATTCCTACAAAACGAAGAAAAAAATTTATTATTCCTAAATCATCATTGTACATAAATTTCCATATGAAACCCATGGCAAGAGGAGCCAAAAATTGTGGAACGATTAAAAAAGCTCTAATTATATTTTTTCCTCTTGTAATTTTATCCAAAGCTAAAGCCAAAAAAAGGCCAATTACTAATTCAAAAGGTAAAGATATTCCAACATAAATAAGAGTATTAATGAAAGCGTTAAGGAACTCATCATCATAAAAAATTTCAAAATAATTTCTAAAACCAACAAATTGAGTTAAATCTGGTCTTATTAACCTAAAATCATGTAAACTTATAAAAAGAGAATAAGCTAATGGATATAAATAAAATAACAATAAAATTATTACACCTGGTAGTATTATTGCCCCACCAAAAAAAGAAGAAGAGTTTATAAATTTCATATTTTTTTACAGGCAGCAATATGCTGCCTGTGATAATTTTTATTTGAATTAATTCCCTAGAAGTTGTGGAGCAATTTCCTCATAGAATCTATCTCTTTTGAGAATTTTCTCCATTTCAACTTTTGCATCCTTTAAAGCTTGTTCAGGTGTTTTTTCTCCTGTCAAAGCAAATTGGATGAACTTCCAAGTTTCTTTTTCTAGTGCCATCCATGAAGGTCCTGTATCTATCCACTTAACTCCCATATTATCAGGTAAGTTTTGAGCAATAGCACCGGCAATAACTGGATTTTCTTCTATCATTCTTTCAGTAGCAGATCTTCTAGCAGGAGCATTTCCCCTTAAAACAGCATTATAAACTGCCATGTCAGGATTACCATTCCATTTTGCATAAGCCTCAGCTAGTTCTTGTTTCTGAGACATTTTCAAAACACTCCAAGACCATCCGCCCATATTACCAGCATGTCTCACTTCCATAGGTTTTCTTCCTACAGCTACCTTGCCTACAACATTTGATTGTTCAGGGTCTTGAGACATACCATACATATATGGCCAATTTACAGCCATAGCCATTTTGCCCTGTATAAACAAAGTGTGGAATGCGCCATAGTCATAAACAGGTGTGTCAGCTGGCATAATATTGTGCACTCTGTAATTATCTACAACCCATTGTAGTGAAGCTACGGACTCTGGCTGATCAATAATAATATTATATTCGCTATCAAATAAATCTCCACCAAATGCAAAGAGATAGTTATACCATTGCCAAGGGCTTGCTAAACTTGCTTCACCTCTAAAACCATAACCATAGATATCAATATTATTTTTATCAAATCCCTCTTCAGTGCTATTTTTACCATTTTTATCTATTGTTAACAGTTTTGCATATTCAGTTAATTCTGAATATGTTTTAGGTGGTTTGTTTGGATCCAAACCTGCTTGTTCAAATAAATCAGTTCTCCAATACAATATATTAGTATCAGCTATACTAGGTATACCCATAAGTTTTCCACCAATACTATATTGATTAATATCACCAGTATAAAAATCATCTATATCTGGTGGTGTTTGTAAAGGGTTTAGATGTCCACCTAAGCCATACTCCTTTGCTCCACCTGCACCTGATGTCATAACATCAAATTCTCCGCTATTAGTTGCTAAAGCTAGATTGATTGCATCAAGCATATCTTTTTGTTTTGGAAAAACTATTACATTTACTTTAGCTCCAGATAATTCTTCAAATTTTTCTCTGCAACCCTTTTCAATATCGTTCTCAACATTTTCCTTTGGTACATTTATACTCATTCCTTCAAATTTTTTTTTCAGGTATATAATAAGCTTTAACAGCATCTGATGAACTTTCTAAAATTGGAATATCACATTCAAATGCATGAGAGCTTGAAAATATAAATGAAGAAAAAATAGTAGTTGTACTAATAAGTACGATTATTTTTTTTAACATTTTTACCTCCCAATAAATTAATGTATAATTTATTGAAATATAAGAAAGATTTTCTGTCAAACATTATAGATTGAATAATGTTTATAAATGTTGTTTTAAATTTTGGTAATATAAAGAAAATTGAGACTTTTAGGTATTTTCTGGCAATTTTACTCGATAGTAATCATTTGAGTTAAAAGCAAGTTTAATCAAATATGGTAGAATTGTCTTGTAAAAATCAAACAATCCATTGAAAGGTCTAGGTAGCTGACTTTCAATTTCCTTTCTCAATTTTTTTAAATTATATGAAGGAACCATTGGAAACATATGATGCTCTAAATGATATTCCATATGCCAGTATAAAAAGCTAAATATAGGATTTAATATTACTGTATGTGTGCTTAATCGGTGATCCTTTGAATCAAATTTAGCAGCAAGATGCTGTGTAACATTGACAGCAAATTGTATAGGTTTACCTACGTATGATGGCAAAAAGTAAAACAAAATTGGTAAAATAGTATCAAAATAAAAACAAGATAAAATAATAGCAAACCAAATTAGTAAATAAATTCTTGCATTTCTAATTATTTTTTTAATATCACTTACTGGCACAGAAATTTTTATTCCTGGACTTAATTTACCAAATGAAAGTTTAAATATATGAACAAATGGAGATTGATGAATATAAATTAAATCAGTTAAAGGAATAAATTTCAAAAAAAATCTAAAAAGATCAGTAGGTCTCGATACCTCAATTTCGTGATCATACTCTTCTTCTGTTTGTAGAGTATTAGAATGATGAAAACTATGTGACCATCTTAAGCTTAGAGGTTCTGCCATACCTTGAAAACTACTAAGATAATAAAAAATTTCATTTATCCACCTAGTTTTAAAAGCAGTACGATGAACTGTCTCATGCCAATTCGCAACGTTAAAAGCATAGATTGTTGAATAAATAAAGTAGAACAGTATAAAAAACCAACTACCCCAAAAAATATAAGATAGGTATCCGAAGAATATAAGTGAAGAAAAATAAATCGCAAAATGAATTAATCCTGGAAAATCACTTCTTATAGATAATTCCTTTAATTTCTTTCGATCGATTTTAGGTTTGAACCAAATACTAGAATCTACGTGCATATCTAAATTATTTAATAATAATAAAAAAAATTGCAATTATTTTGTTATTAAAAATATACTTAAATAAGTAAGAATAATATTTAATAAAAAATGTCAATTTATTAGGGAATTTGTATCAATATGAATGTAAATAATGCAAAAATAATATGGAAAGAAATCCAAAAAACAGGAGATTTTTTAAAAGGGAAATTGCCAGATCATCCAAATCATCCAAAAGGGAGAAATCCTTATGCTCATGTTGCATTAGAAGTAAAAAATCATTTTGGCATGTCTTATAAAAATATACCTGATGAAAAATTTAATGATGTTATTAATTATCTTGAAGAAATAAAATCTAATCCTGAGTAGCTATTCTTTGATTACTTTGAATGGGTAAAAAAATAATAAAAACTGAAACTATAGCCATCATTATTGCATTAATTAAAAACAAATAAGTAAACTCTAAAGTTATGGAGTAAATTTCTGAAATTAAAAATACCGAAATTGGTCCCGATCCAAATGCAAGAATAAACTTAATTCCATATACTACACCATGATACTTTTGAGGTGTAAATCTTCCAAGTAAGAGGTTTTCTGTAGGAAGAATACTTGCATTAAATACGGCAGCAAGAATACATAACACTACTAAAGAGTAACCAAATATGTAAGCTATACCTAGGTAGCAAGGAAACTGAAGAAAAATACCAATTAAATAAATAGTTTTTAGATTAAAACGATCAGCAAGTAATCCTCCAACAAATGTTGTAGCACCAGAAATAAAATAAATAATTGCTATCATAAATCCAATTTGAATTGAGTTTATATTGCCAATTCGTATTTCAAAAACTTTAGGTAATGCTGTTTGTGTATTATGAAAAGATAATCCAAGAGCAAACATTGATAAAAGCATTATTAATGCAATTAAAATCATTTCATTACGAGAATGAACTTGATCATCATTTTTAATAAAATAATTTTTATAAGATATTTTATTAATTAAAATTAAGTAGATAAGATAAAATCCTATAACAATAGATATCAAACCAGGTAATATAAAAGCTAGTTGCCAAGTTAGTAATTCCGTTAGAGTGCCAGCTACAAATGCGCCGGATCCTATTCCTACTCCACCAAAAATACCATTTACTCCAAGAGCTCTTCCTTGTTTGTTAGCTGCATGAATTACCCATGGAATACCAACAGGATGATAGATTGAACAGAAAAGTCCAAGAAGTGATAATGAAAAAAATAAAAAAGAAACTGATGTGCTTAAACCACATAATATTGAAGCCAATCCCATTCCAATAAACATAATTGTCATTGTTCCTGAACGAGACCATTTATCACTTAACCACCCAAAAGGAATTGCCCCTAAACCAATTAGTAGGGCTCCAAGAGACCATAGTCTTATTAATTGATCATAGGAAATATTCCATTCTTTTTCTATAGTTAGAACAATTACAAAATAAAATGCTGCAAACATATGCATGAGCGCATGACCTATTGATGAAAATAGGAGTGTATTAAAAGTATTATTCAAACTCTTCGTAATTAATAGAAAGAGAATTTACACAGTATCTTTTGCCTGTAGGCTCAGGACCGTCATCAAAGACATGACCTAAATGGGCATCACATTTGGCACACATAATTTCGATACGCACCATCCCATGCGATCTATCAGTTTCAGTTTTAATTGCTTCAGGAGATATTTGTTCAAAAAAACTTGGCCATCCACAATAAGAATCATATTTCGTTGAACTATTAAATAATTCATTACCACAGCATTTACATTTAAAAATACCACCATTAATAATTTCAAAATTTTTACCAGAGAAAGGAGGTTCTGTTCCCTTTTGTCTTGTTATATAATATTCATCCTCTGTTAGAAGAGATTTCCATTCTTTATCTGTTTTGATTATTTTTGACATATTTAAAATTTAAGTTTGAGAGTATTATTCCCAATAATATAAATATAGTTCCAATTAAATGAAATAAAGCAAATTGTTCTCCTAAAAAACTTATTGCCCAAATTGAACTAAATACAGGTATTAAGTGTAAAAATAATCCAGCTCTGTTAGCACCTACAATTGAAACTCCCATATTCCATGAAAAAAAAGAAACAATACTTGCAAATATAGCCACATAAATAATTATCAAGTAATCAGTGCTATTATCAGGAATAAAAGTAGAATTTGAAGATTCTAATAAATATAAAGGTATGAGAAAAATTAAACCAACGAATATAAGCACTTCTAAAGTTGCAAGTTGGGATAGATTTTTATCAATTTTTCTTAATAGTACTGAATATACACACCATGATAGTGCAGCAATAAACATCCAAATATCACCACTTGTAAATTGAAAAGAATAAAGATTATTTAAATTCCCTTTTAAAATTATACAAAATGCACCAATAACTGATAAAAATATTCCAATAAATTGAAGTAAACTTGTCTTTGTTTTAAATATTAACCATGAGAAACCAATTATTAGAACTGGTGTCACAGAATTCATTAAAGCGGAATTAATTACAAGTGTTGTTTGTAAAGATATGTAAGTAAACGAATTAAAGATTGTTACACCAAGAAATGCAATCAAACTAATTAATAAAAAATTTTCTTTATAATATTTTAAATTTTTTTTTATCTCCTTATACGTAAAAGGTAAAAGTATAATAAAAGCTAAAGTCCATCGAAAAAAACTTAATTTAAATGGAGACAAGTCTGTATTATATGCAATTTTACCAGCGAAAAAATTTCCAGACCAAAAAAAAGAGGAGGCAATTAATAAAATAAAAGCTAATAAATATTTATTTACCACTATTTATCAACTAGCGTCATTAAAGATGACGTGTCAAATCTATTACCACCATTGTTTTGAACTTCTTCATAATATTTATCAACTATTTTTGTAATAGGAAGGTTGGCACCGTTTTTATTAGCTTCATTAAAACAAATTGATAAATCCTTACGCATCCAATCTACGGCAAAACCGTAATCAAACTTTCCATCAAGCATAGTTCTATATCTATTTTCCATTTGCCATGATTGTGCTGCGCCTTTGGATATTACGCTAAGAACTTTTTCCATGTCTACATTGGATTTTTTTCCAAAAGCCATTGCTTCAGATAAACTTTGAACTAATCCCGCAATACAAATTTGATTTATCATTTTAGCTATTTGACCTGATCCAGATGGACCTATAAGTTCAACTGCTTTTCCATAAGATGTGAGAACTGGTTTAACAGTATTATAATCTTTTTCATCGCCGCCAATCATAATAGAAAGAACACCATTTTCTGCACCTGCTTGACCGCCAGATACAGGGGCATCAAGAAAACTCAATTTTTTATCTTTAAGTTTTTGATAATAATTTCTTGCTATCTCTGCGGAAGCTGTTGTGTGATCAACAATTATTGATCCTTCAGTTACTTTTGAAAGAATTCCATCCTCACCTTCCATTACTTCAATAATATCTTCATCGCGTCCAACACACATAAAAACAATTTCAGAATTTTGAGAAGCTTCACCAGGAGTTTTAGCAATGATACCTTTATATTCTTCTACCCATTTTTCTGCTTTAGCAGTTGTTCTATTATATACAGTTACATTATAACCTTTGTTTTGAAGATGACCTGCCATTGGATAACCCATTACTCCTAAGCCAATAAAAGAAACATTTTTAATACTCATTAATATTCTCCTAATTTTTCTAAAATTTTTAAATTCAAATCTTCTGAATTACTTACAATTAAATTCTTATTCTTTTTTGTAAAGTCATATTTATTTTTAGCAAAATCTATGTCGGCACCACCTGCTTCCCTGATAAAAAGAATACCTGGAATATGATCCCAGGGAGATAGTTTAGATAAAATAGCAAAATTTCTAATTCCAATACCTATATCTATATATTCAAAACCAATGCATCTATAAGAATTAACTTCCTTAAATATGTTTTTGAATTTCTTTAACTTATCTTTAAATCCTGGTTCCCAATACTTTGTGCTTATTGATCCTATAGTCTCTTCAATTATATTTTCACCTTTTGTAATAATTTTATTATTATTAATATAAGCACCCTCATTTACAATTGCTGAACACATAATTTTTTCTAATGGCTTATAAATCCAAGAACGTAAAATTTTTTCTTTAAATGTTAGAGCTATCATAATTGCAAATTTATCTCTACCATTAGTGAAATTTGTTGTCCCATCTATTGGATCAACAGTCCAACAATATTCATCTTCGTTATAAAAATTTAATATATTTTGATTTTTAGAATATTCCTCTTCACCTATAAAATTTGAAGTAGGTAAAATTTTCAAGAGATTTTTTTTTAATTCTTTTTCTGCTTCAATATCAGCTGCTGTTACCAAATCAGATCCATTTTTATAATTAATTTCATCCTCTGATAAATTTTTATATTTTGGCAAGATAATATTTTGACTTACATTAAAACAAATGTCTTCAATGTCCTCTTGCTTTATATTATCCATTTATACATGCTTCAGTATACATTTCTGCTAGTTTCAGTGTGATATAGCCAATTTTACCATTATTTATTTTTTTATTATCAATTTTTAGAATAGGAGTAATAAAACTCCCAGAACTTGTTAAAAATACTTCGTCAGCATTAATTAATTGCTTATGGGTAAATTGTTTTTCTATTAGTTTAAGGCTGGTTTTTTTTATAATTTTAAGAAGAGATGTTCTAGTTACTCCTTTTAAAATATCGGAATTAGCTGGATGAGTTATTAAATTATTTCTTTTTATAATCCAAATATTAGAAGATGTGCCCTCAGTTACTTTTCCATTTTGTATTAAAATTGCCTCATATGCGTTTTTCTTTTTGGCCATATTTGCAGCTATAATATTTGGAAGTAAATTTACTGTTTTAATATCACGTCTTTTCCATCGAAGGTCTTGGTATGTAATTGCTTTTACTCCTACAAATTTTTTTCCAGGTAAATTAAAACTTTTATTTCTTGTATATACAATCAAAGTTGGAATTAAATTTTTATGATATTTGTGTTCTCTAAATTGAATACCTCTTGTAATTTGTAAATAAATTATACCATTTCTTGTTTTATTTTTCTTTATTAGATTTAGAAAAATATTGGTTAGTTTTTTTTTATTGATTGTAAATTTAATATCTAATTCACGAAGAGAATATTTTAATCTCTTAAGATGAAAATCTAAATCAATTAAATTATTATCTAAAACTGCGATAACTTCATAAACACTATCTGCAAATTGTAATCCTCTATCCTCTATATGAATTTTTGCTGATTTAAAATTTACAAATTTGTTATTTATATAAGCAAAATTAGGCATTAAATTAAACTTTTGATAAAAGTTTTTCAAGTTTTTTTATGCAGTTTGTTTCAGCAAAAAAAACAACATCATCATTTTCTTTAAAAATAGTTTGACTATTAGGGATTATAATTTTTTTATCCCTAACAATAGAGCCAATACGTATACCTTTTGGTAATTCTAATTCTTTGAGGTTTTTATTACAAAGAAATGATTCTGACTGAATATCTGCCTCTATTACTTCTCCAAAACCTTCACCTATAGAATAATCGTTTCGTATTTTTACACCTCTTACTTTTTCTAAAATTTTAGAAATTGTTATTATTTTTGGATCTATGGTCATATCAACACCTATATTAGATAACAAAGATGAATAATTACTGTTATTAATCAAAGTTATTGATGTATCAGCTCCTGCTCTTTTAGCTAATAAGGATGATAGTATATTAACTTCATCGTCTTCTGTAATTGATATACAGTATCCTGAATCTGATATGTTTACCTCTTCAAGTATCTGATTGTCCAAACCATCTCCACATGTCACTGTGATATTTTCTAAATTTGATGCAAGAAATTCTGCACGTACTTTATTGGCTTCAATGAGTTCAGTTTTTATATATGTTTCAGAATTTTCAATTAATTGTGCAAGTGAAAATCCTATATTTCCACCACCGATAATCACAGCTTTTTTTGCCTGCAATTCTTGATGACCAAATTCAGATAACACGTCTGTCAAATTATCAGTTTCCACAACCAGAAAGATGGTATCTTTCTTTTCAATTTTAGTTGAAGAATTTACTGTAAATTTTTTATCACCTCTAAATATAAACATTATGTTAGCTAAATAGTTAGGAAATTTTTCTGATAATTCTCTTACAGATAGACCTGAATGTGAAAAATTATCCTCACATTTTAATCCAATTAATTTCAATTTTTTATCTGATAATTCAACCATATCTATTGTTCCAGGAGAAATTAATCTTCTAAATATACCCTTAGCAACTTCTTGTTCGGGAGAAATAATTGCATCTATTGGAAAATTTTCATCATTATATAAATTTTTCCAATCATTTTTTAAATAATCTTGTTGTCTTATTCTTGCAATTTTCTTTTTTATTTTAAATAAAGAGTGACCAATTTGACAAGTAACCATATTAGTTTCATCACTCTTAGTAACTGCAATTAGTATTTCACAGTCTTTTGCACCGGCGCTCTCTAAAACTGATGGCATACTAGGAATACCATTTATTGTTTTGACATCCAACGTTTCAGACACTTTACTTAATCTATTTTCATCTTCATCGATAACTGTAACTTCAAAGTTTTCGCGTGATAGTTTATCGGCTATGCTATATCCAACATCCCCAGCTCCACAAATAATTGTTTTCATTGATTAGTTATTCTACTTTAATGTCTAGTGATTTAAATTTTCTATAAAGAGCAGTTCTTTCCATTCCTGTAAATTCAGAAACCTTTGTTATATTACCATTAAATCTCTTAATTTGCGATATTAAATAATTTTTTTCAAACTCGGATCTTGCTTCTTTTAAAGATAAATCCAGTGAATTATTGGAAGAATTTGACGCAGTTTCATCTCCCATCTGTAAAGCTAAATCATCAACCTCTAACTCTTTTATATTTTGATCTTGGTTAAGTATCAGACTTTTCTCTACGTAATTAATTAGTTGAGATATATTTCCAGGCCAATCATACATTTGTAACTTTGTTAAAGCTCTAGAAGAAAATTTAAAATTTAAATTTCCTCCACTTTTTTCATTTAAATAAAAATCAAGGATAGGAAGAACATCATCTCTTCTATCAGAGAGAGATTTAAATTTAATAAAGTCTGTTGAAATCCTATCATATAGTCTTTTAATAAAATTACCTTTTTCAATTTCTATTCCTAAATTTTTCTCAGTAATTGTAATAATTTTATGATTTAATTTAATATCAAGATCTTCAAAAAATTTTTTGTTTTCTAGAAAATTTAAAAGTTTTTTTTGATAAATATTTGGCAGAGTTTCAATATTGAGCAGTATTAATGAATTATTGTTTGATCGATAAAAGATATTTTCATTAATTGCGTTTTTATTTTCCACAAACATATTATCCAATGCTTCATTTGTAAGTTTTTTAAAATCAATTGATATGGGAAGCTTATCTTTATATTGTGAATTTTGATGTATTAAATTTGTAAAATGTTTTTTTCCTGTTCCAAATGGTCCTTCAATTAATAATCTTGAATTACTTGAACTCTGCTCATTTAAATGTTTTTTAATTTTTTTAATGAATTCTGAATTTCCTATTAGTGGTATAGTTTGAATTAAGGTATCTTTTAAATTTTTATTTTCATTCAATAATGATGAACTTTCTATAGCTCTCTTAGTAAGGATAATTAATTTATCACTATTGAATGGCTTTTCTAAAAAGTCATATGCTCCATTTTTTATAGATTTTACTGCAAGGTCAACAGTACCATGACCACTAATAATAATAATTGGAATATTATTATTAATTGATTTAAATTCTTTTAAAATTTCAATACCATCTAATTTACTGTTAGATAACCATACATCTAAAATAACTAAATCAGGTTTAATTTGATTGAATTTAGTAATTGCTTCTTCTGAATTAAGAGCAATTGAAGTATTATAATTTTCATCTTTTAAAATTTCTGAAATAAGAAAACAAATATCTTTTTCATCATCTATAATTAAAACTTTATGCATTGTATTCAAAATTAATTAGTGATTTTGTTCCTGCCATATTTTTATTTTTCTCAATTTTTATTTTACCACCATGATCTTCAATAATTCTTTTTACAATAGATAAACCAAGACCGGTTCCTTTTGTTTTAGTTGTAAAATAAGGCTCAAATATTTTACTCAACATTTTTTCATCAATTCCCACACCATTATCTTTTATTTCAATTTTTATATTTTTCGCATCAGTAGCTAATAATATTTCGACTGCAGGATTGGGTATTTTTTCCACAGCTTCAATAGCATTTTTAATTATATTATTAAAACATCTTGAGATTTGAAGGGCATCAAAGTGAAAATAAATATCATTTTCAGGTTTAATTAAGTTAAGCTTTATATCCTTCCTTGTATTAAAATAGAGAAGGTATGCCTCTTCTAAACATTTTGATAGGTTATCAAGCTTGATTTCTGCCTCAGGCATTCTTGCAAAAGATGAAAATTCATCAACTAACTTTCCAATATCATCTACTTGTCTTGATATTGTTTTAGTTAAAAGTGAAATATCCTCTTTATCTGTTTTTGCATCTAAAAATTTCTTTTCTATTCTTTCAGCAGAAAGTTTAATTGGGGTTAGGGGATTTTTAACTTCATGCGCTATCTTTCTCGCAATATCAGACCAAGCAGCATGTTTTTCTGCTAAAATTAGAGATGTAGCATCATCTAGAGCAACAACATATCCCTCAATTTTATTATCATTAATTTCTTTAATAATTCTAATGTTAAAATTTCTTTGATCATCAAACAATGTAAAATCGTATTGAAAATTTAATAATACTTTGTTTGAAGTTTCAAAATTCTCAAATATCTTTTTCCATTCAGGGAAATAGGATAGAAAATTGTCATTAATTTTAAAATTTTTAGTGCTTCTAAATAATTTTGTTAAAGTTTTATTGTATAACAAAATATTAAAATTTTTATCTAAAGAAATTACACCAATTGTTAAAAGACTTAAGATCGCCTCTATAAAAATTCTTTTTTCTTCATCTTCTTGACTTTTTGATATTAATTCATTTTGTTTATTCTCAATTTCAGAAATCATTTTATTATAAGACGATAGTAATACTTTAATCTCTTGAAATTGATCTGTTTCACTAACTTTAGCATCAAAATTTCCTTCAGATATTTTATTTGCTGATTTGATTAAGTTTGTAATTGGCTTACTAAGGTTACTTGCTAAATTAAACCCAATCAAAATTGCCACTAATATAAAACAAATGGAGAAAAGAACAAATATCATTGAATAAGTTATTTGAATTCCTGAACTTTCCTCTTCTTTCAAAGTATAAATTTCAAATGCCTCTTTTGTAGCACTAATATGATCCCAAATATTTGTATTCAAATTTCTATTAACTTGCATGTAAACATCATTTAAAAAATTTATTTTTTTATAGGCAGTGATAGAATTTTTATCTAATTGAAAAATGTAAACTTGGTTTTGATTAACAACTTTAAATATTTCATTTGACGGAAGAGAAAAATTTTCATTATCAGGATCTTTTAAACTTAAGTAAATATTTCCTTCAGTATTAAAAATATAGATACTTGAAATTGTTCTCAAATTAATAAACTCACTTAAAGCTACTCTTATTGATTGAATATTTACTTCATTATTTTGAGAAGCTTTTAATATTTCTCTCATTATTAATTGTGTATCAGAAACTATTTCTGCCTGAATCTCATTTTCATAATTTTTTGCTACAATGTTAGAATTGACAACTGCGTCTCTTACAGCATCTCCGTACCAAGTTCTTAACTCTAAATTGAAGAAAAGTGATGTAATGATAACTAATCCAATGGCTGGACCCAAAGCCATTGCAGCAAATAAATTAACAAATTTTATATATAATCGCGATTCATCATAACTTTTTCTTCTTCTAACTAAAATAAGGACAATTTGTCTAACAATTATTGAAATCAATAAAATGACAAAAATAACATCAGCCAATAAAAAAAATTGGAGTCTTCTAGGATCTTTTACTAAATCATTATTTGGTAGCATTAAATAGAATGTAATCGAAAAACTTAGTATGATTAAAAAAATTAAAAAATAAAAAGATAATCTAGATAGATGAATAGATTTAAGTAATTTTGATAGGTCAAACACTGTGTACTTTAGTTAATTTTTCAAATAATGATTATAAAATAATATTATTTATAAATTAAAATGATGAAAAATGCACTTGTAATTCTAGCTGGCGGAAAAGGAAAGAGATTTGGTCAAAAAATTCCTAAACAATTCTTAAAAATAGGGGATACAAATTTTTTAAATTATTTTGTTTCAAATCTAGACTTATCAAACTTTGATATTATAAATATTTCAATAGATAAAAAATATCGAAATAATTACTTTAATCATAAGGTAGTGTCTGAGAAAATAAAAATTACGTTTTCAAAACCTGGCAATACAAGACAAATTTCTTCTTTTAATGCTCTTAAAAATTTAAAAAAATTTAAAATTAAAAATGTATTAATACATGATGCTGCACGTCCTTTATGTAGTAATATATTAATTAAAAAAATTATTTCTAAATTAGATAAAAATACTAATGCAATTCCGTATATTGAATATAATGACAGACAATTAATAAAGAAAAGTAAATTGGAGACAAAAGCAATTAACGTACAAACACCTCAGGGTTTTAATTACAATTTAATATTAAAAGAACATATCAAATATAAAAATTTTGAATTTAATGATGATGCAGGATTATTACAAAAATCAAAAATGAAAATAAATTTTATCAAAGGAGAGAAAAATAATATAAAAATCACTTATCCAGAAGATATTCAGTTATTTAATTTATACAAAAAACCGATAACAAAGTACGGTATTGGTTACGATATTCATCAAATTGATAAAAATACCAAAAATGGATTAAAATTAGGAGGCATTAAAATTCCTTTCTCTAAATTGATTGGTCATTCTGATGCAGACGTTGTACTACATGCAATTTGTGATAGTATTTTTGGAGCACTTTCTATGAGAGATATAGGTTATCACTTTCCCAACACAGCTAAAAAATGGAAAAATGCAGATTCATCTAAGTTCATTATTTATTGTAGAAATAAACTCAAAGAAAAAGGTTATTCTATAATCAATCTAGATATAAATATAATAGCTGAAAAACCTAAAATTAATAAGTATGTTTCAAAAATGATTAAAAATATTTCAAAATTACTTCAGATTAAAAATAACTCTGTGTCTATTAAAGCAACTACAAATGAGAAGATTGGTTTTATTGGAAATGGTGAAGGAATTGCAGCTGAATCAATAGTTCATGTAACAAATGATAAAATTAACTAATTTTTTTGTATCGTTATCATTTGCTGGATATATTAAAATAATACCGCCAGGAACCTTTGCAACTTTTTTATCAATAGTTATTTTATTTCCCATTGTTGAATACAAAATTATTTCTTTTGAAATACTTGTATTTTTTTTTATTGTAATTTTTTTATTATCATTATTTTTTATTAATAAATTCTCTGCACATACACAATCATATGACTCAAAAATTATAGTTATTGATGAATTCTTAGGAGTATACTTAATTTTAATATTTTATGATCAAATTAAAATAATAAATCTTTATGTCACATTAATATTAATTTTTATTTTGTTTCGTTTTTTTGATATTTTAAAAATATTTCCCGCAAATATTGTTGATAAGAAACTTAAATCAGCTTTTGGCGTAATTCTTGATGATTTAATAGCAGGAATATATACAATAATAATTCTTTATATTGTAAATGCCTATTTTTAAAAAAGTTATAGATAAATTAATAAAAAAAAATATCTCAATTTCAGTTGCTGAGTCTTGCACAGGTGGACTAATAGCAAATACTATTACCAAATATAGTGGAGTTTCAAAAATTTTCTCTTACGGGATTATTAGTTATTCTAATAAAGCTAAATCTAAATATTTATCTGTTTCAAAAAGTAATCTCTCTAAATTTGGAGCTGTAAGTAAAGAAGTTGCTGAGGACATGATAAATGGTTTGCACAAAAATGAAAAAACACAAATCTGCATTTCTACAACTGGGATAGCAGGTCCTAATGGTGGGACAAAGTTAAAGCCAGTAGGATTAGTGTATATTGGAATTAAAGTTAATAAAAGTAATTATATTTTCAAGAAATTATACAAAGGAAAACGATTGGAAATACAGAGAAAAACTAGAGATTTTATATTTAGAAAAATTAATCAATTAATCTAAAATTTCATCAGCACGAACTTTGAATGATTCAATCATTTTGTTTTCAATTAAAGGAAAAAAAGCCTCAGCAATTTTTTGATGAAAAAATCTCTTAAACTCAAATTCCACATTAAAATGAATTCGTGTTTGGTTTTTTTTTAATGATTCAAAAATCCAACTGGTTTTTAAATCTTTTAAAGGTCCTTCAATATATGTTGTGGTAATTGAGAGTTTTTTTTTATTAAAAGTTACGTGTGAACCAAAAGTTTGAGGCATAAAATATTTGTACCAAACAACCATGTCTGCATAGATTTCCTTTTCACTTTTTGAATGTACTTTCATTGCAGAACACCAAGGGATAAAATAAGGATAACTCTCAATATCTAAAACGATATCAAAAAGACCCTTTGCGTCATGATCGACTATCTCCTCTCTATTTGATGACTTCATTGAATTGAGTAAAGTTTATTTTTTCTGTTTTCTTGCATGATTTTAAAATCATCAGAAGCATGGTAACTTGAACGAGTTAGCGGTGATGATGCCACCATCAGAAATCCTTTTGCGTATGCCATTTTTCTATATTCATCAAATTCTTGAGGAGTAATAAATTTTTCTAGCTTAGCGTGTTTTGGTGTTGGAGGTAAGTATTGCCCTATTGTAATAAAATCAACATTAGCTGCTCTTAAATCATCCATTACTTGATAAACTTCTTCTTTAGTTTCACCCAAACCAACCATTAGACCTGATTTCGTAAATATACTTGGATTTTTATCTTTAATTTGACTAAGTAAATTTAAACTTACAAAGTATCTTGAGCCCGGTCGAATTGATGGATATAATCTTGGCACTGTTTCTAAGTTGTGATTAAAAACATCAGGTAAATTTTTTGATAAAATATCTATTGCTTCAGGTTTATTTTTAAAATCAGGTGTTAATATTTCAATTGTACAATTTGGGTTCAGGGATTTAATTGAATCAATCACATTAATAAAGTGTAATGCTCCACCATCTATTAAGTCATCTCTATCAACACTAGTAATAACAACATGCTCTAAGTTTAATTGTTTAACTGATTCTGCAATTCTAATAGCTTCACCGTGATCAATAAAATGAGGTTTACCAGTTTTAATATTACAAAATGCACAAGCTCTCGTACAAATATCTCCTAGTATCATAAATGTTGCATGTTTTTTTTGCCAACACTCCGCTATATTTGGACATGCTGCTTCTTCGCAAACAGTTACAATTTTCTTTTCTTTTAAAAGCTTGTTTGTTTCTTTAAAAAATTTTGAAGTTGGCGCCTTTACTCTAATCCAACTTGGTTTTTTTGGTATTGGATTTGATTTATTTTTTACTTTTTCAGGATGTCTTGGTCCATTCATATGAGTTAAATAACTTCCATATCCAAGCTATTCAACCATATTTGAAAAGGATCCTCTAAAATATCGCTAAAATCTTTGAGTAATTTTGCCGCAACGGCACCATCTAATGATCTGTGATCTGCTGAAATCGTAGATTTCATTGTATGCCCTATTTCAATATTGCTAGCGTTAACAACGGGTTTTTCAATTATAGATCCAATTGCAATAATACTTGATTGTGGCGGATTAATAATTGCTTGAAATTCTGTGATTCCAAACATGCCTAAATTAGAAATAGTTATAGATCCTCCACTATACTCTTCTGGTAATAGTTTATTTTGATTAGCTTTTTTGACTAGTGATTTAATTTCTGTTGAAATTTCAGCTAATCCTTTTGTATCAGCTTCTTTGACAATAGGAGTGATCAATCCTTCTTTTAAAGCTACCGCAATTGCAATATCGATATTTTTATATTTGTGAATTTTACCATTAACCCAAGAAATATTTGTATCTGGATTTTTGGCCATTGCCATTGCACATGCTTTAACAATTAGGTCGTTAAAAGAGATTTTGACATCACTATTTAAATTAATTTTTTTTCTTAAATTTATTAGCTTATCCATTCTTGTTTCAATAGTAAGATAAAAATGAGGAATCTCATTTTTTGTTTGTGTTGTTCTTTCAGCAATTATTTTTCTAATACTAGATGGCTCAATTACAGAAATATTTTCATCATTGATATGAAGTTCAAAATTTTGCAGATCTTTTTTTATTATCCTACCATCAGGTCCAGATCCTTTAATAAGAGTTAGATCAATATTGTTATCTTTAGAAAATTTTTTAACAAACGGTGAGGCAAAATTAGTATTTTGTTTAGTGTTTGAATCTTTACTTCTTTCTATTATTTGACTGTTATCTACTTCACTATTTACTTTAGGTGTTTCTGAAATTTCATGTTTTTCTTCACTGGTTACAATATGATCTTTATCATTATAATCTTCTAATCTTTCATCTTTGCTACCATTGATTAAAGCAATGACAGAATTAACAGCAATTTGTTTATCAGGTGTTGAATCAATTAAATGTGTAATTTCTCCTTCATCGACTGCCTCAACTTCCATTGTTGCTTTATCTGTTTCAATTTCAGCTAATATATCTCCAGCTGAAACAGTATCACCAACATTAACTAACCACTTATTAATTATACCCTCTGACATTGTGGGTGATAATGCAGGCATTAAAACTTTAATTGCCATTTATTTTATATAACTTACTTTTTTTGCAGCATTTATAATATCATCAACTTGAGGAAGATATAATTTTTCTAAGCTCAATGCGTATGGCATTGGAACATCCGCACTATTAACTTTTATTACTGGTGAATCTAAATAATCAAATGCATCCCTTTGAACAATATTTGCAATTTCAGAACCAACACTACCAAATGGCCATGACTCTTCTACAGTGATTAGTCTATTAGTTTTTTTAACTGAATTTAAAATTGTTTCCGTATCCAAAGGTCGTAAAGTTTGTAAATCAATAATTTCTGCATCTAAATTGTATTCCTCTTTTAGTCTTAGTGCAGCTTCTTTTGATTTCTGCAACATTATTGAATACGTTACGATCGTTAAATCATTCCCTTCTTTTTCTATATTTGCTTTTCCAATTGGTATTGAGAAGTTAATATCATTGTTAACGAGACCTTTTAATCCATAAAGAATTTCATTTTCTAGAAAAATTACAGGATTTGGGTCTGATATTGCAGATCTTAACAAACCTTTTGCGTTATAAGGAGTAGATGGCGCTATAACTTTTAAACCTGGGACTTGAGAATACCAAGAAGAAAAATCCTGACTATGTTGTGCAGCAACTTGGGCAGCAGCACCATTAGGTCCTCTGAAAACAATAGGGCAATTAATTTGCCCTCCAGACATGTAAAGAGTTTTTGCAGCTGAATTTATAATTTGATCAATTGCTTGCATAGAAAAATTAAAAGTCATGAACTCTAAGATTGGTCTCAATCCCTTAAATGCTGCTCCAACTGCTAATCCAGTAAATCCATGTTCGGAAATAGGAGTATCTAATACTCTTTCTTTGCCAAATTCCTGAAGTAAACCTTGTGTTACTTTATATGCACCTTGATACTCGGCAACTTCCTCACCAAGTATGAAAACTTTATTATCTTTTCTCATTTCTTCTGCCATTGTGTCCCTTAGAGCTTGGCGCATAGTAATTTCTTCTGAACTTAAGTTTCTGTCTTCTTCTATTTTAGGTGATGGTGTATCAATTATATCAGCTTTCTTATTCTCAACTTTTGTCTCAATATTTTTTTCAATTTTTTTTTCTTCAATCACTTTTTCAATGGGAGATTCTTTTTTTACTTCAACTTTTTCATTTGGATCGCCAATAATAGCTATAGCTTTATTTACTGGAATATTTGCTTCTCCTTCTTTAAATAAAAGATCAAGAACAACACCTTCATCTACCGCTTCTACCTCCATTGTTGCTTTGTCAGTTTCAATTTCTGCAATCAAATCACCAGCTTTAACAGTATCCCCTTTTTTAATTAACCACTTAGACAGATTACCCTCAGTCATTGTTGGAGATAATGCAGGCATTAAAATTTCTGTGCTCATAATTTATAAATAAACGTCCGTATAAAGCTCACTGTCCTTTGGAAAAGGACTATTAGTTGCAAATTCAGCAGCGTTTTTTATTTCTTCTAAAGTATCTTTATTAATTTTTTCAATTTCATCATTAGTTGCAATTTTTTTCTTTAAAATTTCTGCTTTAACTATTTCAATTGGATCAGTTTGCTTATAGTTATCTAATTCTTCTTTCGTTCTATATTTTGCAGGATCTGACATTGAATGTCCTCTATATCGATATGTTTGTACTTCAATAATATAAGGTCCATTACCTTCTCTGACATACTTACCTGCTTTATCTGCTGCTTCTATAACAGAGAAAACATTCATCCCATCTACCTTCTCACCAGGAATACCAAATGCCTCTCCTCTTTTATATAAATCTAATCCAGCTGCTGCTCTATCTACAGATGTGCCCATTCCATATTTATTATTTTCAATAATATATAAAACAGGAAGCTTCCATAAAGCAGCTAAATTAAAAGCTTCAAAAACTTGTCCGTTATTCATTGCTCCATCACCAATATATGTTCTGCATATATTTTTTTCTCCATTATATTTATGTGTGAATGCTATACCTGTTCCAATTGGTACTTGAGCTCCTACAATACCATGACCGCCATAAAAATTATTTTCCTTAGAGAACATATGCATTGAACCACCCTTACCTGCTGAATAACCATCTTCTCTACCAGTCAATTCTGCCATAATACGTTTTGGATCTAATCCCCTAGCAATCATATGGCCATGATCTCTATAAGTTGTTACAACTGAGTCATTCTTATCAATTGTCATTAAAATCCCAACAACAACAGCTTCTTGACCAATATACAAATGACAAAAACCACCTATTTTACCCATTCCGTAAAGTTGAGCTGCTCTTTCCTCAAATCTTCTAATTTTGAGCATAAAAGAATACATTTTAATGTAATCGGCTTTTTGAAGTTTCTTCATATGATAATCTTTAATTATAATTAGGGTGATTTTTTGTCAAATAAATCAATCTATTCTATAATTATAACTGTTTCGTTTTCTGAAGTAAATCCTGTAACTTTCCTAAATGTCTCATCTAAATAGTCCAAATCTATAGTATTTGGTTGTAATCTTTTAATTCTATCTAGGTAAAATTCATTTTCTTTTTTTAAGGACATATATTGTCCATTGTATTGAGCATTAAGATTTTTAAGACTAAAATATTTCAGTAATCCCCTCTCACCATTTATAAGAAAATAGAGAAGATAAACAAATAGAAAAAAAGTAAACAAAAAAGATAAATAGAAATAAAATTTATTTTTTAAAACTAAAGATTTATTCATTTATTATACAAATAGCATATTTACGATCGAAACTGTCAATTATTTATTATTTAAGATAGATGATCCAGCATAATTTGCTTTACCTTGTAATGCTTCTTCAATTCTTAACAATTGATTATATTTTGCTGTTCTATCTGTTCTCGATAATGATCCTGTTTTAATTTGACCTGCTGAAACACCAACTGATAAATCAGCAATCGTCGTATCTTCAGTCTCACCAGAACGATGTGAAATTATAGTAGTGAAATTATTTTCTTTTGCTAATTTAATCGACTCCAAAGTTTCTTTTAGTGTACCTATTTGATTTACTTTAACTAAAATAGAATTACCCGCACCCTCTGCAATACCTTTTTGTAATCTTTTTTTGTTTGTAACAAATAAATCATCACCAACTAACTGAACTTTTTTTCCTATTGTTGATGTTAAATTTGACCAACCATCCCAATCATCCTCTGACATTCCATCTTCAATAGAATAAATTGGATAAGCATTTACCAATTTCTCCAGATATTTAATCATCTCGTCAGAAGACAAAACAATTTTTTCTCCCTGTAAATCATATTTATTATTTTTGTAAAATTCAGTTGAGGCAACATCAAGTGAAAGATAAATATCCTTTCCAGGTTTAAAACCTGCATCCTCCACTGATTTCAAAACTGTTTCTATGACTTCACTAGAACTATTTATGTTAGGAGCAAATCCACCTTCATCACCAACATTTGTGTTTAAGCCTTTTGATTTTAAAAGTGACTTTAATGAATGAAATATTTCGCAACCATATTGAAGTGCATCTGAAAAATTATTTGCACCTATAGGAGCAACCATAAATTCTTGAATATCAACGTCGTTATCTGCATGTGATCCTCCATTAATAATGTTCATCATTGGAACTGGAAGACTCATTGTATGCTCCTTGCCAAGAAAAGAATATAATTCATGACCTTCAGAGGAAGCTAAACATTTTGCAAAAGCCAAGCTTGCAGCAAGAGTTGCATTAGCACCTAAATTGGATTTATTTTCCGTACCATCTAGTTCTAATAAAAAATCATCAAAAGAAGAAATATCTTCAAATGATTTTCCAACTAGTTCATTAGAAATTGTATCATTAATATTTCCTACCGCTTTCAAAACTCCTTTACCTATATATTTGGATTTATCATTATCTCGCAATTCTAGAGCCTCATGCACTCCAGTAGATGCTCCACTTGGAACCGCAGCTCTTCCAAATGTAGAATTTTCAAATTCTATATCACACTCAACAGTAGGATTTCCTCTGCTATCTATTATTTGTCTTGCTTTTATATTAGTTATTTTAGGCATTGTTTTTCGCTATATCATCAAATTTTTTAAGTTGAACTAATAAATTTTTTAAATCTTTTATATTAATCATGTTTGGTCCATCACTAGGAGCATTATCCGGATCATTATGTGTTTCTAAAAATAAACCAGCTACACCAATAGATATAGCAGCTTTGCATAAAGAAGGGATATGTTCTCTTTGACCACCACTTTTATCACCCAAGCCTCCTGGTTGTTGCACAGAATGAGTTGCATCAAAAATTACAGGATACTTATATTTTTTCATGATATCTAAACCTTTAAAATCATTAACAAGTGTATTGTAACCAAAAGATGTTCCTCTTTCAGTGATCATTATGTTTTTATTATTTGTAGTTTCAATTTTTGTGAAAATATTTTTTACATCGTTTGGTGATAAAAATTGACCTTTTTTTACATTAATAATTTTATTTGTATTACCCGCAGCTAATAATAAATCTGTTTGACGGCATAGAAACGCAGGAATTTGAATAATATCGATAATACTATCTTTTTTTAATTGATTACATTGCTCTTCATTATGCACATCTGTTAAAATTGGTAAATTTAAATTAGTTTTAATTTTTTCAAAGATTTTTAATGCGTCATCGAGTTTTATACCTCTATCACTTTTAATACTTGATCGATTTGCCTTATCAAAGCTAGATTTAAAAATTAAATTAATACCAACATCATCACATATCTTACATAGCTCTTCTGCAATCATCAGTGAGTGACTTTCGTTTTCTATTACGCATGGACCAGCAATTAAAATAAATTGAGAATTATTTGAGATAGAATAATCTTTTAAATTAATATTAATCATTAATTGCAGCCTTTATAAATGATACAAAAAGAGGGTGTGGATCTAATGGTCTTGATTTTAACTCTGGATGAAATTGAACGCCTATAAACCATTTATGTTTTTTACTCTCGAGTACTTCAGGCAATAATCCATCTGGCGACATACCGCTGAAATAATAACCTTTGTTTTCAAATTTAGATAGAAATTTCTGATTTACTTCGTATCTATGTCTGTGTCTCTCACTAATTACTCTATTTTTATATATCGAAAAGATTTTTGAATTTTTTTTCAAAATAGCTTTGTATGCTCCAAGACGCATCGTTCCACCCTTATCACTATTTTTATCTCTTTTTTCAATCTTGTTTTTATTTACCCATTCTGTCATTAATCCTACAACTGATTTAGTAGTTTTCTTAAATTCTGAAGAGTGAGCATTTTTAATTTTGAGAACATTTTGTGCTATTTCAATAACTGCTAACTGCATTCCAAGACATATTCCAAAAAAAGGAATATTGTTTTCTCTCGCGTATTTGATAGCACTAATTTTTCCATTAATACCACGAATACCAAAACCACCCGGAATAAGAATACCATCACAACCTTTTAATTTTTTCATTAAATTGATATTGTTTTCTTTTTCAGAATTAATCCATTGAATATCTACTTCAGCAGAATTTTCTATTCCCCCATGTATCAATGCTTCATTAAGTGATTTATAACTATCTTTAAGATTTGTGTATTTTCCAACTACTGCAATTTTTACTTTATGTTTTCTTTTTTTAATTTTTTTTTGAAGATCGATCCAAGGTTTTAAATTTAATTTATGATTTTTTGGTTTATAGCCCAATTGTTTAAGGAGAGCTTCATCCAAACCATATTTAGAATATAATGAAGGAACTTCATAAATTGATTTAGCATTCAATGCAGGAATTACTGACTCTTTTTTAACATTACAAAATAAAGATATTTTAGAAATTGAATCATTATCAATTGGTTGTTCAGATCTACACATAATTATATCAGGCTGAATACCAGCATTGAGAAGTTCTTTAACTGAATGTTGAGTAGGTTTCGTTTTTAACTCACCTGCTGAACTTAAATATGGAATATAAGTCATATGAATTAATGCTGATGAAATATTTTTATCATTTCTAATTTGTCTTATTGCTTCTAAAAAAGGTAGAGATTCAATATCTCCAACTGTTCCTCCTATTTCATAAATTGCGATATCTTCATTTTTTAAATCACTATTAATAAACGATTTTATTTCATTGGTAACATGAGGAATTACCTGAATTGTTGAACCAAGGTAATCCCCCTTCCTTTCTTTTAGGAGAACATTGGAATAAATTTTACCTGACGACACGCTATCTGATTGTTTAGCAGACTGATTTGTGAATCTTTCGTAATGACCAAGGTCTAAATCTGTTTCTGCACCATCATCTGTAACATATACTTCACCATGTTGATATGGACTCATTGTTCCGGGATCCACATTTAAATACGGATCTAACTTTCTTATCCTTACTTTAAATTTTCTACTTTTTAAAAGAGTTGCTAGTGAGGCTGAGGCTATACCTTTTCCAAGAGATGACGCGACACCACCCGTAATAAAAACAAAATGCATTACGGAATACCGTGATACATAATAGATCTATTTATAGCAAGATATAATTAATTATTTTCTGGTATAGATGGTTCTTCAGAAGTTTCTTCGGTATTTATTGAAGGAAGTGACTCTAATACATTACGATCTGATCCAACGGATGCAGTTATTGTTAGTACAACACTCATAATCATGAATAAAGTTGCTGTAATAGCTGTTAATCTTGAAAGAAGATTAGCTGAGCCTCTAGCTGACATCATTCCACCAAAAGTTCCTCCACCAAGACCCAAACCTTCATTATCTGATCCTTGCAATAAAACTAAAATAACAAGAGCAATTGCTAGTATGAGTTGAATTACAATAAGAGTAGTCATTATTTGGCTTATATTTATTAGATTTAATTTATCAAGATATAATTATATTGAATTCATCAACTTTTAGAGAAGCTCCACCAATTAAACAACCATCAACATGTTTTAAATCATTAATTTCTTTAGAATTTGCAGATTTTACAGAACCACCATAGAGAACTTTAAAGTTGCTAAATCTAGTGTCAAAATTTTTTATGAGTTCGTGTACTTGATTTATCTCATCCAAAGTTGGTGTTAATCCTGTTCCAATTGCCCAAACTGGCTCATAAGCAATTAACGCATTTTGATGATTTGCTAAATTTGGAATACTATCTTTAATTTGTTTAGATAAGATTTCTTCTGTTAAGTTTTTTTCTTTCTGCTCTAAGGTTTCGCCAATGCATATCACTGGTATAATATTTTCCTCAATAAGGTTTGAGCTTTTAATGTTTACGTTATTATTTGTTTCGGCAAAGTATTGTCTTCGCTCAGAATGTCCAACCAAACAAAAATCTATATTATTATCTCTCAGCATTGAGGCGGATAATTCTCCTGTGTAAGCACCCTCTTTATAAGAAGAAACATCTTGTGCGCCACAAAATAAGTTTTTATTATTTCCTTTTAATGATTTTAAGTAAATTGAAGGTGAGCAGATAATCGTACAATTATTAGAATTAACTTTTAATTTTTCATAATAATCTTTTAAAAATGAGGAATTTCCATTTAATTTCCAATTTGCTATAAAAATTGAGGAATATTTATCAAGATTTACCATAATTACTTTTATTTATAGAAACTAATATTATAGAAGCAATAGAAATTTTATGAGAGCTATTAGAAATTCTTGGATTGGCATTGGACTAGCCATACTTTTTGCAGCAAGCTTATTCTTTTTTCGTGGCTCACAAAGATATTCTAATTTATTTAATTCTGATAATTTTGTAGCGAATATTTCAGGCACTCCTATTTCTACAACAAAATTTCTTAGATCAATGGATTTGAACATTAATCAATTTTCTCAAATGATTGGAAGTAAATTAACTGGTGATCAAGTAAGAAGCTTTCAAGTTCATCAAATTGCTCTTCAAAATTTAGTTAATAATGCAGTCTTTGAAAATGAGTTTGAGAAAATAAATTTTATTCTAGATGACACCACAATTGCAAAAGAAACAAAAAGGAATTTTCCAGATCTTTACATCAACAATAAATTAGATGATGAAATGTTGAATACATTTTTAAGAAGGCAAGGCTTAAAAATTGAGGATCTTGTCGACTTAATAGATTTTGAAACTAGATCGATTGTATTTGATCAGCTTTTCTTTCAAAAAAATTATCCATTACAATTACAAATAAATTTTAATAAGTATGATAATCAGAGTAGAGACATAGAGTTGCTTAAAATACCTTACGACGAAATTAAACTTGAAAACTATAGTAAAGATCAAATTTCCAAAGATAATAATGAACTATTAGATTACTTTAATAATAACTCTGCTGCATATATGACAAAAGAAGAAAGAGATATTTCATACATATTAATAAGCAAAAGTGATTATCGCAACAATTTTTTACCTTCAGAAAATAGTCTTAATGATTATTATAATAATAATAAAAACTTATTTATTAATCTAGAAGAGAGAAGTTTTAAACAATTTAATTTTAAATCAAAAGAAGAAGCAGATGATTTTAAAATAAAAGTTTCTGGAAAAACTAATGAAGAAATTATTAAATATGCAGAAGAAAATAATATAGTTTTTAATGATTTCAAAAATGTTGATAAAAATAAAGTTTTAGAACAACTTGCAAATGCAATATTTGAATTAGACAAAGGAAGTATGTCAGATGTAGTACAAACAACCTTGGCATATCATATAATTATTTTGGATGAAATTTTCCCAGAAAAAGAATTAACATTTGATGAAGTGAAGAATGAAATAAATAATACATTAATCAATTTTGAAGTAGATAATTACTTTAATGAATTAAAATCAAGCCTCGACCAACAAATACTTGATGGGTTTTCAATTAATGAAATAGCAGATCAAAATAATCTGAAATTAATCATTAAGAAAAAAATTATTAATAATACTAACGAAGATGACCCTACTTTAAGCAACGTCATTTCATTTTCTTTTACACAAAATAAAGATTTTGTTAGTGATTTAGTAGACATTGATAATGATACTTCTTTTATTGTAAACATTGATGACATTTATCCGTCAAAAATAGAGAGTATTGATAATATCTTTGACAGTGTTTTAAATGATTTTATTTTTACAAAAAAAACTGAACAAGCAGAAAATATTTTTGAAAATAATAAAGAGACCTTCACAGATATAAGTAAATTTTATGCAACTAATCCGGAAAATTTAATTTTATCTTTAAAGACTAATGATGAATTACCAATATCTTTTAAACAAAAGATTTTTGAAACTGATATTGATAAAGTAGCTTTTGGATCAGATGAAAATGCTATTTATTTTGCTAATATTAAAAGTATAAAGATGCCTGAAGAAGGTGAAAATACATCAAAAATTAATTTAATAGGTGATTTGAAAACAGCATTTGGTAGTGAGATTATTAAGACAAAAGAGATTTCGTTCAATGATGAACTGATAAATGGTCTTTTATCTCAGTATAAATGAGTCTAGAAAAAAAAAATTTTATAAGTCAATATAATAAAGGCTTACCTCAGATATTAAAAAAAAATCTTATTGCTGATATTGAAACACCATTTTCATCATTATTAAAAATTAGTAAATCAGAAAAATATTCCTTTCTATTAGAGTCAGTAGAGGGTGGAAGTAAAAGAGGGCGTTACTCATTACTTGGTTGTGATCCAGATTTAATTTGGACAGTTGAAAAAGGTAAGGCAAAAATAAAATATTTGGATCATAATTTTGATTATAAACTAGATCAAAAACCAATTCATAGTCTTAAAGAACTTGTAAAAATTTCAAAATTTAAAAATAATGAAATTGACGTTCCTTTCCCAACACTAGTTGGATATCTAGGATATCCAATGATTCAATATATTGAAAAAATTAAACTAAGTAATAAGGACAATATAAGAATACCTGATGCAATTTTAATCAGACCAAAAATTGTCGCAGTTTTTGATAATATTAAAGATATTATTTCACTTATGACAGTTACGTATCCAAGTAAAAAAATCTCAGCAGAAAAAGCCTATAGAAAAAATAAATTACTTATTGATAAAACAATTAAAAAGTTAGAAAAAAGTATTTTAAAACCTGCGCAAAAGAAAAATAAAAAATCTAAATTAAAATTTAAATCAAATTTCAAGAAAGAACAATTTTATAAAATTGTAAATAAAGCAAAAGAATATATTAAAAATGGAGATATCTTCCAAGTTGTGCCTTCACAGAGATTTGAAACAAAATACAATTTAAAGGCAGTCAATCTTTATAGATCGTTAAGACGACTAAATCCATCTCCTTATCTTGTAAATCTTAACTTCGATAAAATTGGCCTTGTTGCATCTAGTCCAGAATTAATGGTTCAATTAAGAAACAAAAAAGTTACGATAAGACCAATTGCTGGAACAAGAAAAAGAGGAAAGAATGCCTCTGAAGACCTTTATTTATCTAATGACTTACTGAATGATAACAAAGAACTCGCAGAACACTTAATGCTTTTAGATTTAGGAAGGAACGATGTTGGTCGCGTTGCAAAAAAAGGAACAGTGAATGTTACTGAAAAGATGATTATAGAATACTACTCTCATGTAATGCATATTGTTTCAAACGTTGAGGGAAAAATAGATAATAATTTAGATGCTCTAGATGCTTTAATGGCTGGATTTCCAGCAGGTACAGTTTCTGGTGCACCAAAAATAAGAGCGATGGAAATCATAGAGGAACTTGAAAATTTAAATAGAAGTTTTTATGCTGGTTGTATGGGTTATTTTGATTCTAATGGAGACATGGATACTTGTATTAGTTTGAGGACTGGGCTTGTAAAAGATAGTAAATTATACATTCAGGCTGGTGCTGGAATAGTTTATGACTCAGTCCCAAAAAATGAACATCAAGAAATTTTGAATAAAGCTAGTGCTTTAATGGCAGCTGCAGAGGATTCATACAAATTCGATATATGATATTGCTGATAGATAATTATGATAGTTTTACTTACAATGTAAAACACTACTTATTGGATTTAAATCAGAAGGTTGTTGTTTTTAGAAATGACAAGATTTCTATAAATAAAATTCGTAAATTAAAACCTAAATCAATAGTTATTTCACCAGGTCCGTGCACACCAAATGAAGCTGGAATAAGTCTTAATATCGTTGCAGAATTATCAAAACAATTTCCTATACTTGGCATTTGTTTAGGACATCAAACTATTGGTCAAGCTTTTGGAGGTAAAATCATTAAATGCAAAGAAATCATGCATGGAAAAGTTGATACAATTAATCACTTTGGACACTCTATATTTAAAAATGTAGAAAGAAAATTTAAAGCAACTAGATATCACTCACTTATAATTGATAAAAGAACTATGCCTAAAGATTTTTTAATTACTGCTGAAACAAATAATAAGATTATAATGGGTATTGCACATAAAAAATTACCAATATTTGGACTACAATTTCATCCAGAAAGTATAGGTACTGATATGGGTAAAATTATTTTAAAAAACTTTTTAAACTTAGCAAAATAATGGATCAAACTTTAATATTAAATAAAATTCTCGAACAACAAAATCTGAATATTGAAGAGAGTATGTATGTATTCAATAAAATTATGAGTGGAGAGTTAGATGATATTAAAATTACATCAATACTAATTGGTTTAAAGTTAAAAGGTGAAACAAAAGAAGAAATTATCGGTGCAGCCAAAGTAATGAGAGAGAAATCTCTAAAAATAAACTCTCCTGAAAATACAATTGATACTTGTGGCACTGGTGGAGATATGAAAGACACATTAAATATATCAACAAGTGCAGCAATAGTTGCTGCAAGTGCTGGCGTTACTATAGCAAAACATGGCAATCGTTCGGTTAGTTCAAAATCAGGTTCTGCAGATATGCTAGAAAAAATAGGTTATAAGATTTCGAATGATGTAGAAGATTTAGAAAACTCATTATCCAATAAAAATTTTTGCTTTTTATTTGCTCAAAATCACCATTCAGCCATGAAGAATGTAATTAACGTTCGTAAGAATTTAGCTACGCGCACAATTTTTAATTTATTAGGTCCTCTTACTAATCCTGCTAAAGCAAGTAAACAACTTCTAGGCGTCTATTCAAAAAATTTAGTTTCTACGCATTGCAATTGTTTAAAAGAATTAGGATCTGAAAAAGCAATGGTTGTTCACGGATTGGATGGTTTAGATGAAATAAGTTTATCAGATAATACTCTTATAAATGAATTGAAAGATAATAAAATTCTGGAATATAGTTTTGATCCAAGAGACTATGGTTATGATTTAATTAAATTAGAAGATATTAAAGGTGGAGATCCAGAATATAATGCAAAATGTTTTAATAAAATGATTAACGGCGACTACAGAGAATTTCAAATGATTGTAGAGATAAATGCAGGAGCGGCAATATATTTATCCAATTTAAGAAATAATCTAAAAGATAGTTTTGAATTAGCAAAAAAAACAATTGAAGAAGGAATTACAAAAAATTTTGTAAACTCTCTAATTAATGAGTAATATACTTCAAAAAATTTGTGAAGATAAATTAAAAGAATTAGAAGAAACAAAAAAAAGATGTTCTTTTAAAACATTAGAAAAATTAATTTCCTCAAAATTAGAGAAACGTGAATTTAAAGATCAATTAATTTCAGCTCAAAAAAATAAAAAAAATTTTATAATTGGCGAAGTAAAAAAACAAAGTCCAAGTGCAGGTGAAATAATTTCAGATTACAAACCAGAAGACATTGCAATTTTATATGAAAGATCTGGTGTTGGAGCGTTATCGATTTTAACAGAAAGTAAATATTTTTTAGGAAATATTGATCATTTATCGCTGGTAAAAAAGAAAACAAATTTACCTATTTTAAGAAAAGATTTTATTATTGATAAATATCAAATTTTAGAAAGTAAGATTTATCAAGCTGATTGTATATTATTAATTTTATCAATACTATCAGATGATCAAGCAAAAGAATTTATAAATTATGCAAATGAGTTAAAATTAGATTGTATTATAGAGGTCCATGATGAAGACGAACTAAAAAGAGCAATCAAATTAGACTACCCTGTGATTGGAATTAATAATAGAAACCTTAAAAGTCTTGAAATCAATTTAAATAACTCAATAAATTTGAATAAAAATTTAATTAATGATTATATTTTAATTGCAGAGAGTGGAATTAAAACTTCTGATGATATAAAAAAATTTAATTCGACAGGGATATATAATTTTTTAATTGGAGAAAGTTTGTTAAAATCTAAAGATAAAGAAAAGAAAATTGGAGAATTGCTTTTAAATGAGTCATATTAATAAAAAAGGAAATCCTTATATAATTGACGTATCAAATAAAGATGTCACAGAAAGAGTAGCAGTAGCCTCTGGTGAAATTAAATTTGATAAAGAAACATTTAAAAAAATAAAATCATTTGAGACAAAAAAAGGGAATCTAGAAAAAACTGCAATAATTGGTGGTATTATGGGAGCAAAAGAAACTTCTAGATTGATACCGCTTTGTCATAATATTCCAATCAATCACATAAATATTGAGGTTATAAAAAATAATAAAAAATTTAGTTTTATTATCAAAAGTACAGTAAAAACAAATGCAAATACTGGTGTGGAAATGGAGGCATTAACTGCAGTTACAATTAGCTGTCTGACAATTTATGACATGTGTAAGTACTTAAATAAAAAAATTATAATTCAAAATATACACCTTGTTTCGAAAACAGGTGGTAAATCTAATATTTAAATAACTGAAAAATATAGATATTTATATTTGTTCTTGTTTTGATCTTAAAGAACATATATAGAACGATAATGCTTACTAAAAAACAAAAAGAGCTATACGATTATTTAAAAAATTACATTTCAAGTAATGAAATTTCCCCTTCTTTTGAGGAAATGAAAAGTGCAGTTAATCTGAAATCAAAGTCAGGTATTCATAGATTAATAACAAGTCTAGAAGAAAGAGGTTTTATTAAAAGATTAAAGCACAAGGCAAGAGCAATGGAAATTATTAATAAAGATAATATTGATAATGAAAATTCTTTGTCAAATAGCATTAATATCCCATTAATTGGTGCAATAGCTGCAGGTGAAGCAATAGAAGCTATTGAAAATGCTGATGAATTTGTTTCTGTACCCTCTTCGATGACATCGCCAAATGCTAAATATTTTGGATTAAAAGTAAAAGGTCTATCTATGATAGATAAAGGAATATTTGACGGTGATATTGCTGTGATAAAAAAGACAAATAATGTTGAAAATGGAAAAATTGCAGCTGTTATTACACAAGATAACGAGGTTACTCTAAAAACTATTAAATTTGATCGAAACAAGGTTTTGTTAATTCCTGCTAATCAAAGTTTTCAAACAAAGGAATATGAAGCAGGTGAAATACAAGTCCAAGGGACTTTATCTGGTATTATAAGAAAATATAATTAATAGTTTATCTTAATTTTTAGATGACTATGTTAAAAACACGATTTGCGCCCTCTCCTACTGGCAATCTACATCTTGGAGGTGCTAGAACTGCTTTAATTAATTATATTGTAAGTAAAAAATCAGCATCATCTAAATTTTACTTGAGAATTGAGGATACAGATCATGAAAGATCAAAACAAGAGTACACAGATAACATAACTAATTCTTTAAAATGGCTTGGGCTTAATTGGGATGAGGAAATTCAAGTTCAATCTAAAAGATTATCAAGGCATCAAAAAATTGCTAGAGAATTACTTCAAAAAAAACAAGCTTTTAAATGCGTATGTTCTGAAGAAAAAATAGCTAACCAAAGAAAGTTAATTAAAGAAAATAAAAATTATTCTAAAAAAATATGTACTGAATGTAAAAATGATAATGATATTCAAAGTAGAGATGAAGGTTTTGTAGTTAGATTAGATGTACCGGATGAAGGCAATTTAAAAATTAAAGATACAATTCAAGGAGACGTTACAGTAGCAAATTTAGAGTTAGATGATTTCATTCTACTAAGAAAAGATCAATCACCAACGTATATGTTATCTGTAGTAGTGGATGATCATGATTTAGGAGTCAATTATATTATTAGAGGTGACGATCATTTTATTAATACTTTTAGACAATACTACATATATAAATTTATGAATTGGGATATACCTCAATATGCTCATATTCCTCTTATTCACGGTGAAGATAGAACAAAATTATCAAAAAGACATGGTGCCGTAAATATTTTAGATTTAAAAAAAGACGGTTATTTAAAAGAAGCAATTATTAACAATCTTATACTTTTAGGTTGGTCAAATAACCAAGAGAAATCAGAAACTATTGAATTAGAGGAAATAATTGAAAATTTTGAAATATCAAATTTATCTAAATCATCTAGTATATTTAGTTTTGATAAATTAGATTTTTTTAATAATTTTTATTTAAGAAAAGAAAACGGAATAGAAGAATTCATAAACTTTTGTGAAAGTGATGTTGAATTAAATAAATTTCTACAAAAAGATGAGATAAAAATGAAAAATATTTTTAATGTTTATAAAAAAGATATTAAGAAACTAAGTGATTTGCATGATACAATTAAAGTTTATTTTGATGAAAATTATAAAATAAATAAGACAGAAAAACTGACCTCAGAATTTGATAGTATTTTTAAAGAATTTTTAAATTTAATTATGGAAATAAATGATTGGAATAGGGATAATATTCAAAATGTCATAAATGATTTTTTAAAAAATAATAAAATTAAATTCCCTGTTTTAGGTAAACCAATAAGATTTTTACTAATAAATTCCTATCAAGGGCCTTCAATTTCTGATATTTTTGTAATATTAGGTAAAAAAGATACTATTGATAGATTAAATCAATATAGAGATAATTAAATATGGCTGATTACGAAGATAAAAAAGTTAACGATAAACAGTTTACTCTATTCAACAATGAGAGTGGTAAATCGTATCAAATTCCACTTATTGAAAGTAAAGATGGTCCAAATGTTTTGGATATTCGTAAACTTTATCAAGAAACAGGTTTATTTACTTTTGATCCCGGTTTTACTTCAACTGCATCATGTGAATCTGGAATAACATATATAGATGGTGAAAAAGGAATTCTTCGTCATAGAGGCTATGATATACACGATTTGGCATCTAAAAGTGAATTTCTTGAAGTTTGTTATCTTTTACTGCACGGTGAATTACCCTCACCTGAAGACAAGCAGAAATTTAAAGATGTAATAACCAATCATACAATGTTGCATGAGCAACTAGTAAATTTATACAGAGGTTTTCGTAGAGATGCGCACCCTATGGCAATTATGGTAGGTGTTGTTGGTGCCCTTTCCGCCTTTTATCATGACAGTACTGATTTTTCAGACATTAATCAAAGAATGATTGCCTGTCATAGATTAATAGCAAAAATTCCCACAATAGGTGCAATGGCTTATAAATATTCCATTGGTCAACCATTTGTTTATCCAAGAAATGACCTTTCATATGCTGAAAATTTTTTATACATGACATTCTCTGTACCATCAGAAGATTACAAGGTGAATCCAAAAATTGTTAGAGCAATGGATAGATTTTTTACATTACATGCTGATCATGAACAAAATGCATCCACTTCAACAGTAAGATTGGCAGGTTCCTCAGGCGCAAATCCTTTTGCTTGTATTGCTGCTGGTATTGCATCTTTATGGGGACCTGCTCATGGTGGAGCTAATGAAGCAGTAATTAAAATGTTAGAAGAGATTGGGGATGTATCAAATATACAAAAATTTATAGATAAGGCTAAAGATAAAAATGACTCTTTTAGATTAATGGGTTTTGGGCATAGAGTTTATAAAAACTATGATCCAAGAGCCACTGTGATGAAAGAAAGTGCACATGAGGTTTTAGAAGAGTTAAATATGCAAGATGATCCATTACTTAAAATTGCAATAGAATTAGAAAAAATAGCTCTGAAAGATGAATATTTTATTAGTAAAAAATTATTCCCAAATGTAGATTTCTATTCAGGTATAATTCTAAAAGCATTAGGTTTCCCTACAAGCATGTTTACAGTGCTATTTGCAATAGGAAGAACTGTAGGATGGATATCACAATGGAAAGAAATGATAGAAGATCCTATTAATAAAATTGGCAGACCTCGTCAATTATACACTGGTTATAAAGCTAGGCCTTATCAAGTTGAATCTTCTAGAGAAAAAAAATCAATTTTTAATTGGCTTTGGAAGAAGGATTAATTAACTTATTTATACGATTAACACTCACATCATAAGGACTAAAATCATTAACAATTTCTTTAAGATGCATATTAATTGAGTTAATTTGAGTTTCTTGTTTTTTTCTATCATTAAATAAATTTATAAAAATATTTAATAACTTTTTTTCATTTAAATTTGAGTTCACAACTTCTGGAATAATCATTTTGTTACTTATAATATTTATAAGATTTGCGTATTTCACTCTTACAAAAGGCTTGATTAAAATTTCTGTGAAAAAATTAAGTTTATAGATTACTATTTGAGGAATATTCCTTTTGGCAATTTCTAAAGAGGCAGTACCAGAGCAAGTTATACTTATATAGACATCTTCATAATATTCATCAAATTTACTCATATCAGTTGAGATTATAGTCTCTGTTTTCCATTGTTTAGTATTTTCTTTAATTAAAGAGGCTAGATGAGGCAAAGTTGGAATAAATATTTTATAATTAAAATTATTCTTAGATATGTATTTTTCTATATAACTGAAATATTTCATAAGTTTTAATACTTCATTTTGTCTACTACCTGGTAAAAAAGAGAGGTACTGATATTTACCTTTATTCTCTCTTTTTTTTATATGAAAAATTGGATGTCCAATAAAAGTTTTATTTATATTATCAAAATTGAAATATTTTTTTTCAAAATTAAACAATAGAAAAATTTCATCAAAAATATTTGCAAATTTCCTCGCCCTATATGATCTCCAAGCCCAAACAGTTGGAGCAACTACATGTATTATTTTATTTTTATAATTTGATTTTCTTAATTGGTTTACAAGGTTATAATTAAAATCTGGTGAATCTATGGTTAAAACTAAATCATAATCATTTTTAATAATATAGTTTTTTAATCTTCTTATCATTTTTAAATATTTTGAAATTGAAAGTATTATTTCAAAAAGCCCAATAGATTTAAATTCTGATAAATCATAAATTTTGTTAGAAATATATTTTTCAGATTGTTTGCCGCAAACTCCATCAAATTGGTATTTATCTATATTCATTCTTGATAAAATATTTGAACAAATATTTTCACCAGATTGTTCAGTACAACAAACAAAAATTTTTATTTTTTTCAATTTAGATCGACTGATGAGATAAATAAGTTATTTTGACTAGCATAATCAATAATTTTTTTCTTATCTAAAATTAAACACTTATTTTTTTGCAAAAATACACCTTCATAATTATATTTTTTTAAATTTTTCATAGTATCTAAGCCAATTAAAGGAATATCAATTAGGTTACTCTGGTTTTGTTTTGAAAATTTAAATAGTACACCATTATCATCTTTTCTTTTATATTCTTTGCATCTTTTTAACAATTCATCTGTGCCTTCTATAGCTTCTAATCCTAAAACTAATTGATTTTGAATTATCATAGCCTGACCAACATCTAATTTCTTATAAATATGATATATTGATTTTGCTTTTTTTAAATTTAGAATTGCATTTTTAGAAGGCTTGATTTTTGTTAAATTTATTTCAGTTGAAAATAATTCTTTGCAATGTTTAGTCCAATTAAAAAAAATATATCCTTTAGTTTCAAAGTATTTTTTCAAGCTCATTAAAAGATTGTTGTCTCCTTTTTTTTCTAATAAAAGACTTTTAGCAAGTAACAATGTTGGCAAATCAAAACCTAAATCTTTAATACCAGGTCTTTTTATACTTCCTGCAAATATTATATGTTTTATTTTATTTGAATCTAAAACTTTAAAAATTTTTTTTACTGATAAGATATCTAAATCTACAACATGATGGTTATTATAAAATTTATTATTTTTATTATTTAAAGATAAAAATGTAACATCGTAATTTTTACTTAATAGTGATTTACCAATATATAGAGGCAAATTACCATCTCCAGCAATTATTCCTATTTTAGTCATTTTCAAAAGTGGTAATACCTCTTTTTGAATTTGAGTTCAGAAATTCAATTACTTCCTTAATTTCTAAAATTTCAGAACTTTCAACAAAATTATTTTTAATATTATTTTCAATTGTATCATTGTTATCAAAAATTATATTTATGAGATTTTTAATTTCATTGATTGCATTAGATGTTAAGCCTTTTCTTTTTAAACCAATAAGGTTTAAGCTTTTCAAATTTTCTCTTATTCCTGTATATAAACCATATGGAATGATATCTTTTTCAACACCGCTCATACCACCAATCATTGCATATTTTCCTATTCTAACAAATTGATGAATTGCTGAATTACCTCCTAAAATTGCATTATGATCAATTTCTACATGTCCTGCAAGAGTGGCATTATTGGCTAAAATAACATTTGATTTAATAATACAATCATGTGCCACATGCGAACCTACCATAAATAAACAATTATCAGCTATAATTGTATTTAAGCCTCCACCAGATGTTCCTGGATTTACGGTAACATTTTCTCTAAATTTATTATTACTGCCGATTTTTAAATACGATTTTTCTTTATTATATTTTAAATCTTGAGGTTCAGATCCAATTGAGCAAAATGGATAAAAAGTATTACTATTTTCTATAGTTGTATCACCAACGATAGAAACATGAGAAATTATATTATTATATTCTCCAATTTTAACGCCATCCCCAATGATACAGAAAGGGCCAATATTTGTTGTTTCATGAATTTCTGCATTTTTTGCAATAATAGCTGAAGGATGTATCATAGGTATAACTCTATTAAATTATGAATATATAACTTAAAATAAATAATATATTTCTAATTATTACTTATACGTTATCATAGCTGAAAATTCAGCTTCACTTACTTTTATATTTTCTTTATAGCAATTACCTTCAAATTTATAGACATCTCTAACACTATTCATAAACTTAACTTCAAACGACACCATTTCATTTGGTAAGATAGGTTTTCTGAACTTTGCTTTATTAACACTCATAAATAACACTGATTTTTCTTTAAACTCTTTTAGTTTATATGACACTACAATACCAGCAGTTTGAGCCATCGCCTCAACAATAATTACACCTGGAACAATTGGATTATTTGGAAAATGACCTTTGAAGAAATATTCATTATTAGAAAAAATTTTTTGTGATTTACCATGAGCACCTGGCACTACTATTTCACAAGTATCTACAAATAAAAATGGATCTCTATGAGGAATTAATTCTTTAATTTCATTAATATTTAATATCATTTTCTTAAACTATTTTTAATTACCTCTTTTTTCCATAATTTAATATCTTTAGCAGGAAATCCCGCAACAATTTTATTATCAGGTATATTTTTTGTTACTCCACTTTTAGCAGCTATAGTTACATTATCACCAATAATTAAATGGCCTGCAATACCAGCTTGTCCTCCAATTTTAACATTATTGCCAATTTTTGTACTACCTGCAAAACCAACTTGAGCGGCTATAATTGCATTATCGCCAATAATAACATTATGAGCTATTTGAACTAAATTATCTATATTAGCAAAATCTCCTATAGAAGTGGAATCAAAAACTGCTCTATCAATTGTAGTATTTGATCCAATTGATGAATTTTTTCCGATAATCACATTTCCACTATGGTATATTTTTTGCTTAGTTTGCATTTCAAAACCAAAGCCTGTACCGCCAATTCTAACTCCAGATTGTATTATACAATTTTCCATTATAATTGCATTTGCAATAGATACGTTATCGTGAATAATTACATTATTATTTATTTTTACATTTGGTCCAATATTAGAATTTGATCCAATAAATACATTTTTACCTATCTCACAATTTTCATTTAAAATTGTGTAAGAATTAATTTGAACATTATCATGAATTTTACTTTTAGAGCTAATCATAGAGTTTTTTGAAATAATACCATTAGAAATTAATTGATTTTCATTATTGAAAAGATAACTTATTAAAGCCAAAGCTAAATATGGATCTTCTACTATAATTGGTGAGCAAGAAATAGGTAAAAACTCAGCAAACTTTTCTTGAATTAAACATGCTTTAGCTTTAGTTTTTTTTAAATCTTTAAAATATTTTTGATTAGAAAAAAAGGATAAATCTTTTTCTGATGCATTAGATAAAGTTTTAATTTTATTAAATATTTCTTGATTAGAAATATTAGACTTTACTTCTAAGGAGTTAGATTCTAATATATTTTTTATATCTGTATACTTAATTTTTTTCAAAGTCTCTGTATTCCAAATTAATATTTATTTCATCTAGCTTTTTTTTAATGTCTTCAGTTATATCTATTGTATTTGAAGCAATCAAATAACTTGTTGAATCCAAAATTAGATCAATTTTATTACTAATAGCATAGTATTCCAATAAACTAATTATTTCTTTAAGCAAACTTTCCCTCATTTCAATTATTTGATTCTGGTAATGAAAATTAAACTCTTCTACAAGAATTGAGAATTCGTTAAGCTGCTTATTATAACTTTCAATTTGAGTATTGATTTCATTTTCATTTAAAATTAATTTTGATGTTTCTATATCTTCTAACATTTTTTTTAACTTATTTTCTTGTTCTTTAAAATCATTTAAGTATTTTTTTTGACTTTTTTCTAAAGATTCTAATGAGGCGAGATAATTGGGGTTTTTATCTATTAATAATTGTATATTCACAACAACTATTGATTGCGCTACTAAAGTTGAACAGAAACTATTTAATATAATAAAAATTATTAAATAAGTTATTTTCAATCTATATTTCCTATAGAAAATAAAAACATTCGTTTAATATCATATTCTTTGTCTAAAATCGGAAAACCCCAAGTAAATCCAATTGGGCCTATTGCTGAATAAAACTTTAAACCAAAACCGGCTGATGATCTTAAGCTATTATCACTATGAGTTGGTTTAGTTTTATTTTCCCATATTATACCATAATCGTTAAAAACATTGAGAAAGATAGGAAAATTAGTGTTATTGGTAATTTCATGTGAATAATCAAATTTTGTTGCTATTAAGTTATTACCTCCGATATATGAACTTCTAGAATTACGAGGTCCCACTCCATAATTATCAAAACCTCTTAACCATCTGCCTCCAAGAGAAAACTTATCATCAGTTAAAATATCATTATTATTTAGTGAAAAAATATTCCCAATTTTTGATTGTATCGCAAATATATCTTTATTTGATAATGTATAAAATTTCTTTAAAGAAATGATATTTCTCACAAATCCATTAGCTGAGCTTGTTGGTGTTTCAATTGTGTTATTAAAATTTAAATAATTTCCTTTTCTTGATATGAATCCTGGATTAAGTGTGGAGTATCGGAAATTATTCTTAATTAAAAAGCTCATATTTCCACCTGAAGAGTCTAAAATAGATTTAGAAACACTAGTGTTATCAGTTATCTTATAATCTTTTAATACGTATTCTAGATCAAAACTATGGTAGAAATTATTATTCAATTTATAACCTAAACCAACACCAGAGCTTAAGGTATCTAATTTATAAGAACTTGATTTAGAATAATCTCTTTGTTTATAATTAATTTTGTAACTGATATCTGCATCATTTTCATAAGATAATCTATCTGTTGTAATAATTTTATATTCATTATTATCATTGGAGGTATTAACAAGTACATCTAAAGATCTACCAGTACCGTAAAAGTTTTTCTCACTCAATCCAGTTACAATCGCAAAACCATCTAAAGTACCAATCGAAACTCCTGCATTAAAACTACCAGTTTGTTTCTCTTTTACAACTATTGTTAAATTACTTAAATTATCATCAAGTTCTTCCTCATTAATATCTACAGTTTCAAAAAGTTTTAAGGAAAGTAATTTATCTCTTATATTCTTTAATTGAATATCATTGAAAGCATCGCCTTCAGCTAGGCTAAGCTCTCTTCTAATCACATAATCAAACGTTCTATTATTGCCAATAATATTAATTTGTTTTGTGTATTTAGGTGAAATAGGTTTAATCTGAAATAATATATTTACTTTATTTTCTGAAACTTGATCCAAAGTTACTATTTCAAAAAAATCAATTCCACTATTTATAATAATATCAGAAATTTTTTGCCTGAAATTTTTAATATTATCTGCAGAGAAAAATTTTTGATCAGATTGAAAAGAATTTTTTTCAGAATTTATTAAATCAATTATTTCTTTACTTAAAATATTTTTACTATCAATTATATCTACTTTAGATAGTTGATAAGAATTACCTTCTTCTAAATAAAAGTAAATATCAACTTTATTATTTTGAAGATATTCAATTTTATATTGCACATTTATGTCAATATAACCTTGATTTTTATAATAATTAGTAATTATAAATTTATCTCTTTCAACTATTGCAGGCTTAAAATTATTGTTAGCAAATAAATTTTTTAATGATTTTGTTTTTGAAGTTATTAAATTTATTATTTCTTGTGACTTAATTGATTTATTACCATATATTAATATTTTATTTATTTTTGTAATCTTTCCTTCGTCTATATCAAAAAATAAATCAACTGTGTTATTTTCGTTATTTAATTTTTTAGAGTAAGTGATATTTACATTGTTATAACCAAAAGACTCATATAATTTTATAGTTTCATTTATGAAGATTTTTGTTTGAACATCATTATATGTATTATAATTAATTTCTTTAATTATTAATTCCAGATCATCATCTTTTAACCTATCGTTATTATCAAATTTAATTTTGTTAATATTTGGATATTCTTTTACAATTATTGTGTAAATATTTTCTTTGAATAAAATTTCAACATTTGAAAATAAATTAGAATTATTTAAAGTTTTGATTATCTCATTGCTATAATCTAAATTAGTAGTTTGTGGAATTTCTTTTAATAAAGAAAGTATAGCATCAGAATCTGTAAATTTATTACCTTGAATATTAAAAATAATATCATTTGAAAATGTAGTTCTGCATATAAAAAGAATAAGAAATAAACTATAAATTATTAAGTGAAATTTTTTGTAATTTGTTTTCAATTTCTTCATGATATTTAATTATACCTTTAATGGTGTTTACTGAAGAATACAAATTTAAAGATGTTACTTTTTTGATAATCTTGTAAATATCTGTATAGTTAATTTTTTTATTTTTAAATAAATTAACGGCAAATTCATTTCCGATATTAAATTTAATTATATTTTCTGGTCTTTTCTTATCAATTTTTAGAAAAAATTTATAAATTGGAAAAATTTCATTTTTTACATCTTGAAAATCTAATGTCTCGTATTTTTTAAGAAATAATACATTATTTTTCTTTATTGATTTTAGACTAGATGAGTTCAAAAAATTTAATAAAGGAATTTTCATATCATTTTTGAATAAATTAAAATGTGTTACAAAATTATCATATTCAACAATAGAATGTACAATAGCTTCAGGATGAATTAAAATTTTTAACTTTTCAAAAGGAATATCAAACAGGTAATGTGCTTCAATTAACTCTAAACATTTGTTAACAAGAGTAGCAGAATCAATACTGTTTTTATAACCCATTTCCCATTTTGGATGTTTTATTGCTTGAGAAAAATTAATGTTTTTTAAAGTACTAAATTTCTTTTTATAAAATGGTCCGCCAGAGGCAGTTAGAATAATATTTTTTATTGAATTATTAATTTCTTTTTTTTTAAAAAATTCATGTAGTGAGAAATGCTCAGAATCTAAAGGATAAATATTTGTTTTGATAAAATATTTTTTTTTTTTAAAAATATGCCCAGCCGAAACTATGGCTTCTTTACTTACAATACCTAAATTATTAGTGTTTTGAATTATACTATCTAAAAAGTATAAAGATTTATAACCTGATATAGCTAATATACTAAAATCAGATTTACTAGACTTTAAATAACTTAGTAGTTCTTCAAAATTAAGAATTTTTGTTTTATTAATTTTGTAATTATATTTTGCAAATTTATTTATTTCATCAAGAAAAGCATATTTTGGTTTAAATTTAATAATTTGTTTTTTTAATAATTTGGAATTTGATTTTGCGCATAACAAATTAATTTTTAAATTTGGAAAATTACTATCAATAAGTTCAAGCGTTTTTTTACCTATAATTCCTGTACTTCCGTAAATATTAATATTCATAATAAAAAATTTATAGATATAGAATAAAAAATTATTGAAAATAAAAAACTATCAAACCTATCAAAAACTCCTCCATGACCTGGTATAAATTCACTAGAATTTTTAAGATGATTAATTCTTTTAAAATATGATTGAATGATATCTCCTACAAAACCGGTTAGTATAATTAAAATAATAAATAAAAATAAGTATAAATTTATATTAATTTTAAGAAAATACGAAAAAAGAATACTTAGCACAAAAGATAAAATAAAACCACCTACAAATCCCTCAATAGTTTTATTCGGACTTATTTTTATTAATTGATTTTTTCCTAAAATTTTTCCAGTCAAATAAGAAAATGTATCAAACATAATAATAGAGAATATAAATAAATTAAATACTTTAAATTCAAAATTCCTAAACTCTATCATTAAAAAAAATACAAAAGATATTAAAATATATAAAATAGGGAATAATTTATTTTTTTTAAAATAAATAAAAATTTCAAAAATTATCAAAGCGTATATGAAAAATATTACATAGAAAAAATAACTAAAATTTATAAATGAAATAATCAGATAAATAATTATAAACAAGAATGAAAATACAGATCTTAAAAAAAAATTTTTATAAACCATATTTTCTGTCAATTATAAGAAATTTATTAATAATTGATGATAATTCACTCTCTGAAAATTCTGGCCACAATGTTTTAGTAAAAAATAATTCTGTATAAGTGAGTTTATACATTATAAAATTACTTAATCTTTGATACCCACCAGTTCTTATTAGTATATCCGGATCTGGAATTGTGCCTAGGTAAAAAAGCTTATCTACATCAATTTTTTTTTTTAAATTAATTTTTACATCATTATTTTTTATCTTTTCTAAAACATCCTTGATTTCATTTTTAAATCCATAATTGAAAGCAATATGTAAATTAAGTGATTTATTATTTGATGATAAATTTTCAATTTTATCAAAAATATCAATAATTTTAGTTGGTAAGTTTTTTCTATCTCCAAATATATTTACCTTAACTCCATTTTTTCTTACTAATTCTTCAAATACATTAGTAAAGTTTTCATATATTATTTTATAAATTAAATTTACTGAAGATCTATTGTAGTTTTCAGAGGACAGGGTAAACAATGTTAAGTTCGAAATTTTCAAAGATAATGAATATTTTACAATTTTTTTTATATTTTCAAAACCTTTAGTATATCCATAAATGTTTCTTAAATTATTTTTTTGTGCCCACCTTTTGTTACCATCAAGAATTAAGGCTATATGGTTTAATTTATTTTTCAAACCTAAACTTTCAGAATATCAACTTTTTTTTCTTCTAAAATTTTATCTATGTCCTTAATTTTGATATCTGTTATTTTTTGAATTTCATCAATTTTTCTTTTTAATTCATCTTCAGAAAGATTAGATGTTTTTTTTTCATTTTTTGAACTATCAATAAAATCTCTTCTAATATTTCTTACAGTAACTTTTGAATTTTCAGCAAACTGAGATGCAATTTTAATGATTTCTTTTCTTCTTTCTTCACTTAACTTGGGTATCGGTAATCTAATTAATTGACCATCAGTTTGTGGATTAATACCTAAATTAGATTCAGTAATAGCATTTTCTATATTTTTTATAAGAGATGAATCCCAAATTTGTATTGTTATTGTAATTGCATCCTGTACAGAAATGTTTCCTAATTGATTTAGTGGGGTTTTTGTTCCATATGCATCTACTAATATATTGTCTAGCATTGCAGGGTTGGCTCTTGAGGTTCTTAAAGAATTCAATTCTTTTTCAAAATGTAGAAGAGCTGAATTCATTTTACTTTCAACTTCACTCATAATTAACTTATCTTACTATATGATCCCTTACGATTCAAAACATTAATTAGAGAGTTTTTTTTAAATATATTTGTTATGTATATTGGTATTTTTGTGTCTTTAGCTAAGCTAATTGCAGTCAGATCCATTACATGCAAATTTTTATTTATTACCTGGTTGTAAGAGATATTTTTAATAAGTTTAGCATTTTTAAATCTTATAGGATCTTTGTTATAAATTCCATCTACCTTAGTTGCTTTTATTATTAATTTACAATCCAACTCAGAGGCTCTCAAAGAAGCGGCGGTATCAGTTGAAAAGAAAGGGTTTCCAGTACCCGCAGCAAAAATTACAATTCTATTTTTTTCTAGATGTCTTATTGCTCTTCTCCTTATATACGGTTCAGCAATTTGAGACATATTTATTGCAGATTGTACTCTGGTTGGAACATTTATCTTTTCTAAACTACTTTGTAAAGATAAGGCATTCATTACTGTAGCTAGCATTCCCATATAATCTGATGTAGATCTATCAATTCCTTCAGATGCACCCTTGATACCTCTAAATATATTTCCGCCACCAATTATTAAACAAATTTGATATTTTTTTTTATAAACATTTTTTATTTCATTAGATATCTGATTTATAGTAGATACATCTATCCCATAGGTAGAAGATCCCATAAGTGATTCACCAGATATTTTAAGTAATATACGCTTTTGCATTCTATAGGCTAATTAATTCAAACGAATTTATCTTAAAATCATTTTCAGAATATTCATCTAAAACTAGTTTAACTGTCTTATCCTGATCTAAGATATATGATTGGTTAAGCAAAGTAACTTCACCGTAGAATTTTTTCATCTTACCTTCCAAAATCTTCTCAGCTATATTAGAAGGTTTACCTGAATTTAAAATTAAATCTTTTTGAATTTTTTCTTCATTAGTAACTAAACTTTTATCCAAATCGTCAACATCTATAGACTCAGGCTTCATTGCTGCAATGTGCATACATAAGTTTTTAGATAAATTTTCAATTTTAGAATCCTTATTATTACAAGAATATTCTAGTAATGATATTATTTTACCAATATTGTTTCTATAACTATTATGTATATAAAATGCAAAATTAGAATTTTTGTTTTCCTTAATAGTTAAATCATTTAAAATGAGATTTTCTCCAATTTTTGATATCATTGTATTAAAGTAATCTTGAACTGTTCCTTGTTCATATTTTAAATTTAAAAATTGATTTTTATCTAAATTAATATTGTTTTCTAAAATTAGTTTTCCCAAGCTATCAAGAAAGTCTAAAAAAGTTTCGCTTTTTGCGGCAAAATCAGTTTCACTGTTAACCTTAATTAATGCAGTAATATTCTCATTAGTATATATTCCCACGGCACCTTCATTTGCTGCTCGATCACTTTTTTTAGATGCTTTAGCTAAACCCTTTTTTCTTAATGATTCAATAGATTTTTCAATATCGTTGTTATTTTCCTCTAAAGATTTTTTACAATCTAAAAAACCTGCTCCAGTTTTATTTCTCAATTCTTTAATAAGATCTGTAATATTCATCATCATTTATCACCTTGAGTTATTTTATCTTCAATTTCAACTTCATCTTTGTTAGACATTTCATTTTGAAAATTTACTGCGTCTTCAATAGTTTTTGTAAAATAATTTTTGTAGAGATTGATTGATCTTAGAGCATCATCATTACCTGGAATTATATAATCAATATTTTCTGGATCAGCATTTGAATCTACAATAGCTACAACAGGTATATTAAGTTTAGCGGCTTCTCGAACAGCAATTTTATCTTTAATTACATCAAAAACAACTAACAGATCTGGTTTTCCATTAAGAGTTCTGATACCACCAATATTTAAATCAAGTTTCTGTTTTTCTCTTGAAATATCTAATAATTCTTTTTTTGATAAGTTTTTTGAAGACTCATTATCCTTTAGAAATAATTCAATTTCGTCTAAACGTTTTATAGAATTTGAGATTGTTTTCCAATTAGTTAAAGTACCCCCTAGCCACCTTTTGTTTACATAAAAATTGTTATTCAGCATTGCTAAATCTTTAACAACATCACTACATTGTTTTTTTGTTCCAACAAATAGAACTTTTCCTGATTTAGAAACAGTTTCATGGATTTTGACAAGTGCGGAATTTAATAATTCTAATGTTATTCTCAAATCAAAAATATGTATGTTATTTCTAACACCATAAATATATTCTTTCATTTTTGGATTCCATCTTCTAACATTATGTCCAAAGTGAACGCCTGACTCAAGAAGATCTTCTAGTTTAACTTCTGGTAAATTCATAATAACCCCCGGTTTAACCTCCACAGAAACAAAAACACCGGTTTTTTCTGTGTGCTAGATTTAATTTGCTGACTTAATATTATAATGTATTATTTTTTCAAGAGATTTCTAAAGAATAATCTAAAATTTTAGATTTATTTAATTCGTCAAGTTTTTTGAATGATTTAATGGAATATTTATTAAAATCAAAATTTATTAGTTTTTGATCTAGTGTTACAAAAAGCTCAATTCTATTATTAGAGTTATTATTCTGTTTTTTTTCAAAAATTTTGTCCTTTAATTCAATAATATTATTAGTGTTTGTATAAATATTAAACTTATATTTATTTTTGGCAAAAATATCTCTGAGTGAAGATATATTTTTAATGATAAAACGGGTATCAGTGTTATTTTTTATAATATCAATTGTAAATATTAATAAATTACCTTCTTTTAAAATTGATCGATACTTATAAAGATTTTCACTAAATATTGTTAGCTCATACTGATAACTAATTTCTGAAACCGTTATAAATGCATATTTTTTACCATCTTTATTAGATCTTTCTTTAATATCTAAGATTGCTCCACAAACGTTTATTGAGTTAATTTCAGTATTTTCTGAAAAATCTTTAAATTTAAAAATTTTTTCCAACTCGAAAAATTTTTTAGGATAGTAATTCAGAGGATGATCAGAAAAATAAAATCCAATTACCTCTAATTCATTTGATAAAATTTCTGAGTTCTTCCATTTATAATAATTTTGCTTAAAAAGATTTTTATCATCAAATGAAATTTCATTATCTTCAAAAAGCATATGCTGATTTAGATTTTTATCAACGCCAAATAAATCGACAAATTTTGTGACGTTATTAAATAATTTTGCTCTATTTAATTCAATGCTATCAAAAGCTCCAGCTTGTATAAGCTTTTCAAGCTGTCTTTTGTTTATAACTTCTTTTGAAACCCTTGTCATAAAATCAATAATACTCTTAAATTTGCCATTTTTATTTCTTTCATCTACCATACTTGAAATCGATTTAAGCCCCACTCCTTTAATTGCCGCTAAACCGAATCTAATTGATTTTCCATTCTCATTTATTTCAATTGAAAATAAAGAGTTTGAAAAATTTATATCTGGTTTTAAAAATTCTATATTTAATCTCTCTATTTCTTGTTTAAGTAAGATAATTTTATCTGTTCTATCAATAGAATAGTTTAGTGTAGCTGTAAGAAATTCATGTGGAAAATTAGCTTTTAGATAAGCTGTTTGATAAGATATCAAAGCATATGCAGCGGCGTGGCTTTTATTAAAGCCATAACCTGCAAATTTATCGACTAAATCAAAAATTTTCGAAGCCTCTTTTTTTTCAATATTATTTTGGATTGCACCTTCAATAAATCTTGATTTTTGCATATCCATTTCTTTTTGAATTTTTTTTCCCATTGCCCTTCTTAATAAATCTGCTTCACCCAAAGAATAATTAGATAAAACTTGTGCTATTTTCATTACTTGTTCTTGATAGACAATAATTCCATAAGTTTCTTTTAATACATTTTCTAACATCGAATGAAGATATTTAATTTTTTCACGTCCATGTTTTCTGTTACAAAAAGAAGGAATATTATCCATTGGACCAGGTCTAAACAAAGCAACCACAGCAATTATTTCTTCAAATCTATCAGGTTGTAATTGGCGAAGAACGCTACCCATACCGTTACTTTCTAATTGGAATATTCCCACTGTATCTCCTTTACTTAACTGATCATAAGTTTTGTTGTCATTAAGAGGAATCTTACTTATTAAAAAATTTTTATTTTCTTTGACTATTAATTTTGTGCAATCATCTATAATGGATAATGTAGTCAGGCCAAGAAAATCAAATTTTATTAAACCTGCCTCTTCAACATATTTCATTGAAAATTGCGTTGCATTAGTATTAGTATTCTGATCTTTATATAAAGGAACTACTTTAGACAATTTTTCATGACCAATTACAACGCCAGCAGCATGAGTAGAAGCATGTCTATGAGTTCCTTCAATTTTTAGACTTACATCAATAATATTTGAAATTCTTTCATCACTGCTTATTCTTTCTTGTAAGCTTCTTTCAGATTTAATTGACTCACTTAAAGTAAGTGGATTTGATGGATTAAAAGGTATCAGTTTAGCAAAAGAATCTACTTCTCCATACGGAACTTCTAAAACTCTACCAATATCTCTTACCGCAGCTCTTGATGCCAGAGTACCAAATGTAATTATGTGAGCAACACATTCACTTCCATATTTATTATTTACATATTCAATAACTTCATCTCTTCTAGTTTGACAAAAGTCTATGTCGAAATCTGGCATTGATACTCTTTCTGGGTTTAAAAATCGTTCAAATAATAAATCATACTCCAATGGATCTAAATCAGTTATACCTAAAGACCAAGCAACCAAGCTTCCAGCACCAGATCCTCGTCCAGGACCAACTGGGATATGCTGTGCTTTAGCCCAATTAACAAAGTCTGCTACTATTAAAAAGTATCCTGCAAAACCCATTCTAATTATTATTTCATTTTCATATTTCAATCTATCAGTATAAATTTCTACATTTTTAATATCCTTTTCCTTTATTTTTTTATCAAGGCCTAACTCTGATGATTTTAATAAAAAATCTTCAGCTGATAAATTTTGATTATTTTTAAATTCGGGTAATTGTGGTTTTGTTGATTCAGGAAAATAATTACAAGATAGAGAAATATTTAAATTATTTAGTATTATCTCTGGAATATCTTCAAAATTTGCATACATTTCTTCATTTGACTTAAAATAAATATTTTCATTAGAAGTATTTCTTTGAGAATTGTTAATTGTAGATTTTTGGGCAATACATAGTAATGCATCATGAGCTGAATAATCATCTTTATTAGCGTACTTAATATTATTTGAACCAATAAGAGGTACGTCAAATTCTTTTGATAAATTTATAAATTCTTTTTCAAAAACATCGATATTTTGATCATTTATTCTTTGAATTTCAAAAAGAAAATTTTGATTAAAAACTTTTTTAAAATTACCTATTAATTGAATGATATCTTTTTTTTTGTTTTCTTTGTTTAATAAAAGTAAAGGATTAAACTCACCACCTATATAACAATATAAACCTTCAGAAAATTTTTCTAATTGAGAAAAATATATACCAACATTATGTCCTTCATTAAGATGAGAAAGTGAGCTTAATTCTAATAGATTTCTATACCCAATTTCATTTTTGACTAAAAATGTAACTTGGGAAATTTGATTATTTACAATAATATCCAATAAATTTATTGAAGTTCCAATTATAGGTTGAATATTATTTTTAACACATTCTTTGGAGAATTCAAATACTCCAAACATATTATTATTATCTGTAATGGCGATTGCAGGCATTTCATTTTTTTTAGCAAGATCTACTAAATTAGTAATTTTTAGCGTACTTTCAGATAAAGAATATGAAGATAAAGATCTTAAATGAATAAAAGGATTATTCATTTGTCAAATGTATTTTTTTATTTTTAAAATAATAAATTTCATCAGCTAATAAAGAATAAGTTTTGTTATGAGTAACATATACTAAAGTTTTTTTATTTTGTTCGATATAATTAATAAAAAATTTAAAAATGTTGTTAGCAGTGTCTTCATCAAGATTTCCAGTCATCTCATCAGCTAAAATTAAATCTGGATTATTTACTAAAGATCTTGCAATAGCGACCCTTTGTTGCTCTCCTCCTGATAATTTTAAAGGTTTATAATTAATCCTATCATCTAAACCAAATTCAAGAAGTAGTTTTTTAGAAATTTCATAACTTTTCCTTTCATTTTTATTTATTAATAATGGTAGCATAACATTCTCGATCACAGTAAGTTCAGGTATAAGATGAAAAAATTGATGAATAAAACCAATTGATAATCCTCTAATTTTATTCGTTTCATCTTTAGAGCATAAAGAAATATCTTTATTCTTAAAATAAAAGCTTCCATCATATTCTGAATCAAGTAAACCAATAATATTCAGAAAAGTTGTTTTGCCTGAACCTGAAGGCCCGACAATCGAAACTTTAGTGTTTTGCATTAATTTAAAATTTAGATTTTTAATTATCTCAATTTTTAAATTATTTTCATTTGAATAATATTTACTTAAATTGGATATCTCTAATAAATATTTGTTATTCACTTCTTAAACTTTTAACAGGGTCTATTCTAGCTGAGCTTAAAGCTGGAAAAATAGTTGAAATTATTGATATGATTATTGCTACACAAAGTACGTAAACAACCTCATTTATGCTAATTTTGGAAGGTAAAGATGATAAGTAATACACTTCTTCAGAAAACAGTTTTGTTCCAAGTAAATATTCTAACAACCTTTGAATTGATTTAATGTTTACTGTGAAAAGTATTCCAATTATTAATCCTATTAAAGATCCAATCAAACCGATTGAGATTCCAATAGAAAAAAATATTTTTATAATACTTTTATCACTCATTCCAATAGTTTTTAAAATACCAATATCTTTGTTTTTTTCTTTTACAAATATAATTAGCCCTGAAATTATATTTAATGATGCAACTAATATAATTAAAGAAAGAATAATAAACATAACATTCTTTTCTACTTTGAGCGCATTTATTAGAGTTTTGTTTTGATCCTTCCAAGAAATTGAATAAAAATTTAATAAAAGATTAGATGTTGCTAATTCAGCTTTATTTTTAAATAATTCGATGTCATTAGGAGACGATATAAAGAATTCAATTTTGTTATATACATCTTTATCATATAAAAGTAATTTTCTAACAAGTTCAGAAGATATAAAAATTAAATTTGAATCATATTCATATAAACCTAGATCAAATATACCTATTACTTCCAATGTTTTGAATCTTGGAATATTACCTAATATTGTTTTATCAGTCTTAGGAATAGCAATTTTAACTTTGTCTCCCACATTTAAATTCATTTCGTTCGCTAAGGAATCTCCAATTAATATTTCACTTTTTGTATTTTGAATTAATGCCCCCCTATTAATTGAATTAAACAAATAATGATTTTTATCATATTCATCATAACCTTTGATCATAACACCTTTTGAGTTATTTGATTTTATAATTAATCCATTTGTTTCAATAGATTTGTAGTGTTGGTAAAACAAAGAATTATCAATATTCAATATGAGTTCATCAGCTTGCTTATTTGTTATCTCATTATCAAAACTATAAATATTGAGATGTGAATTAAGTCCAATTATTCTATTAGTTAGATCAATTCTAAAACCATTCATAACAGACATTACTATAATAATTGCTGCTACTCCTAAACTAATACCTATTATTGAAAACCAAGCGAAAATAGAAACATAGCCATCAGATTTCTTAGAGAATAGAAACCTAAAAATCAGTAATTGTTCTGATTTAGAAATCATTTATTTTTTTAATTTATTGATAATAAAATCAATTACACCACTAGATGAAATTTTTTTACTTTCATTATTTTGACGGTTTTTTATTTCTACTAAATTATCTTTTAAATCTCTTTTGCCAATAACAATTTGATAAGGAGTACCAATTAACTCATTATCAGATAATTTTTTTCCTATACTGCAGATTCTATCATCTAAAATAATTTCAATATTATTTTTCATAAAATATTCATAATACTCTGATGACTTTATGGCACAATCTTGATCATCTGGCATTAAATTAACTATGGAAACCTTAAATGGAGCAACCTCTAAAGGCCACCTAATTCCTTTTTCATCATGATAAGCTTCTATAATTGCACCCACCAGTCTTGAGACACCAATGCCATATGATCCCATATGCACTGGAATATTTTTCCCACTTTTATCTTGAACAAATGCATTTAATTTCTCAGAATATTTTGTTCCAAAATAAAATATATGACCCACTTCAATGCCCTTAGAAATTTTTAAATCTTCATTTGAAATTGGGCAATTTTTTTCATCATGTTGATCATCAACTGCAGCATAAAATGACTGCAACTCATTTGGGTCTATAGTTTCAGGGTTTAGTGTTTCTAATTTTTTATCATAATAAAGTGTACTTTCACCTGTCTTAGCTAGTATTTGAAATTCATGACTTAAATTACCACCAATTGGTCCTGTTTCTGCTCTTAAGGAAATTGGCGTTAATCCCATTCTAATAAAAGTTTTTATGTATGCTTTAAACATATTGTCATAAGATTTTTTTGCTTCGTTTTCATCAAGATCAAATGAATAATTATCCTTCATTAAGAATTCTCTTCCTCGCATTACTCCAAATCTAGGCCTTACCTCGTCTCGAAATTTCCATTGAATATGATAAAGATTTTTTGGAAGATCTTTGTAAGAATTTATATGTGATTGAAATATATCCGTAATTAATTCTTCATTTGTTGGGCCGTAAAGCATTTCTCTTCCACTTCTGTCTGTAATCCTTAACATTTCTTTACCATAATCATCGTATCTTCCTGATTTAATCCATAAATCAGAAGATTGAATCGTAGGCATAAGCAGTTCTACTGCACCTGCATTATTTTGTTCTTCTCTAACAATCTGCTCAATTTTTTTTAATACAAGTAGACCTAGGGGTAACCACGAATAAATACCTGCGCTAGATTGTTTAATCATGCCAGCTCTGATCATTAATTTATGTGAAATTATTTCAGCATCTGATGGTGCATCTTTAATAGTGGGAAGAAAAAAATTAGAATATTTCATTTATTAAATATATTTGATAAATCAAATCCAAATAAAATCAAAAAAAATAAAATTAAAGCTGATATTAATGAAGTTGTTATAAATTTTATTAGAAGATATGGCTTACTTGGAGCGCTTTTTGCATGTCCAGATTCTACTTTTTGGGGTACTTTTATCTTAATCGGTAGAAGTATGAAAAATAAAATCCACCAAACAAGGATAAAAATTAGAACATGAGTAAATAATGCCATTAAGATCGTATTAAATGAACTTCAATTTCTGGTTTTTTTTGAATTGAATTTTTTATAATCTTTCTAAAACTACTTTTAACTAAGTCAGATACTATAAGATCTGAAGATTTTTGATCTTTGTTAAGTTTTGTATAGTTTTCTATGAAAAGTATTTTAAAATCATTTTTAATATTTTCTTCATCTATCCCCGGCAATCCTTTTAAGGTAAGAAACATATTTTTATTAATTGAATAGTCACCATCATTGATAATTAAAGAGATTAAAACTAACCCCTCAAATGAATATTTCCTTCTTTCCTTAATAAATGCAGATTCAGAGTCGTAAAGATTTTTACCCTCAACAATTAATTTTCCAGTTTCAAATTTTTCTACAATTTTAGGTTCACCTGGTGCAATTTTGAGACATTTTCCATTTTCTAAAATTTTAGTAAATGGTACTTGAGATGAGTTAGATAATTGTTTATGCGCCTCTAGATGCATGGGTTCACCATGGACAGGTATAGATAAATACGGTTTTGTCCAATTATACATTTGTTTTATCTCATCTGCATAACCATGACCTGAAACATGTACTAAATCATCATCAGCTGTTACAATCTCAACTCTTTGTCTAATAAGTAAGTTCTTTAAATTATTTATTGATTTTTCATTACCAGGAATATCTCTAGAGCTAAAAATTACTACATCTTCAGGCTCTAAATGTAAATGCTGATGAGAATTATAAGCTATTCTGAAAAGAGCAGATCTTTTTTCACCCTGACTTCCAGTACAAATTATGACTAAATTTTCTCTTGGTATATAAGACGCTTCATCTTCACTGATAAAAATTTCATCATCTGCAACATAACCACATTTTCTTGCTACTTCGATATTTTTTTTCATACTCCTACCAACGAGAGCGACCTTTCTTTTATTTTTTTTTGCTGCTTGAATAATATTTTTCATTCTTGCAATATTTGAAGAAAAACAAGTAACAACAATTCTATTAGAAAATCTTGAAAATATACTTGTCAGTTCATCCCTAACATCACTTTCAGATTCTGACTTACCAGGCACATTTGCGTTAGTAGAATCACCTATTAAGGCAAGTAATCCATCATTTCCTAATTTTTCGAATTTTTCTTTTGCAAATGAGTCTCCTAAAGTAGGTGAATGATCTATTTTCCAATCAGCAGTATGAAGTAATGATCCATATGTTGTTTTAATTACTATTGCAGATGGCTCAGGAATTGAGTGTGTAGTTGGAATAAAACTTATTTCAAAATTATTGAGTATTAATTTCTTGTCTAGATTTATCTCTTCTAAAGTAAATCCTTCTACTTTATTGAATTCTTTTAGCCTATTTTCGATAAGAAATTTTGCAAATTTACTTGCATATACTGGGCATTTAATTTTATTTGCTAAGAACGCAACAGCTCCTGCATGATCTTCATGACCATGACTGATAATAATAGCCTCAAGATTATCTTCTAAACTTTCAATATGATCTATTTTTGGTACCAATAAATCTACACCAGGAAACTTTTCATCTGCAAATGAAAGACCTAAATCTATCATTATCCATTTTCCATCACATCCATAAAGATAACAATTTGCACCTATTTCTCCAATACCTCCAAGAGATAAAAAGTGTAGCCCTTCATTAAAATCATTTAGTTGTAAATTATTACTCATAAAAATGTTTGTTACCGATTTCTTTTATTCCTTCTAATGTTAAATGTTCCATATATATAGGTTTATAAATAATTTTATCTGTAAATATTTTACCTAGACCACCCGTAATATAGACTTTAGGCATAAAATTATTCTCCTTAATAATTTGCTTTAAAATGCCATTAACTGCATGTAAATAACCAAAATAGAAACCTGATTGAATAGAAGCAGATGTATTATTATTAACAATTTTATTTGATTTTGAGATTTTTGAAGTTTTGATTAACTCAGCATTTTTTAAAAGTGTATCCATTGAGAGATTTATACCTGGAAAAATTAATCCACCTAAATATTTATAATTTTTAATAACATCAAAAGTAGTAGCTGTACCAAAGTCAACAATTATACAGTCTTTGATTTTCTTACTATATACATACGCATAGTTGGCTATTCGATCACTTCCAATTTGATTTAAATTATAATTGATTCTATTTCTAAATGATATTTTTTTTGGATTAATTACATAAAATTTGAATTTATTTTTTTGAAAAATATTTTTAAAAATTAAATTTAAAGAAGGTACAACAGATGACAAGATACAAAATCTTTCATTTAGATTATTAATAAACTTTTTGTTAGATTTAAAAAATTTATTTATTTCTTTTTGTGCAATATTGATTCGTTTTTCTGTTTTTAATCTAATAATTTTATTTAATTTATTTTTTGTATAAAAACCTATAACTATATTAGTATTGCCCGCATCAATAACAATCATTAAATTATTCTAGCATTATATATATTTTCAAAATTAATATTATTTTTTAAAGTGATTGAACCATCTGGGTTAAGATTATGAAATATTCCTTGTTTTACATATTGTTCATCAATTTTTAAATTAATATTGCCTCCTAAATATAATAATCTACTTTTATATTCAGTCATAATTTTTTCGTGATTATTTAGTAGTTGTTTTATATTCTTAAAATACTCTTCCATAATTTCATATACAAAATAAAAATTGTTAACTTCTTTATTATATTTATTAATATATGTCGTTGGATAATTTTCAATTTTTGGAGAAGATACTATATTAACTCCAAAACCAGTATTTATATATTTATCACTTTTGATACTAAATATTTCAGAAATTATTCCAGAAATTTTTTCTTTATTAATTAAAATGTCATTTGGCCATTTAATTTGAGTTTTAACATTACAAATATTTTCAATCACAGAACAGATCATATTAGTAATAAAAGCATTATTTAAAAAATGATTTTCTATTGGCAATATATTTTTAGATAAAATTGAAATATAGACATTATTTTTTGGACTTTCCCAAGTTGTTCCTCTTCTTCCAAATCCTTTTTTTTGTTCATTTACCATCAAACATATATTTCTATTATAAATAAGTTTTTTAACCTCTGACATTGTAGAATCTACAGATTCAATAAAATGAAAATCAAAATTGTTTTTATCTAATAAATTTTTAATTTTATCTAATGACATTAATTAAATGGCCAAACTTGCTGATATATTAATCAATAAAGATGGGTAAAATATAAAACAAATAATTAAAAACAAACTTAAG